>NZ_JAFFZF010000046.1:0-35893 GCF_016924115.1 Gordonia sp. BP-119
CTTTCCGTTCACTCACCAGCTGGTCAGTGGGCACCGTCAGCGTATCGCTGTGGCGTCGAGTGTTGACCTCGGCACACCAGTCCCACGCAGCCCGGTTCGCCAGATGCACATCCAGCTGCACGTCGTCACGACCAGCGGCGATCTTGGCTTCGGTCCACAACGGTTGCGCCAGATCTGACTGCGCGTACCCGCAGAGGTTCTCCACGATCCCTTTCGATTCCGGATCGGCGCCGTGACAGAAATCCGGGGCGAACCCGTAGTGGGTGGCAAACCGCACATACGAGGGGGTGGGTACGACGACGTTGGCGACGACTCCACCTTTGAGGCAGCCCATCCGATCAGCGAGTACCTTGTTGGGTACTCCACCGATCTCCTCAAAGGCTTCAGCGATGAATCCGAGTGTGGTGGTGGATGTTTCATTGGTGGCGAACCGAACGAACCGCCAGCGTGAGAACGCCAACACCGCGCAGAACATGTGCAGGCCGCCGATCACGGCCCAATCGATGACCAGGTAGTCACCCGGAGCCCACACTGCCGGGCGACGCCCACGATGGTGATCACGGCGCCACTGTGTTTTCTCCTGGGCGACGAGACGACGGAAGTTGCGGGCCGAGCCTGCATAGCCCGCCGCTCGCGCTACTGGTAGCAGACGTTTGGCGGTGATCCGGCCGTGTGACCGCTCGACTCGCTCGGCGACCAGCTCGGCGACGGTGTCGTAGTTGCGGGCCCGTTCCTTGCGATCGGGTGGTTGATCGTCGGCCTCGAACCGGTCGACCACACGTTTGACGGTCTTGTGGGTGGTGCCGCACACCTCGGCTGCGGCGCGATAGCTTCCGAGTTCTCGGTAAGCAGAAATGATGTCCATACGGTCCTTCGCAGACTTCAATGGAACTCCCAGGCGGTGATGGTGATCGGTTGGCACCTTCACCGTCATCGCCTGGGCCCTCAGTTCCGGGTCGACACGACGAACACAGGGTGGGGACTTTTATCTGGCCACCAGCGGGGACCTCGACCTGGCCACCAGTGGGGACTTTCTCATGGCCATGGACAAGACCGGAAAGGCGACGACGTCGGTGTTGCCGAAATTGATCGGTTTGGGAATGGCGGGAACAGGGTTGGCGCACTTTGTTGTTCCGCAGGCTTTTGAATCGATCACCAAGCTTGCATTTCCCGAGAACACGCGTGAATGGACTTACGCGAATGGTGCAAGTGAGACCCTGATCGGCCTCGCCCTCTCCAACAGCCGGTCCCGCGTTTACGGTTTGATTGGGGTGGTCGCATATGTCGGGTTCCTCGGCAGGCGAGTCGTGCAAGCCTGACAGTGACCGCCGACATTCACTCTAATGCAGTGCCATGAAAGGATTACTCGTCGAGTTCGCTGACGTGCAGGGGCGCCTCGGCGAAGAGGGAAAAGCTTGTGGCGTGAGTAGTCCGATGGCTGCGTACCGGGGGTGCCGGCGGCGGAATTACATCCAGAGCCAGCGGCACACTGGGCCAGCAACTAGCTGCAAACGCGGGTCAGTTCATCTCGAGGCGGGACGCGAAACCGGGATGGCTAAATGGCAGATCAGGTGAGAAGGCAACGCCTACGGTTGCGGCCGCGCCGTTGATTATTCCCCACGTTGTCTCCGATAGGTGTGCGGCGAAATAGCTGTCGTTGACCCCTTGCTCACGACCGTTGTCGATCCACCACTGAGTCGCCGATAGTCCAGAACCCAGGATGGACGCCACGGCCAAGGGAATGATCGAGGCATCTGCGTGAACACGCTGCAGACTTTCAGTGAACCGGTCGGCGACGGCCTCCATCACCGACCTCAGTTGGTCAGCAACTCCGCCATCTCCCGATCCGGAGTACTGAAACAAGTGATTCGCCATAAGGAACCTGACGACCACGGGGTGTTTCCCAACCAGCGCGACGTAGGACTGGACCGACGAGCGAATCATATCGTCAACAGACGCATGATCTTGCTCAGCAAAGATTGTGACTTGCGCCGACTCCCACATCAACGCACCGAGTTTTGCCGCCACCGCCCCGTTCAAGCCCGCTTTGTCGCCGAAGTAGCGGTACAGCTTCGGCTTAGATACGCCTGCCTCCGCAGCGATGTCGTCCATGCTGACGCTTGCGCCATAGCGTTCGATGATCCGTATGGCCGCGTCGACCAGCTGTGCGCGTACCGCGACTCGGTGTTCATCCCAACGAGTGCTACGGGCATCCATCACCCGGCGCTGCACCTGAGATGGCGCGGAGGAAACTCGGCGGACGACTGACATTCTAGGAGTAACAATACCGGAAGTCCCTCCCCCAAGCGATCATCAGCTCATGTGCATTCGGTCATAGATACGGTTCAGGAGTCAACTTTCTACCGTGGCTGCGTCCAATCGCGCCGCTGCTTCGTTGAAATCTTTCGGTGCCTCCATGTTGATCATGTGACCGATCTGCGGCAACACCACGAAATCGTGCAACCGACCGCGCTGCTGCAGGCGTTCGGCGAGATCAGTGGAATGAACCTCGGGTGTCAACTTGTCGGCAGAACCCACGATCACCGTCGTCGGCACCGCAAGTGAGTCGACTCCTTTGCTGACGTCGATGGAGGCCAGGACCTTTCCCCACATTCCCCGCACCGCAGGTGGGCAACGCAGCACTATGTCGGAACACTCCGCTATAACGTCGGCCGACGCGTGCGGACCCATCGTCCCGTATTTTACCAACCGTCGGTTGAAACGAGTGTCAAGCATCTCCGGTCCCGCGATGGCGAGCCCAGCCGCGAAGGCTCGCTCCAGTGTGGCGCGGAATCGACGTGGCGACCTTATTAACGTCGATCGGCTAACCAACTGGGAGGGTCCAGTGCTCGCCAAGACGGCACCACGGGCTAGGAGGGGCACCGACTCCGGGTGCTCGGCAGCCCAACCCATGATGGACATCCCGCCCATACTGTGACCGGACACCAAGGCCTTACGACTCGACGTGACGACCGCGCGCAAGACCGCCTCGAGATCGTCGCCGAGCAACGACGAAGAGAAGGGGGCGCGACCCCGGTCACTCCAGCCATGTCCTCGTTGGTCATATACCACCACACGGTGTGTGTTGGCGAAGTGTTCGATCTGAGGTCTCCAGAACCGACCCTGGCAAGCCCACCCGTGGCTGAACACCAACAGCGGCGCATCATCACCCAGCCCGTACTCCTCAACGAACAGCCTTGTGCCGTCACTAGAGAGAACCTCCCGCGACCGCGGCGACAACAGGCCAGCTCCCGAAGAGTCAGAGGTCATCGAGTCAGAGGTCATCGAAGCTCACCGTCACAGCGTCGGTGAGCGGAAGTGCCTGGCACGCGAGTCGCTCACCGTCCTCAATGTCATCGTCGACGAGGATGTTGTTCTGCACCATGTCGACATCACCCTCGATGAGCTTGCACACACACGCGCTGCATGCGCCCTCTCGACACGAGTACGGGGCGTTGTGCCCTCGTGAGAGCAGCACATCGAGCAGCGGCGTGTTACGTGGCCACTCCGTGGTGATGCACTCTCCGTTGAGGTAAACCGTGGCGGTAGCTACACCCTCATCGTCACTGAGTCGACGCAGTGTGGCGGTGTCGAACGGGTCACCCGCCAGCGACTGGAACACCTCCCGATGTACATCCGAATGGTCCACTCCACACGCGGTGGCAGACCTTTCCACCAGATCCATGAAGGGGGAAGGGCCGCAGGTGAAGATCACCGATCCCTTGTGATCACGAATAATCTTCTCGACAGCCTCGGATGTGGGGATCCCGTTCTCCGACTCAAGCCAGTCGACCAAAGTGAACCGCTCGGGGAATTCGGATCTGATCTGCTGAAGCTGGCGCTCGTACATGATCGAATCGGCGTCAAGGTTCGCGTAGAACAGGACGACTTCCCCACTGCCCGACACCAGTGCCGACTTCACCAGCGACAGGATCGGCGTGATGCCGCTTCCGCCGGCGAAGAAAAGCATGTCGACGTCGAGGCTCTTAGCGGTAAACTTTCCCGACGGCGTCAGTACGGTCATTTCCATGCCGACGGAGACGTTGTCGCACAACCAGTTTGACGCGTATCCCCCAGCGGTGCGCTTCACCCCGATCTCGAGGCGGAAGTCATCGACATGAGGTGAACTGCTCAGCGAATAGCATCGTGCGACGTGGCCCGTCTGGTCGGACGGGATCTTCAGCGTAATGAACTGCCCGGGTAGATGCTTGAAATCGTCGACGATCTCGTCAGGCACTTCGAAGGCGATGCTCACCGAGTCCTTGGTCTCTTGCACGACCTCCGACACGGTCAGCGTCCGCGATCGCGCGGTGGTGCCCGGCCGATTCTCCTGCTCGACGGTCATTTGATGATTCCCCGCTTGCGAGCGAAGGCGTAGCCCGCGCGGGTGATAGGCGCAGAGATGTCCTGGTAGCGCGGACCCACAACGCGTGCGACAAAGTCGAAGCCCCGTGCGTCTGCGCCGATCAGCACTCGGGGCTTCTTCTTGTCCATTCCCTTGAGGATGGTGGACGCCGCTTTCTCCGGAGTGGTCCTGGCGATGCTGTTGAACATTGTGGCAATGGTGGCGGTATCTGCCCCCATATCGGATACACCCCGAGCGTTATTGACGATATTTGTCTTGACGCCGCCGGGGTGAACGCATGTCACTGTGACCGGATGCCGACTGATCTTCATCTCTTGGCGAAGCGCTTCGGTGAAGCCACGCACACCGAACTTGGCGGCGTTGTAAGCACTTTGACTGGGAATACCGACCAGACCGAAGACGCTGGAGGTATTCACCAGATGACCATCACCGGAGGCGATCAGATAAGGCAGGAACGCCTTCGTCCCATTGACGACACCACCGAAGTTGATACCCATCAGCCAGTCAAAGTCCTCCCAAGACATGTCAACAACGTCGGCGCCGAGGGCGACGCCGGCGTTGTTGAACACCATGTTCACGCACCCGAAAGATGACTGGACGCTTTCGGCGTAATCCTGGAAGGCAGCACGATCTGCCACGTCCAACACGGCGGTCTCGACTTTCGCCCGATGCGCGGTACGGCACATAGCCGCCGTCTCCGCGAGATGCACCTCGTCGACGTCGGACAAGGAAAGGCTGGCCCCGCGTCCGGCCAATTGGAGGGCAAGGGACCGGCCGATCCCTGAGGCGGCTCCCGTGACGACTGCGACCTGGTTCGCATAGTTATCTGTTGTCGAACTACTCACTGTTGAATACTCACTTCTCGATGACCTACGGCTGGGTTGTCAGGCGATCTCGTACTCGGCGGGCTTGAAGTCCTTCGTCGCTCGCCAGTACTGCCAGGTGAACCCGGGCCACACCGTACGGTTGACACCCTGCGAGTCCAGATACCAGCTCGTACACCCGCCGTTGGTCCATACCCCCTTGGCGAGCTTGTGCTGAATGTTCTTGTTGAAGTGTTCTTGAACCTCGGGCCGCACATCTACACGCTGCGCTCCGCGACTGTCGACGGCGTCGATGGCCTTCATGATGTACTTGATCTGCTGCTCGATCATGAACACCACAGAGTTGTGTCCAAGACCTGTGTTGGGCCCGAGCAGGAAGAACAGGTTCGGGAAGCCCTCGGTGGTGATGCCGAGGTGGGTGTTGATGCCCGTCCGGTGCCAGTGCGACGGCAAGTCTTCGCCCCGGGCGCCCTTGAGCGCGAGTTGATCGAATCCGTCTGTGACATGGAACCCTGTGGCGTAAATGATCACATCTACAGGATGTGACACGCCGTCAGCGGTGACGATAGAATCCGCGGTGACCTTTTCAATCCGATCACTGATCACTGTCGTGTTGGGCGCGGCGAGTGCAGGGTAGTAGTCGTTCGATCCCAGGATGCGTTTGCATCCGATGCGGTAGGACGGCATCAGCTTTCTGCGTAGCTCAGGGTCGGCGATAGAACGCTCGATGTTCCATTTCGCCACTTTTTCGATTGGTCGCATAAGGTTGGAGTGGCCGTTGAGCCCGAAGGCCAGGCTCTCTGCGCCCCAGTAGACCGACCACCGAGCGAGGCGGCGTGTGATAGGGATCTTGCTGAGCACGGTCCGAAGTGCCGTCGGCACCGCGAAGTTCTTGCGTGGAAGTACCCAAGCCGGGGTTCGCTGGAAGACCGTGAGTGTGCCGGCCTCCTTCTGCACGAATGGCACGAACTGAATCGCGCTGGCACCGGTGCCAATGACGGCCACCCGCTTGCCCTGGAGATCCACCGTGTGGTCCCACTTTGCCGAATGGAATGCCTGGCCGGCGAACTCATCGATTCCGGGGATGTTCGGATAGTTCGGGATGTGCAGAGCGCCGACACCGGACACGACGTACTGCGCGATGTACTCCCGGCCCGACTCGGTACGCAGGTGCCACCGAGATTCGGACTCGCTCCAGTATCCGGAGACCAACTTCTGCCCAAAATGGATCTTCTGAGTGACACCACGCTTGTCGGAGATCTCTTTCAGGTACTGCTCGATTTCGGGCTGCGAAGACCACACCTTCGACCAACTACCGCGGCTCTCGAACGAGTAGGAGTACATCAGTGACGGCACGTCGCATGCGCATCCTGGATAGGTGTTGTCGCGCCAGGTTCCACCGACAGAGTCGGCCTTTTCCAGCACGATGAAATCGCTATACCCGCGCCGGCGGAGCTGCACGGCCATACCGAGCCCAGAAAATCCGCTGCCGATGATGAGTACCTTGGTGATTATAGGCTCGGCTATTCCCGGGTCTGTCGCCGTGGCGGCGCGCGCCGCGCGCTTGGTGTTGGAGGACGGCATTGAGTGAAAAGCTCCCTGATCAAATACAGCAGACGGACCTGCACGGCGCGGGAACGCGTCGCAGGTGTGAGAATGTCATCCACCCGAGCCCGCGAACGGAGACATCCGAACGTGGGGTCGAGGGTTGGCGAGTGGCCGAGGGGGCCAGGCTGAGGGTGTTAGCGCAGATCGTCGGGCAGGCTGCGCGTTGCGCGCCACATCGCCATCGTGAATTTCCCCTCCATCATCCCGGCCTCGTGGAAGAACCGGATCATAGGCTCGGACATGAACTGCAAATTGACGCGATAGTTCGGGCTCGTCTGCTGCGCCCACAGCCCGCGCAGACGGTTGATTCCGACAGCGGGGTACACCTTCGGATTGATGAGCAACGGGTACGCAAAGTTCGCAATGACCGCCAGCGTGCCTCGATGCCAAGCGCGCGAGATGCGTCCGCGACGCTGCATCCCCTCCACCATTTCCAGCCGCGCGAAGGTGATGTGGCGGGCCTCTTCGAGAACGTGGATCTTCATGAGCTGGCGCAGCTGCGGCTGCATTTTCGGGTCATTCATCGCCTCACGCTGAGCGCGGTCGAGTATCTCTTCGATGAGCAATGTCGCGCCGGATACAGACGGGCCGAGAGGCACAAAATGCAGAATCTTCGCGAAGCCCAAGAATCCCTTCGGCAACTTGTACGGCGCCAGTCCCGTCTTGTTGATCAACCGGGCAAACATCGTCGAGTGACGTGCCTCGTCGCCGATCTCGTTAAGGGCGTAGAGGGCCCTTTGATCTGTCAGGGCACCTTTGGCAGACATTCGGAGCAGCGCTGAGCTGAGCAGATTCTCTGCGTAGATACCGAAGCTGAGAATGCTGACAATTTCATGGCGCCCGAGTTCCACCTTCTGCTCATCGCTCATTTTCTCCCACAGCTTGGTGCCGTAGAGCGAGACACGATGCTCGGGCAGGAAGTACTTTCCCTCCTCCCAGGGCGAGTCCCAATCGATGTCGATCTCCGCGTCGTAGAACTTTTCGGCCGCCGCCCGCAGGAGTCGGCCGGCAGACCTTTGCATGTCGACGGGCTTGCGGGCACTGACGCGCGACACCCCTTCCGTCGAAACGTCGGGCTTGATCTCAACATTCTGAACGGTCATGTGACACCTCCGTTGTGTTCCGGGCCGAGCTGAGTCTCGTCTCTATACCCGATACTCTGGGTACCCGATACTGCTAGTGTCACTGCCAGTGTGTTCTTTTGTCAACGCTTGATGTGAAGAAAGTGAGCTTTACGTGTCTGACGACCACGATCTCGACTACTCCGGCGAGGGCACCTTGGTGTGCCGCGGCAAGGAGATTGCTGTCCGGGTGAAAATCAAAGGCTATTTCCAGCCCCTCAACGGCTTGTACACCTGGTACGGCAGGATCGACAAAAATGATGCGCTCGACGCCCTCCTCGCGGGCAGGCGCACGGTTGCTGTCTTCGTGACACCAGAGGGCCGCGCCGAGTGCGTCGTGGGCGATCCTGATTTCTGGGACCGCTATCGCATTACGGGCACGAGCAGGCCGCCGTACCACATCCCCACCACGCTCGAAGACGTGGAGTCGATAGCAGAGAGTGAACATCACAGCTGACCGACCCGCACGGAGCCGCCTGTGGGGCGTTCCCCCAATCCAATGAGTCCGAGAGGAAATTCGTACGTGGCCAGGTCGTCGATCGTTCACAACCGTCCATCAAGGCGTTCTGCCGGCACCGGTGAATACAGCGCTCAACTGGAAAAGGTCGCCTGGTTCACGCTGCGGCGCAAGGGATTCGTGGCGTCGGTCTGGGTCGTGGTTGCGGTCGGCTTAGCGGTGCTATTCCCGCAGCTGGAGTCCGTGATCCGACAGCAGTCGGTGGACCCGATACCCGCGGGCGTACCGTCATTTCAGACGCTCGACCGGATGGGTGAGGCGTTCAATGAGAAGGGGGCCAAGACCACCGTCTTCGTCGCCATGGAGAACGACAGGGGTTTCTCGGACACCACCCGCGCCAGGTATGACGAATTGGTGACCGCACTGCGTGCGGACACGGAACACGTCATCGCAGTCCGCGACCTGCTCGGCGACCCGCTCACGGAGAGTCAGGCGCTGAGCAAAGACAAGAAGGCGTGGTATCTGCCTATCGGTGTCACCGGGACGTTGGGCGGACCGGACGCTGCCAACGCCGTGGAAGCGGTCCGTGACACCGCGAACGAAATCTTCAGTGGTACCGACACAATTGTTCGGGTGACCGGTCCACCTGCCACGTTCACCGACCAGCTCGCGGTGGGTGAGACCGATCTGGTCGTGATCACGCTCGCCACGGTGCTGTTGATCGCCGGGATCCTGCTGATCGTCTACCGATCGATCTTCACCGCTCTCATGCCGCTGCTGGTGGTCGGCATGAGCCTGGCAGTGGGCCGCGGGGTGCTCTCGGGTCTGGGCGAATTGGGCATGCCCGTGTCTCAATTCACCTCGATGTTCATGACGGTAATCATCTTCGGCGCCGGAGTCGACTACTCCGTATTCCTCATAAGCCGGTATCACGAGGGCATCCGGGCGGGCGATACCCCTGACGTGGCCATTGCGAACGCCACCGCAACGATCGGTCGCGTGGTGCTCGCGTCCGCAGCGACAGTTGCCTTTGCTTTCTTAGCGATGGCGTTCGCCAAACTCAGCGTGTTCAACACGCTCGGCCCGGCGTGCGCGATCTCTATCGCCTTCGGCTTCCTGGCAACCGTCACTTTGCTGCCCCCCGTGCTGTCGTTCGCGGCAAAGCGTGGCGCGGGTCTACCTCGTCGTGACCTCACCAGACGGTACTGGCATCGGGTGGGAACGGGGGTGATCCGGCGGCCGGTCCCGCTGCTCGCGGTGAGCCTGGTGGCACTGATCGCTCTCGGCCTCATCGCGACCACCATGACAATCACCTATGACGATCGGGAAGGTCAGCCGCCGGACACCGGAAGCAACGAGGGATACGCGCTGCTGAACCGGCACTTTCCCAAAGACACCATCATCTCCGAATTCCTTCTGGTGGAGTCGAACGAAGACATGCGCACCGGCCAGGGACTGGCCGATCTTGAACAGATGGCGTCGCGCGTCGCGCAGACGCCCGGCGTCACCCGCGTCATCGGGGTGACCCGCCCGACGGGCGAGAAGCTCGAGCAGGCTGAGTTGTCATGGCAGAACGACCAGATCGGTAGTGGTATCACCGAACAGACCGATGACGCACAGTCACGGAAGGGCGACCTGGACCTACTAAAGACCGGGTCATCACAACTCGCCGACGGTCTTGCTCTGCTGAACGAGCAGGTCACCACCAACCTCGCGCCGCTGTCGGGGTTGCTCGAGCAGGCCTCGTCGGCCGGCGAGCAGCTCAGCCAGTATCGTCCGCTCGTCGATCAGCTGGCTGCTGCGGCGCCCGCACTTGATGAATTCTCCCAACAAGCTCCCGAGCTGTCTCGAGTGGCACGACAAGCACAGTCGGCTGCCGACGCCGTCGCACCGGCGTTGAGTGCACTCGATGCTCCCTGGTGCGTCCAGATCCCGCAGTGTTCGGCCTTGCAGACACAGACCTCGGACATCCGCGCATTGGCCGACAACCAGTCCCTCGGTCGTATCGCGGACTTCGCTACCCAGCTCGGTGGAGTCGAGGGCCCGGGAACGGCGGACCTCGCGCAGTTGCAGAGCTCATTGAACGTCCTCGACTCCGCTCTGCAGACGATCAACGGCCAGGACCTCGGCAGTCGGTTGTCACAGCTCCAGACGGGCGTCCGAGCGCTCGCCGACGGGGCCCGACAGCTGTCCGGCGGTGTGAGCGCATTGGTGGACAGCAACGTACAGCTGCTGGCGGGCCTGTCTCAAGTGGCCGCCCAGCTACGCGCGCCCGCCCGGGACATCGGCAACACTGACTCGGCAACGGGGTTCTACCTACCCGCCGACGCGTTCAAGGATCAACAGTTCAGCCAAGTGGCGCGCCAGTTCATCTCGCCGGATGGCAAGACTGCTCGCTTTGTAGTGCAGACCGCCTACGATCCGTATACCGCGGATGCCATGACGTTGGCGAACAGTCTGTCGAAGGTGGCCGAGGACGCCATGCCGAACACCACGCTGCAGGGTGCGCGCGCATCTGTCGCCGGGTTCCCGGCGATCAACGCCGACATCCAACGACTTCTGGCGTACGATTTCAAGTTACTCGGATTCGGAACGATCCTGATAGTCGGCCTGATCCTAATGCTCTTACTCAGGGCGATCGTCGCACCGATCTATCTACTGGCCACTGTCGTTCTCAACTACGCAGCCGCTCTGGGCATCGGTGTCCTAGTTCTGCAACACATTTTCGGCAATGAAATTGCCTGGCCGGTCCCGCTGGTGTCTTTCATCGTTCTAGTGGCAGTGGGGGCCGACTACAACATGCTGTTGGTTTCCCGGCTCAGAGAGGAATCGGTGGCCAATATCCGGCTCGGAGTTCTACGCACCGTCGCATACACCGGCTCGGTCATCACCTCGGCCGGTTTGATCTTCGCGGCGAGCATGTTCGGACTCATGCTGGGATCGATCGACGTGATGGTGCAGATCGGCTTCATCATCGGTATCGGGTTACTCCTGGACACCTTTCTCGTCCGCACGATTGTCGTCCCTGCGCTGGCAGCATTGTTCGGCGAGGTGAGCTGGTGGCCAGGGAGGGTGCACCGCCCGGCCGGTGAGCCGGATTCCACCGAGGGCGGGCTTCGGGTGCGACACCGGGTGACGGTCGACTGACCGGCGGCGAGCGGCGAGGTTTCCGTCATCCCCCACGCTTGGATTTGCATGCACGAACCTGTCGGCGAATCCCTCGATTAACGACTTGCCGCACCGGCGCACCACCGCAGGCGACCAGACTAATCGACGAAAGATCCACATCCAGGGTGCGATGCTCGGCGGGACCGGTTGCCACCAACGGCACCAGGAAACTATCAGTGATGATGGTGGCAGGTCCCCGATAACCGGTCCAGGCAGTTCTAGAGCCAGGTTTCTTCTAGCTGTCGGTCAGTCGATCTCGCAGCCCACGGGGTGGTGCTGGTGGGTGCATCGGGCAGCGTACTCGGCCGGGGTCTGGTAGCCCAGCGCCGAATGGCGGTGCCGGTGGTTGTGGTCGTCTTTGAAGTCGCCGATCACCACCCGGGCTTCGAGCAGGGTGGGCCAGCAGTTGCGGTTCAGGCACTCGTCGCGCAACCGGTTGTTGAACGACTCGATGAACCCGTTGTTCCACGGCGTGCCGGGCGGAATGTAGGAGATGCCTACCGACCCCTGCACAGAACGTCTGGAGGGCTTCTGAGATGAACTCAGGGCCATTGTCCATGCGTAGCACCATGGGTGGGCCACCCCAGATCGCGAATGTCTTCTCCAGTTCCTCGATCAACCGGTCGGCGGTGATCGAGCGATCCACGATGTTGAGCAACGACATCCGGGTGTGTTCATCGACCATTGATGCGATCTTGACCTTCTTGCCATCCACGGTCGAGTCGAATTGAAAGTCCAATGCCCACACCACTTTCGGTGCATCCGCTGCCACGATCGGCACCGAGGATTGCCCGGCCCGTTTACGCCGCGGCGCCCGCCGGACTTGCAGGCCCTCCTCCTTCCACAGCCGGTGCTGTCAACGGCGGCTGAAAACTGACCCTTTATCGACGGTTGAATTTGGGGCTGGTGCACGAGTAGGTGACATCTGATCTGGCTTGCCCTGCCGGGCGGCCTGGAAGGATGCCAGCTGTGCCCAAGCCCTATCCCCAGGAGTTCCGCGACGACGTTGTCCGCGTCGCCCAGAACCGTGAAGACGGTGTGACTCTCGAACAGATCGCTGCCGACTTCGGTATCCACCCGATGACCCTGAACAAGTGGATCCGCAAGGCCGACGTGGAGGCCGGGATCAAGCCCGGCACCACGTCGGCCGAATCGCGTGAGCTGCGCGAGGCCAAGCGGCGTGTGCGCCTGCTTGAACAGGAGAACGAGGTCTTACGCCGGGCGGCGGCGTACCTGTCCCAAGCGAATCTGCCGGGAAAAGGTGGTACCCGCTCGTGAGTGAGCTGGCCGCTGACGGCATCCCCGTCACGGTGGCGTGTCGGGTACTCAAGATCGCTCGCCAGCCCTACTACCGGTGGCGCAAGAACCCGATCACCGACGCCGAGCTCGCCGAGGCGTACCGGGCCAACGCCCTGTTCGACGCCCACCGCGAAGACCCGGAGTTCGGCTACCGCTACCTCGCCGACGAGGCCGAAGCCGCAGGCGAGAAGATGTGCCGGCGGACGGCGTGGCGGATCTGCTCCGCCGGCGGCTGGACCAGCACCATCAGCAAGAGAGGCCGCGGCAAGCACCGCAAGGCCGGCCCGCCTGTACACGACGATCTCGTCAAGAGAGACTTCACCGCGCCCGGCCCCAACGAGCTGTGGCTGACCGACATCACCGAGCACTGGACGGCCGAGGGCAAGCTGTACCTGTGCGCGATCAAGGACGTCTACTCGGGCCGGATCGTCGGGTACTCGATCGACTCGAGAATGAAGTCCCGCCTGGCCGTGGCCGCCCTGAACAGCGCTGTCGCCAGGCGAGGGGACGTGGCCGGCTGCGTTCTGCACAGCGATAGAGGGTCTCAATTTCGTTCGAAGAAGATGCAGAAGGCCATCACCCGGCACGGCATGCTCGGGTCGATGGGCAGGGTCGGTGCGTGTGGTGACAACGCGGCGATGGAGAGCTTCTTCTCGCTGCTACAGAACAACGTCCTCGACCGTCGATCCTGGGCCACCAGAGACGAGCTCCGGGCCGCCATCGTGCACTGGATCGAACGGACCTACCACCGCCGCAGACGACAGGACCGCCTCGGCAGATTGACCCCCATTGAATTCGAGACCATCATCAACCACGAGGCCCCTCAGGCCGCGTGACTAACCCTGTCACCTATCCGTGCACCAGGCCCATTGCTCGTGGGTCCAGTTCTCGGCGCGTGCCCGCTCAGCCAGCTCGGCCCAGCAGCGGCGGATGGTGGGCATCTTCAACGCCCGTGCGGCGAACTCGATATGTTTGCCGATCGAATTGTCAGACATGGTGTTTCATCCTTCAGTGATAGTGGATGCGGTGGGTGTGAGTCCGCCTGGTGGCGGGGTGGCGAAGTGCACCCCGAACAGGTCGTCGTAGTCGGGTAGCGCTCTGATGGGCACCTCGTGGCCGTCGGGGTGGGTGCGTACGCGCGCGGCATTGCGGGCCCGGTTCTGCAGCTGTTGGTTGCGGTAGTCGCGGCGCAATTCTTTAGCCGCCCGCACGTGCTGTGCGTCGGCGATGGTGACGTGGTTGGCCCAGCTGCGGTCATGGTCGGCGACGGTGACCTCGCCGCACGCGATCCGCACCCGGTGTAGATCGGCGGTGATGTCGACAAACCGGCCGATCACTGAGGGGTGCACCGAGTAGTCGTTGCCGGCCACGCGCACGTAGTAGTCGCGGCCCAGCCGCACCCGAGTGCTCAACCCGACTTGTGGTGCACTCGGCGGCAGCGTCGCCATCTGCGCCAGGTCCTCGGTGAGCACGTCACAGGGGCGTCGATCACCAATCGAGCGCACCACCCGGGTGTTGGCGTAATCGGCCAGCCAACGATCGAACTGGGCGGTGAAGTCGGCTGGCGAGGCGAAATGGCGGCCCGGCAGAAATGAGGTCTCGAAGAACCGGTTGTTGCGTTCGACCATGCCCTTGTATTCGGGATCGCACGGTGGTGCCAGCTCGAGTCGAGTGCCCAGACTGCCCACGAATCCTGCCGCCAGCGCCGTGGGCTTGCCCTTGCCGCCGATCGCGGATTCGCGGTCCCACACCAGCTTGCGGGTCACCGCACCCAGCTGCGACAGCAGCAACCACATCCCGGCGAGGATGTCTCCGCCCTGGCGCGAGGGGATCATCACCGCCGAGCGGTACCGGGAGAACGCCAACGTCATCACCAACACCGGCAACATCGACAACTGGTTGTGGCCCACCGGGATTCGGTAGTCGGGGAACCACAGATCCCATTGCGAGCACCCGCCGGGTTGATAGATCACCCGATCAGCGGGATCCACCCCGCGGAACTCCGGGCGAATCACCCGCACCCGATCCTTGAGGACCGTCAACGACCTCGACCACCCAATCCGCTGCGCGATCACCGTCGCCGGCATCGTCGGATACTCCCGCAACAACGCCCGGATCTGCGGTTCGAACGCATCCACCGCCGACCCCTTCGACGGCCGCGAGTAGCTCGGGGCCGTATCTGAGGCCAACGCCGCCCGGACCGTATTTCGCGCCACCCCCAACCGACGCGCGATCTCCTTGATCGGCACACCCTCGCTGCGATGCAAACGGCGGATCTCCGCCCACTGCTCCACTGAAATCACCCTCCTAACAAGACGGGGGGTCAAAATTCACCCGTCGTCAGGGGGTCAGTTTTCAGGCGTCGTCAACAGGTGCACCTTCTTCTTGTTCACCTCGATGCCGTCGTCGAACCGCAGGTGTGCCCACGCCCGCCGGAACCCGTGCCTAGGGTGCTTGCGGGCGTAGGTGCGTAGCTGTGCACGCAGGCCAGCGTCCGGGTCGGCCGGAGTTTGCGCCAACGGCACACGGCGGTAGGCAGACCGAGAGAGCCCAACAACCCTGCACGCCATACGTTCTGACACGCTCTTCACGTCTTTGAGCATGTCGATCGCGGCGCGTTTGGCGGTTGGGCTCAGAATTTTCCCTTGGCGATCTCCCGCAGCGCGTCTTTCTCCAACTCGGCGTCGGCGAGCAGCCGCTTGAGCCGGCCGTTCTGCTCGCGCAGCTCCTTGAGCTCTTTGGCAGCATCAGCGTCCATGCCGCCGTACTGGCGGCGCCAGTTGTACAAGGTGGCCGCCGATACCTCGAGGTCGGCGGCGATCTCCTCGCCGTTCTTGCCCTCCGCCGCCAGTTCATCGGCTCGGCGCAACTTGCGCACGATGTCCTCGGCCGAGTGACGCTTCCGTCCCGCCATGATCCTCATCGTCCCTTCTCCGCCCTCAACGGGGCAATCAGGACTCTAGAACCACCCGGACCGGTTCACGGGGGACACGCCAATGGCCCGCCGGTCCTCAGCGTGGTTCGCCGATGAGCTCAAGTCGGACGCTGAGACAACCGCAACGTTCAGGGTGCGCAGGACGGCACCTTGAACGGAACTGCAGCGTACGCGCCTCCAAGAGGTTCCACAGCAAAGTGGCGACACGGTCATCGTCGCCAACACCGGTGCTACCCAAGAGCATTGGTCAGTTGACCCGCATCGTCCCTCAAGGGACCAGTACGGCTCGAGCCGGTTCGTTTCCGCCCGTAGGTGATCACCTTGTCTTACGGCGTCATTCGGTCGCGACGTGGCGGAGAATCGACGTCACCGTCAAAGGTGACCGTCCTGCATCGTGTTCTTCATGGGAACTCCTTCTGCGGCACAGCCGCCTTATTCTGCTGGGCCATAGTCCTGGATCTGCCAGCCCCCAGCCGTTTTCGACACGACCACCTTCAACAACGTCGGCAGTTCACTCGGTTGCGGGTTCTGCACGTTCTGCGTCTTCTGGCTCGCGAAGACCATCACCGTGTACTCGCCGTCGGTTTCACCAGTGACGCTGGTGGCCAGCACGCGTCCCGACGCCTGCACCTGGGCCTGCTGCATGATCTGCGTCAGCGTCGGTCGAACCTCGTCGTAACGCTTGACGAGCGCCTCACCTGCGTTCTCCTTGACCGCCGCAAAAAAGGCGTCGGTGTTCTGATAGCTGTAGGTCAGGGACTTGGTCGTGTAATCCGAGGCGGCCTCCGCCGCCGCAGCCCGTTGCGCGGCGTCGTTTTCCAATACCGACTTCGCGTCGTCGGCCTCGAGGTAGAGGTAGGCGAACACGCCGACCAGCACAGCGAGCACCACGATCACGGCCGAAACGACCACGGCAGCACGTGATCGCGGCCATACTGACCAGCGACGCCCACTCGGCGAGGGGGGGTCGACGTCGCTGTCGTCAACCCCCGTCGCGGCTACGGAAGCGGTTTTGGCGTTCTCGTCCACCAGCAGATCGCCATCCGTCGTCGCTGCTGCCGCGCCGCCCTCGACCTCAGTGGCCTCAGTAGGCGGTCTGGTCTGCTCGTCATTTGTCATGTGGGACCTTCTGTGTACTTACGGTGACAGTCGCTTGCGGACGGGGCGTCACCGTAGTGGCGGCGACACGGTGACGGGGACCTCGGCGCGACCTGGTCGCGACGCCGGGAAAGTTCGGCCGAGGAGGTCGCCGATCGACCCGAAGTCGACGTATGTGTCGGCGACTTTCTCGGTCGCCGGTTTCACCGCCCGGGTGATCGTCAGCAGATCCGGCTGCAGGATCTGAATATAGCCGTTGAGCTTTTCCACAAGCTTCAACACGGGAGGCCACTTGTCGTACGAGGTGGTTGTGAACCTGATGAACGCCCGTTGAAGCCGCGCAAATCCGTTCACGGCGTCAGGGGTGCGTACAGATGCCGTAGTGAGGACGTCCCCGACATTGGACAAGAGGCCGAGCAGGAACTCGGCGTTGTCCGCGGTCACCCGGACGGACCCATCTTTGCCGACGAAATCGACTAGACGGTGCATCATGTCGCCGATCATGTCGAGGTCTCCCTGCCGTCCTGCGACGGCCTCGGCGACGGTCTTGTTGATGGACTCGATCGATTCCGGGTCGAGCCCATCTGCCACCGCAGCCATCTTCGGCAACACCTGGGGCACCGATTGCGACACGTGCACCGCGTCCGCGGGCACCACGTCTCCGTTATCGAAGTACCCACCGGTTGCCGTGCCCGCGGGCACGAAGTTGATGTACTGTTCCCCCGCGAGCGACAGATTCTGGATAGACATCTCGCTGTCCTGGGGGATCTTGTGGTCGGAATCGATCGTCATCTCGACCTTAATTGCCGAATCCGCGACGTTGATCGAGGACACCTTTCCGACGGGTACCCCCCGCACCATCACCGGCGATGTGTCCAGCAGACCGCCTGAGCTGTCGATGATGGCGGTTAACGAGTACTCGGAGCGGGTGGGGTTGATGTGTGCCACGCCGACGACGAGGTAGCCGAGCCCTACGACGAACACGACGGCGAGAGCCAGTATCGATATGAGCGTGCTGCTGCGGTTCACGGCATCATTCCGATTGATCTCAACACGGTTATGAAGGATTCGGCGTCACGCCGCGCTAGGTCCCGACCATCGATGGAGATGTCCGAGAGGTTGATGTCGGGCGACCGCACGAATGGAATGAGTTTGTCGCGGATGACGCTCGTTGCCTGCTCCGTGACGGACTTCGAGTAGATGTCGGAGTTGGCGATCGAATCGATCACCGGGGCGATCCCGGCCACTGACTCCTTGATCCGTAAGTACTCCGGATCCACGATCCTGCCCGCGGACACAGCGAAATCACGCGAGTTGGCGATGAGTAACGCGACCTCGATCAGGGACTGGCCGAGGCCAGAAAAGTTGCGTCCGCCCTTGGTCAGCATCCGGTCGATTCCCGACGGATCGTCCAAGATCACTTTCAGAGTCTGATCAGCCGACCTCAACACTACGTCGAGTTTGTCGGTATTCGAGGAGACCTCCGAGACGGTCTCCAGCGTTGTCTGATACAGGGCGTCGAATTGCTGCGGGTCCTTGGGGAACGTGGTGTTCAATGTCGAGATGGCGGTGTGGATCTTGTCGAGTTCACCGCCGCCGAGGACATTCGCCATTCCGCGCATGACGTCCTCGACATTTGCTGCCGGCTCGGTCCGTGCCAGCGGGATCACCGAACCCGACCGCAGCAAGGCACCCGTCGACGGCTCGGCTGGGGGAAGGATGGAAACGTAGATCTCACCAAGGAGAGTGTCCTGACGTAGCTCGGCTCGCGATTCGGCCGGCAGCTGAGTCTTGTTATCGATGCGAGCTTTGACGACCGCATGCCCGTTCTCGTACGTGACATTCTCGACGGTTCCGACGCTGAGCCCCTCTGAGAGGACTTTTGCGAGGGCTGGCAGGTTGAGTGCGCTGGTGAACTCCATCTGGATGTCGTAGCCGTCCGCGTCGGAGGTCGCTATCGTCGGCGGATTGTCGGCGTTGATCCCACACGATGTTACGAAAACTATCGTTGCCATCAGTGCGACTATCGTGGGTCCGAGGCGTGCCCGGTTGACTGAGATCATCAGGCCCCTCCCCCCATCATCCCGGCGATCGTCCTTGATGCATCGCTGGACCTGCAGACGCCGTTTGCCACCGGCGCGGCGCAGCTACTGACGAGGCTTCGCAAAGGCAGCGACACTGCGAACGCCTGCACAATTGACTTGGCATCGGGGTGTTTCACGATGAGGTCTGCCGTGCGGGCTGCTACTGCTGCCATCATGTCCGGCTGCTCTCCCATGTCGGCGATGAGCGGAACGGCAGCATCACCGATCGCGAATATCGGGGGACCGAAATCTGTTGCGAGCCGCGAGAGGATCGGTACGAACGTCCCCGCGTACTCGACTGCCGCGCCGAAGGTCTGGCCGTACGCGATGATGACCTCGATGGCACCGACGAAGTTGTCGAAGAGGGCGGTCAGCTCTTTGTCGTTCTCGGTTGCCACCCCCGTCAGTGTTGCGAGGTTCCCGACGATCCTGCGAATCTGTCCATCCCGCTTGGCCGGGTCGTTGATGAGCGTGGCTGAGTCCTTGATGATCCCGGCCACGTCGCCCTGCGTTCCTTCCAGATTGCGGGAGACGAGCTCGAGGGACTGCAAGATCGCGTCGGTGTTCCTGCCGTTGTCCTTGACCAGGTCCTCGGACAAGTTGCTGATCGAGTCGAGCGTCTGACTGATTCCCAGCGGGGTTCTCGTCTTACTCAACGGAATGCACTGATTCGTCTCGTATCGGGCTCCACCGGAGTACGGCTTGGTGAACTCGATTTGACGTTCGGTCACGATGGATGTCGACACCATAGTCGCGCCGACGTCGGCGGGCAGCGGCACGCTCTTGTCGATCCGCATTTCGATCCTTACACCGGACTGATCACTATTCTGTTGCACCCCGACGACGCTGCCTATCTTCTTGCCGAGCATGGCTACTGTGTTGCCTTCGAAGAGGCCCGATGCGTCGGTGAACTCGGCACACAGGGAGCGCGTGTCGTCGGACACCCTCCCCCCTATTTCCACACTAGCGACCACCACAACCACCACGGCGATCAGGAGCAACAGTCTTCGGATCCATGTAGTCAACATTTGTCGTCACCACTCGGAATGCACACACGAACCTCTGGTTCTGTGGTAGTCGACGCACCGACCGGCGCCTGGAGGAGGACGCCGAGGCGCTGAGTGATCTGATCGATCTGTGTCAGGGCATTGGAGTAGCCCGGCATCTCTGACGACACCTTGTCGAGGAGCGTCTTGAACTGTTGGACAGACGGTTCGATGCCATCGCGGTACGCCACGAGCGGCCTCGTGAGAAGTTTGAACAGACGCCTGAGAAGGTCGAACCCGCCGCGGACGTTCTCGATATCAGGTCCCAGCGTCCTGGCAACGAAGCTGAGTTGACGGAGAAAGTCGACCAGCACCTGCTTTTGATCGGCGAAAGCTTTGACGTATTCATCCGATAGAGCGACCGCTTTGTCGAGCTGACCGTACTGTCGCTCTAAGAGTTCCATCAAACTGCTGGTGTTCCTCAGTGCGTCGGGAATGTTTGTGTTGCCGTCGGAGAACGCATTCTGCAGCAGCGCCGCAGTCTGACGGAGATCGACGCCCTTTACATCGCGGAACACCGGCGTCGTCGTCTCGAGCGTGTCCGAAATGTCGTAAGTACTCGATGTCTGAACAAGGGGGATCGCCCCCGACAGCGCGGTCGGTCCTGACCCTGGGTCCAGATCCAGAACTCGCCCGCCGATCGGCGTGATCAGGCGAACCGCTGCGGTAGCATCCGAACGGACTGACACCGAGTCGTCGAGTCGAAATTCGACTGTGATAAACGTTCCCGCGAGGTCCACCGACGACACCGTTCCCTGTCTTATCCCCGCTATACGCACCTGATCACCCGACTCCAGCCCGCCGGTGTTGACCAGTTGCGCCGAGTACACCTTTTGACCGGGCGGTGCGATATACACGGCCCCGGCGATTACCAGACCGACCACCACGGTCACCACCACCACACCGGCGACGATGAGGTCGCGTCTGCGTTCGGACTGGTGATGCGATCGATTTCGACTGAACAACCTCACTTACACACCACCAATCGTTGCCCCATAAGCGCAATCGTAGCTGTATCCGGCAGGGGCAGAAGGCCTTTCGAACATTGCGCCTCAGTCGGCGTGGAATTCGTCGAAGCGTTCAGCGAGTCCATAAGGGGCTTGAGCAGCACCGCACCATTCAGTAGCCCCTCCAACTCCCCGGGTTCTCGCGCCAGACGCTGATAGATCGCCGCGAAACTCTGGTCGTACGTTGACTCAAGTTGCTCCCCGGCGATGACAGTTTTCTCCATGGACCGGTTGATCTCGCCTAGCGACTCCCGCAACCGGTCACTCACGCGGCTGAACTCGTCGACGATCGATCCCAGCTTGTCGACGAGTTCGACCAGCTGCGCCGAGCGGCCTTCGAGTTGGTCGGAGACCTGGCCGAGGCTCGTCACAATATTCGTGATGATCTCAGACCGCTGGTCCCCGTAGGCGGTGATGTTGGCGACCTGCTCCAGAACAGGCGATATACCCCTCCCATCACCTTGAGCAACGCGCAACAAGTTGGACTGCAGTTCATTGATCTCGTCGGCGTTAAGCGTGTCGAACACCGGCTTGAACCCGTTGAACAAGGTGGACACATCAAATGAGGGAACGGTCTTGTCGAGCGCCACCTGTGTAAGCGCCGCCCCCTGTGTCTTTCCCTGTGCCGCACCGATCAATTCGACATATCGCTGTCCGAGAAGATTCTGATACCTCACGGCGGCGGTAGTGCTCGACGTGATCGCGACGTCGTTGTTCAGTTGGAAATGAACGACCGCGGTGGGCCCTTTCAGGTCGATCGCCGTCACATATCCGACCTTGACTCCCGCCAACCGCACACCGTCGCGAGGCTTGAGCCCGGATGCATCGGAGAAGACCGCAGATCGTTCAGAACTCGGTCCGTCCGAGCTGGGTTCGAGGATGGCGATGATCACGTAGGTGAGAACGCCGATGACTGCGGCGAACGCGACGATCTTGACGATGGTGGGAGTTAACGACTTGAGCTTCATCTTCTTGGTCCTCCTGCTGCAAGCGCGCTCTGCAGCGCAGGTGACGTCTGCACTACCAGGGCGACCTGAAGTTGTACTCGCTCGCCGACTTGCGGCGTGGCGTTGTCGATGCTGTCCAGGATCTGCGGGATGGTGTAAATGGTCTGCGCGAGTCCCGATGCCGATCTGGCGACCGGCCTCGCCAGATCGAGGCCGACGTCCAGTAGTGAACTCAACGCCGGGTAGTTTTCGCTCAACAGTCCTAGTCCCCCGAACAGAAACTCGTTGTAGCTGTTGAGGTTGCCTATGGCCTGTTTGATGGCCTCGTCGGTGGCGAAGAAGTCAGCGACGTCGACGTTTATGATGATGCCCGGAACGAACGGCGTCATGAAATCGGCTACACCCTGGGACAGGTCTGCTGCGATCGCCAAATCCTGGCCCACTGGACGCTGTTGAACGTCCCGAGTGAGCTGCGCGATCTGGAACATGAGCTTGCCGGCGTCGGCAAACGTTTGGGAATCATCGACGACAAACTTCACCACAGAATTGAACGCCGGCTGATCGAGAGCATCGACCAGCTTCGAGAGTTTTCGAATCAGGGTCGATACCGACGTTTGTTCGGACTGCTGCTTGTTGACATAGACACTGCCGCCATCACCGATTAACTCTCCCCGTCCGGGGTCGACAATCTCCAGTGCCGTTGGCCCCAGCGCGCTGGCGGACGTGTAATTCACGGCCAGGCCCTGACGCAACCGGATGTCGTCGTTAGCTCCGGTGAGCTCGATTTTCACATTTACACTTTGGTCGCGCCCCGACACCGAGGACACCTTGCCCACCGTGAAGCCCCGATACTTCACCTCCGATCCGCCCTTCAGCCCGTCACCAATCGCGTCGGTGGTGATCGTCACTGTCGTGTTGTCTTCATATTTTCCGGTCGCGTTGCCCGCCAGAAGATAGCCGGCAACCGTCACTACGACGAGAACCCCGATCCCGCGCAGGGTCAAGTTCGCCAGTGAGGGCGCGCGTCCTGATGGATCTTGAAATACAGCCACTTGAAACTCCTAGCCCGAAATCTGGACGCCCGAATCGAAACCCCACATCAACAGGGTCAAGATCATGTCCTCCACGACGATGATGATGAGACTGCTGCGGATCGCTCGACCAGACGCGCGGCCGACGCCTTCTGCTCCGCCGCTGGCGTAGTAACCCTGGTAGCTGTGGATGATGACGACCGATACTACGAAAATGAGGACCTTGATGACCGAGAACACCAGATCCTGCGGTTTGAGGAACGCATTGAAATAGAAGTCGTAGGTGCCACCTGACTGGCCGTGTAGCAGGATGACGACCAGCTTGGCCGCGGCGAAACTTAGTATCAGCGTCACGATGTAGAGCGGGATGATGGTGGTGATCGCTGCGACCACGCGTGTGCTGACGACGTATGGAATCGGCCGCACCGCCATCGATTCGAGTGCGTCGATCTCTTCGGCGATGCGCATCGAACCGATCTCCGCAGTGAGGCGACAGCCGGCCTGGGCCGCAAAGCCGATCGCAGCGATCATCGGTGCCAACTCCCGAGTGTTGGCGTATGACGAGATGAACCCG
Organism: Gordonia sp. BP-119; assembly: GCF_016924115.1. Classification (NCBI taxonomy): domain Bacteria; kingdom Bacillati; phylum Actinomycetota; class Actinomycetes; order Mycobacteriales; family Gordoniaceae; genus Gordonia; species Gordonia sp. BP-119. Next base: position 23,566 of record NZ_JAFFZF010000046.1, read on the forward strand.
GTAAGAGACCCCATCCCCACCAGGTCCAGCGAGGCGTAACCCTGGATGCCGATAGATGCCCCGACAGCCATTCCGAGAATGACCAGCACGACTGCGGTACCCCCGCCGACCAGAACAGCGCCTCGTCCCCAGGCAAACTCCTGTATGTACAAGAGCGTCTGTCGTCGATAGGTGGTCGCGACGTGACGAATTCCTGCGACGGTGTCGATGATGAACGTGGTGATGTGCCCGAGTTGTGCGGGGACTTCGGCGAGGGGCGTCACAGAACGCACGATCGGACGAGTGACCGAAGTGAAACGGGTGGATGGTACTGCGGTCACGTGTTCTCCGTCATCCGATGGTCTGCGGGACGAACATGATTGTCAGCTGGGTGATGACCACGTTGATGACGAAGCACGCCACCACCCCCAGGACCACGGTGGCGTTGACAGATTGGGCCACACCCTTCGGGCCGCCTTTCGTGGACAGACCCCGGTGACATGCGATCGCCACGACCACGAGACCGAACACCAATGACTTGATCAGTGCCACCAGGATGTCCGCCGACGAGGCGAACGAGGCGAACGAGGCGACGTAACTTCCGGGCGTGATGCCCTGGACGTTGACGCTCAGGATGTAGCCGGCCACGAGACCGGTAAACACGATCAGCATGCACAACATTGGAGCGACGATGAGAACCGCAACGAACCGCGGTGCGACGACTCGACGGGTCGGATTGAGTCCAAGAGTTTCCATGGCATCGATTTCTTCACGGACGGTGCGTGCGCCGAGGTCAGAGGCGATGGCTGACCCTGCCGCACCACCGAGCAGAAGGGCTGTGACGATCGGTGCCCCCTGCTGAATGATCCCGAGTCCACCAGCGGCGCCGGCGATGGACGTGGCCCCGACCTGCTGGGTCAGACTTCCGACCTGCACCGAGACGATAACGCCGAACGGAATCGCCACCAGGATCGCCGGCAACGTCGTGACGGTGATGACGAACCAGGTCTGTACAACGACCTCCCGGAAAGGAAACCGTCCGGTGACAATGTCGTGCACGGCCCACCGTAATGCCTGGCCGGCGAGGGCAATCGTGTTTCCGAAGGTCGCAAGACTGTCTGTCGCACGACCAGCAAGTTCCGTAGCGATACTGATTCTCCTTCACCTTGCTGAACAGCCCTCCGCGATGGGTGTTCGCACAGTACCAGGTATTGCAGTACCCCATTCGCGGTTTGGATACTTCTGCCCGAATTGACCAGCCGGCACGACGGAACACCGGCCCTGTTGACCCTCGATGACGCGTCCGGCCCGTCCCTATGTGCGGCAGTGGCTCTGCGGGGCTCGCAGGTCTGCTCCGAGTTCGTTATTTGTCGACGGTCACGTAATTCCTCAGGGGTCTCCGTCAGGTAATTCCCCATGCTCGAGCGTGCTTGGGGCCAGCGTAGCTGAGCAGGTCGGTCGGGGTCAGGTGGTCTTCTTGGCGGGCGGTCCGGGTCGTTTACGGGGGCGGTAGGACGGGCCGTCCATAAGGATCTGGTGGCTGGTGTTGATGAGCCGGTCGAGCAGTGATTCGGCGACGACCGGATTGGGAAACAGGGGGTACCAGTCTTTGGGCGCTCTGTTGCTGGTCAGGATCAGCGGTTTGCCGGCGATTGCCCGGTCGGAGACCAGGTCGTAGAGATTATCGGATCCGCGTGTGCGCAATGTGCTCGGGCAGAATAGTCCAGGGCCATACGCACCGGGGTGTGTGCGGAATAGTACTGAGGTCAGCGTGCTATTGCACTCAGCGAGCTCGAAGCGGACTCAAGGGACTCGACTAGGTTCAGTTCGAGCTCTGGCATACGGCCGGCCGACATGGCCACTGTTTCCGCGCGAGCGTGCGCGTCGATGTCGCGTTGGACCCCCGCACGAGCGGTGTCGGTCCATGCCTGTGCACAACGGTCGGCGGCCACGGCGAGATCTGCTGTGGCGGGATCTCCTGTTAATCGTGCGATGTCGGCGCATCCGTCGGCGAGCAACCGGCGGAACAGTCCTCCGCCGGTTCCTGCTTTTTCGATGAAGGCGCTCAGGCTGAACAGGAATATCTCGAGCTGGTCTACGGGGAGGTCGGTCCAGGTCGGAATGTCGGCTGCAAGTTGAGCGGCCGCCGCGAGGCCTTCGTCCCCTGCGGCCTGTGCCGTCAGGTCGACGATTCCTGGCTGTGACGGGTGTCGCATACTGGCGGCGGACTGGCGAAACGCTTCCGCGGCCACTTGCGCTAGGTCTGGCAGTTCTTTTGACCACGCGATGCGGTACGTGCAGTGTCGTGTCGGTTGTGGAAATGATGTCGAGGATCGCGCGCGGGCCAGCGCCTCGAGTGAGACCTGTTGCACCTCGGCGCGGTCATTGTCTACGACGTAGGCGATCTCTTTGGCCTCGTCGTAGCCGATAATCACGATGTCGTGTCGACTCATCTGTAATTGGACCCGCAGGTATGGCAGCTCAGCGATGTCGCCCCAAACGAGGCTAGGCCTGCCTGCGTCGATCTCGTCGCGGATCCACGACCATCCTTCCTCGGGATCGTCGGTGGTAAGGATTTGGACCTGTGCACCGAGGCGGCGGGGTAGATCGATCTCGAAGTCGGCGCCTCGTCCTACCAGGTAGAGCGGTGGGACGAGGTCGTTCGATCGGAGGTAGGACAGTCCCAGAGCGCCACCGAGGGCAAACACCAGGCCTTCATCGGGTGGGCCATCCCATCCCAAACCGTGCCAGTGCAGAAGATCGCGCATTGCGCCCGAACCACAGTGTCCCCCCATCCGGTGTGGGTAGTCCTCGATCACGGTTGGGCGTCGCATCCGTACTCCTCACGGCTCAGTCGATCAGGGTTTGGTTGGGCTGGCAGGTATTTGACGGCGTACGACGCTGAAGGTTTCGTTGATGCTCGCCGTTATTACCTTCTCATCGTGCTCGCGAATCAGCGAGTACAGGGTCATACCGCTATTGGTGAGCTCAGTTTGGTTCGGTCGGTGGGGAGTTTCTGGGCGATGGCCCGTTTGCTGAACATGAAGTCCCGCGGGCGGTTGATGCAGTCGGCGGCGAGGAGTTCGCCGGCGCGCAGGTAGAAGCAGGTGAAGTCGCCGTCACGGGTCGGATCGCCGCGCAGGACGGTTTCGTCATACCCCGAATTAAGACCGGCAATCTGGAGTTTGTGGTGGTATTGATCCGACCAGAACCATGGAAGCGCGGCAATTTTCCTCTGTTTGCCGCAAATTGTCGCAGCGGCTACCTTGGCCTGTTCGCCCGCGCTCGGCACGGACTCTAGGCGTATGCGGCGGCCGTATCGGGCCATGTTGTGAATGGCGCAGTCACCGGCGGCCACGATATCGGGGGCGCTAGTGCGTGCTTGGTCATCGATAACGATGCCGTTGTCCACGGCCAGACCTGCGGCGGCGGCCAAATCGGTGTTCGGCTCAATACCGATGCCGACGATGACAAGGTCGGCAGGAATTGATTCACCATCGGCCAGGGCCACCTCCCGGACCCTGCCGACGCCGGACAGGGCCTCCACCAGCGCGTCCGTTCTGATGTTGACGCCTTTTCCCGATGGATCCGGTCGAAGAACGCCGACACCTCGGGCGCGGTGACACGCTCGAGGACGCGGCCGGTCGCTTCGAGCACGGTGACCTCCAGACCCAGCGCTCGCAACGAGGCCGCCGTCTCGAGACCGATGTAGCCACCCCCGACGATCACGGCGTGACAACCGGGGCTGGCGGCCACCCGGATCCTGGCGACAGTCGGCCGCAGTGCGTAGGTAATAGACCCCGGCCAGGTCGGCTCCCGGGGTGAGAAGTCGTCGAGGGCGGGCACCGGTGCACAGCGCGAGCTTGTCGTAGGGTAGGGCGTCGCCGTTATGTAGGATCACATGACCAGCCGCGCGGTCAACCTTCTCTACTGTTGCATTGAGGAGATGGATGCGCTGCTTGGCGTAGAAGTCGGGGCTGCGGATCGCGAGGTCGGCGAGGGTGCTGCGGTCCGCGAGGTAGGCCTTCGACAGCGGAAGGCGATGGTAGGGCAGGGCCGACTCGTCTCCAATTAGGACGATCTCGTCGCTCCACTTTTCCTGGCGCAGGCTGGCCGCGAGCTGGGCGCCGGCGTGGCTAGCCCCGACGATAATGGTTCGCTGCATTGTCATGTTCTCGATTTCGGGGTGAGGCGGACGGGACTGCTGCACGGATAGGTGACTGTTGGGGTGTCATGCCGCGGTAGCGGCGGTGTTGATCATTGCTTCGAACTCGACTGGCGTCAACCGGCCCAGGCGGGATTGGCGGCGCCGGCGGTGGTAGGTCCGTTCGATCCAGGTTACGATCGCGATCCTCAGCTGTTCACGGGTGTCCCAGCGCTGGCGGTCGAGGACGTTGCGTTGCAGAAGCGCGAAGAAACTCTCCATCGCCGCGTTGTCGCCGCAGGCTCCCCCTCGCGGTACCGGATGCGACGTCGTCGATCGTGGCGAGCGGGAGGTTCCCGCCGGTCAGCGTGACCTTTCCGGCGCGGGGCCGTCCGCCGTCGCCGGTCGTCGTGCGCAGGCCCTCGGCGGTCCAGGCGGCGAGACCACCGTCGAGCAGTCGCACGTCGGCGAGCCCGGCCCAGCGCAGCAACCACCATGCACGGGCCGCGGCCAGGTTGCCCGAGTCGTCGTAGACCACGACCGGGACGCCGTCGGTGATCCCCCAGCTCCGCGCGGCGGCCTGGAGGTCCTCGATCGCGGGGATGGGGTGTCGGCCCCCGACGGCTCCGGACGGTGGTGCGGCGAGTTCGGTGTCGAGGTCGGCGTACACCGCGCCGGGGATGTGGCCGTCCCGGTAGGCCTCGCGACCGTCGAAGTCGCCGAGTTGCCACCGTACGTCGAGGACCACCGGCGGCGTCCCGAGCAGCATCTCGGCCAGGTCGAGCGGGGTGACGAGTACATCGCTCATGTCGGTCAGCCTATCGACGCTCGCTCCACACCCCGGCGAAGGCCTGTCGGCCGCGATGCGAGAATGAGGCGGTCCGCACCTGCGGACGACTCTCCGCGATTCACAGGGGGCCTTTGGTGGCGCTGTTCCTGGCCGTGCTGGTTCCGGCGGTCTTCTTCGGTCTGATCACCTTCTGGCTGCACCGCCGGATCGTCCGCGCCACCGCACTCCCCCGACCGTGGTCGGGCGTCGCCGACGTCGCGCTCACCGTGATGTGGGCACTGGCGGTCATCGGGTTCGCCAGTGGCCGATCGCTGGACCCGTCGTGGGCGCGGCCGATCGGCTCGGTGGGCCTCATCTGGATCGGCATGGTCTTCTACCTGTTCCTCGGCCTGGCGATCATCGGACTGATCTCGTTCGGGGCGAACATCATTCGCCGGATTCGACGACGCCGGACCGGGACAGACGAGACGACCGACGCGGCCGCGCGCAGACTGCACCGCATGCGGATCGCGACAGCGGCCGTGGTAGTCGTGGCGCTCGGGGTCACCGGGTATGGCGTCTTCGAGGCGTCCCGGCCACAGGTGACCGAGGTCAGCGCGACATTCGACGGCCTGCCACCGCAGTTCGACGGACTCCGCATCGCCGTGGTCTCCGACCTCCACGTCGGGCCCGCGCGCGATGCCTCGTTCACCCGGCGCGTCGTCGACGAGATCAACGCGCAGAACCCCGATCTGGTGTTGCTGGTCGGAGACCTCACCGACGGCACGATCCCCTACGTCCGCGACACCCTGGAACCGCTCGCCGATCTCCGCGCACCGCTCGGGGTGTTCGGCGTCAGCGGAAACCACGAGTACTACTCCGACGACGGCGGCAGATGGCTCGACGTGTGGGAGGAATACGGCATACGGACGCTGCGGAACTCGCGGGTCCCGCTGACCGTCGACGGCGCGACCATCCAGCTCGCCGGCGTGCACGATGCCACCGCACCGGACCCGTACGAGCCGGATCTCACTGCAGCGCTAGAGGGTTCGTCGCCCGACGACTTCGTCCTGCTCCTCGCCCATCAGCCCAAGCAGGCCGTCGAGGCCTCCGACCTCGGCGTCGAGCTCCAGTTCTCCGGCCACACCCACGGTGGGCAGATGTGGCCGATCCGCTATCTCGTTCCGTTGCAACAGCCTTCGGTCCTCGGCCTGGATCGGATCGGGAACACCGTGCTGTACACGACCCGCGGTGCCGGCGCGTGGGATCCGCCGGTGCGAGTTCTCGCGCCGCCGGAGATCACCATGTTCACGCTACGGGCGACACCGTGACGTTGCGCGTACGCTCGCACGATGACCGAGTTCACGGTGGATGTCGGCGGGCGAGGCGTACGTGCACGGACAGTGGGTGAGGCGAGCGCACCGACGATCGTCCACTTCCACGGAACGCCGGGTTCCCGCCTCGAACTCACATTCGGCGACGAGATGTCCCGGCAGCGGGGCGTCCGGGTCGTCAGTTTCGATCGTCCCGGATACGGGTTGTCCGATCCGGCACCCATCGGCCTCTCGGCCGTCGCCCGAGATGCCGAGGCGCTGGCGGATCATCTTGACCTGGACCGGTTCGCGGTATTCGGCTGGTCGGGCGGCGGTCCGTTCGCGCTGGCCACAGCGGCAGCGCTACCCGCTCGGGTACGACGTGTCGGTTTGTCCGGCTGCCCCGGGCCCGCCCTCGAAATACCAAGCGTACGTGAGCAACTCAACGACAACGACATCCAGGCACTTTCCCATCTCCCGGGAGACCCCGGACGTGCCGCCCAGATCTTCCTGGACGGAAACCGGGAACTACTCGACGCAATGGTGTCCGTGCGAACCGATCCCGATGCGCCCTGGGTCGAATGGATGTGGGGCGCCAGCGATCCGGCGGTCATCACCGAGGCCCCGGTCCGTCGGGCGCTCTTCGAATCCTTCGCCGAGGCGATGAAGCAGGGTCCCGATTCGATCGCGTGGGACAACGTCGCGTTCGTCGGCCCCTGGGACTTTCGTCTCTCCGAGGTTTCCGCACCAGTTCACCTCTGGTACGGCGCTGACGATACGACGGCAATCCCCGCCGTCGGAGAGTGGCTCGCAGGTCGACTCCCGGATGCCGAGCTTTCCGTGTACCCCGGTGAAGGACATCTTGTCCCGTTTCGGCACTGGGCTGCGATGCTGTCCACGCTGACCGGCAGGTGAGTCGCAAACCCGTGAACGAGGCGCGACACCGCCCGCGACGACCGTCGCGGGCGGTTTGCGTCTGCGTCAGGCGTTGACGTCCGACGGGTGCGTCGCGAGCGGTGTCACCTTGATGTCCATGTACGGGAACAACGGGAGACCCGACAGGAGCATGTGCAGCTCGTCGTTGGACTCGACGTCGAAGATCGAGTAGTTCGAGTACTCACCGACGATGCGCCAGATGTGCGGCCACTTGCCGGAACGCTGCAGATCCTGGGAGTACGCCTTCTCCCGGACGACTGTGTCTGCCCGTACGTCCGGGTCGAGATCGTCGGGGATGTTGACGTCCATCCGAACGTGGAACAGCATCACTTCTCCGGATCGAGGACGAAGTCGTAAGCGACCGTGTAGCCGCCCTTGCCGTCGTCCTGGGGATCGAGGATCAGCTCGGGCTTCACCGCGCTGGCGACGTCGTCGTCGTTGTGGGCATCGCCGGGGAAGTACAGCTGCGCGGTGAGCTGCTCGTGGCCGGGCGCCGACACCTTGAGGTGCAGGTGGGCGGGACGCCACGGGTGCCAACCGGCCGCCGAGATCATCTTTCCGCACGAGCCGTCCGTCGGGATCATGTACGGCGCCGGGCGAATCGTGGTGATCTCGAAGTTGCCCTGGTCGTCGGTGGTGAAGGTGGCGCGCAGGTTCCACTCCGGGATGCCGGGAGCGAACTGCGAGTAGAAACCGTCGTCGTCGGCGTGCCACAGCTCGACCTTGGCGCCGGCGAGCGGGGTGCCGTCGCACGAGCGGACCTGGCCGTTCCACAACAGCGGATCGCCCTTCTCGTCCTCACGCATCGGCACTGCTCCCTTGGAGCCCTGCTCGGGGGCGTTCGGGACGTAGTAGGGACCCTCGATGCTGCCCTTGTTGCCCTCCCGGTGCTCGGTGGCGACGTCCTCGACGACGTGCTCGACCCAGACGTCGAGGAACAGCGGCCATTCGCCGTCCTCGCCGACGTTGATGAGCCACGCCTTGAGGGCGTTGTACTCGTCGTAGGTGACCTTGTGCTTGCGGATGGTCTCGTGAACCCCCGCGAGGACCTCGTTGATCAGCGTGGCCACGCGCTCCGGCGGGGTGTCCTTGACTGCCTCGAAGGGCGACTTGTCGGCGTGGAAACGCTCGGTGGCGGATGCGCCGGAGGCAGCAGCGGTCGCGACCTCGTTCGGGTGCTCGGTGGTGGTCATGTCGGTTCTCCTTGTACTCTTGCTCGTGGGGCTGCCACGAAACGATCTGTGGTGACGGGGTTTTCAGTTGTCGGTTCGGTAGCGTTCGAGTTTGTCCGGGTCGATCTCGAAGCCGATACCCGGAGCCGTGGACCGACACAGGTGGCCGTCTCGGATCTGCAGGGGCTCGGTCAGCAGGTCGTCGCTCATGTCGAGGAAGTTCGACAGCTCGCCCGCGTAGCGCGAGGTCAGTTCGAAGGCACTGCCGAAGGCGAGCGCGCACGCTGTGCCGACCTGACCGTCGACCTGGTTGCCCATGACCACCGGGATGCCGAGCCCCTCGGCGAGGTGGTGGGTCCGGCGCGAGGTGGTGAAGCCGGTCCGCGCGGTCTTGATGCTGATCGCGGTGGCGGAGCGTCCGAGGATCTCCCGGGTGACGTCGGCCGACGTGGGCACCGACTCGTCGGCGATGAACGGGACGTCGAGTTGCTCCACGAGCCAGCGTCGGCCCATCACATCGGCTGCGTCGCAGAGTTCTTCGGCGAACAGCAGGTCGAGGTCGGACATCTCCTTCATGGCTCGGGCCGACTCCGCGGCGGTCCAGCCGCGGTTGCCGTCGACGTAGAGCTCGATCTCGGCGCCGAACCGTTCGCGCAATGCCCGGACCACGGCGGTGTCGAGGCCCACCGGGTGCCTGCCGACCTTCACCTTGAAGGTTCGGATGCCGTAGGTCTCGACCATCTTCTCGGCCTCGGCGACCATCTTCGCGGGCTCGGCGAAACCGAGCATGTGGCTGACGCGCAACCGGTCGGTGAACCCGCCGAGCATGTCGCCCACGGGAAGCCCCAGGGTCTTGCCCAACGCATCCCAGATCGCCATGTCGACAGCTGATTTGGCAGCCGGGTTGCCGATCGTCCGCGCCAGCCGGGCGGCGACCACCTCACGTTCGAGCAGCGTGAGTCCGACGATCGCCGGGGCGAAGATCGTGTTGACGACGGTGATGATGCCGTCCTGGGTCTCTCCGTAGGTGAACGGCCGAGGCGGCGCTTCCGCGACGCCGACCACGCCGGTGTCGGTGTGTACACGGACCAGCACGTGATTGGCCACGTGCACCTCGCCCGAGGCGAACCTCAGCGGTTTCACGTACGGGATCGCGAATGGAATCGCGTCCACTCGGGTGATCTTCATCTTTCATCTCCAAACTGGGCACTGAGCTGAGCGTCGAGGTCGCGCGGGTCGGCGTCGGCCGAACCGGTTGCGAAAGCGGATGCGATGACATCGGCGACCGCGCCGACCACCGGGTTCTCGACACCGGTTTTCCAGGCCAGTGCGACCTCCACGGTGTCGGCGTCGGCGAGGTCGCGGACGACGAGCCCGTCCAGCGGGAGGGCTCGTACGGAGGCCGGCAGGACGGCAACCCCGAGTCCGGCGGCCACCAGCGCGAGCAACACCGGGGTACCGGATGCCTGATACGCCCGCCGGGGAACGAATCCGGCTGCGCGACAAGCCTTCACCACCGCGTCATTGACCGCCGAGTCCCGGCTGTCGTACATCACGAACGACTCACTTCGAAGGTCCGCCACCGACACCACGGGCTCGATGGCGAGCCGGTGATCGATCGAGGCGGCGAGCACCAGCTGTTCGACGTCGATCACCCGGGACTCGATGTCTTCCCCGGTCGCCGGCGGACGGAGGATGCCGAGATCGATCGCACCGGCGCGCAGAGCGTTGCACTGCCCCGGTGTCAGCATGTCGGCTCGGATGTCGAGGTCGACGTCCGGTAGTTCACGCTTGACGATGCGAGCGATACGGGGCAGATGAGAGAACGCGGCGATTCCGGTGAGACCGAGACGCACCAGGCCGCTCCGCCCCGCCGCTATCCGCCGAACCCCGTCGACGGCATCGTCGACGCCGGCCAGGACGCGCTCGGCCTGCTCCTTGAGATATGCGCCCGCAGGGGTCAGAGACACCTGGCGCGTGGTGCGCACGAACAGCGTGACGTCGAGTTCCGCCTCGAGCTGACGGATGGCGTAGGACAGAGCCGGCTGGGCCACGTGCAGAGTCGCCGCGGCCTGCCCGAAGTGGCAGGTCTCGGCGACGGCTGCGAAGTAGCGCAGGTGCCTCAGCTCCATGACTCGTCTTTTCTCGTAGAACCCCGTCGCCGGCCAGGTGAAAGTCCCCACCCTGTGCGGGATGTTCTTAGGTTGGCGGTACCTCCGTTCGGTGTGTCATGCGGTAGGAGTCGCCGTCGGTGATGACGATGGTGGCGTGGTGCAGGAGCCGGTCGAGGATGCTGGCGGCGGTGGTGTGTTCGGGGAGGAATCGTCCCCATTGTTCGAAGGGCCAGTGGCTGGCGATCGCGAGTGATCGGCGTTCGTAGGCGCCTGCGACGAGTCGGAACAGCAGTTGGGTGCCGGTGTCGTCGAGTGGGGCGAATCCGACCTCGTCGAGGATGATGAATCACCCTAGGTTTTGTGCCGCCTCCAATGTGGGCTGGTCCTCGGGTCCGAGGCCAGCGTAGTGGAGCGTTTCGAACTCGGTCGGGGGAATCTGGCCGATACTCGAGTGCAACCTGCTGTTGTTGTACCAGTCGACCCAACCAGCGGTCGCGAACTCGACGTCGGAGATCGTCCGGTACGGGCCGGAGTGGAAGATCGTGGTCCGGATGCACTCGGTCTTGTACAAGCCGTTCACCGACTCGGCCAGCGCGTTGTCGTAGGCGTCCCCGACCGATCCGATCGACGCTGCGATGTCTTCCAGTCGCAGACGCTCAGTCAGTGTAACTGATGTGTACTGACTGCCGGCATCCGAATGATGAATCAGCTCAGCAGCTTTCACCGGATGCCCTTCCCGATTGCGCTGCCACAGTGCCATCCGAAGCGGGACTGTGACCAACTCCACCGTCTTCGAAGTCGACGCATGCCACGCCACGATTCGACGGGAGAACACGTCGATGATGAACACCACGTACACCCACCCAGCCCAGGTCCGGCAGTAGGTGAAATCGGTCACCCAGACCCGGTTCGGTTCGGCAGCACTGAACTGTCGGTTCAGCAGATCCTCCGCGCGCACACCATCAGCGGAGCGGACGGTAGTGCGGACTCCCTTGGACCTTCGAATCCCATTGTGGCCTAGTGTCTTCATCGCTCGATCAACAGCACCATACGACACCCCCGGCAGCATTGTGCGGTGCAGATGGGCGCGCATCTTCACCCGCCCGTAGAGGCCCTCCGGAGTCATCTTCCGCCGGCCGTCGTCACCGGTACGCCAGACCACGGTGCGCACCGCATCGACGACGTGGGCATCGGAGACCGTCCGTGCGGCAGGCGTGCGTGATCGCCATGCCCGGTAGGTTCGTGCGGCAATCTGGCAGCCCTGCTCACGCATGACCCGGCAGATCGACTCGACCGCAAAACCGTTGGCACGCATCTGATCTATGAACGCCACGATCATCGGTTGCGGGTATCGAGTTCCCCCGCGAAGAAAGTCGTCGCTGCTTTCAGAATGGCAACGTCCTCTCGCAGCTGCTTGTTCTCCGCCTTGAGGCGCTTGATCTCGGCGGACTCCTTCGAGGTGGTCCCGGAGCGGGCGCCGGCATCGACTTGGGCCTGCACGGCCCAGCGGCGTACCGTCTCCCCGCCGACACCGACTTGCTTGGCGATCGCTTCGGCAGCGGCAGTCAACGACGTGTACTCGCCGCCGTGGGCCTCCAGCAGCCGCAAGGCCCTCGAACGGACCTCTGGGTCGATTTTCTTAGGCATGTGCTCATCCTTCCTGACTCAGAAGGAAGCGGCATCAAACCTGGGGTGATTCATGATCAGGTCTTGGCGCAGTAGGGTGTCGATGGTTTTACCGACGGTGTTGTCGGCCAGCCCGCGATACAGGGTTTCCACGAGGTCGGCGGCGGTGAAGTACCGCACTTTGTGCCCGGCGTGCACTGCGGCGATCCCCAGCCCGATCAGGGTGTGGCTCTTACCGGTCCCGGCCGGGCCAATCAAGGCCAGGTTATGTTGAG
>NZ_JAFFZF010000047.1:0-35869 GCF_016924115.1 Gordonia sp. BP-119
ATCCCGCGTCGACGCCCCGCACCGGGCTTCGTCCACCTCGGCCTCCGACAACGCCGGACCGTCATCGAGATGAGCCGACTCCACCCCGTCACCGGCATGAATCAGGATCTCCGCACCCGGCGCAAGATCGGGCATCGCGATCCCGTCATGCACCATGTCGGCCATCGCCACCACCGCCGGCGCAACATTCGACGGCACCTGCCGCCACAGATCCCGACGCCGAGACGGAACCACCTCCGAATCCTCAGGTGCCGAACCGGCGTCAGTGTTCCGCGGAACACTCTCAGCCGACGGTAGATCCGGATCATCGCAGGTCCGGGTGCCTTCATACTCCGCACGCACCGTCCCGGCCAAAAACCGCGCCCCATCCAACGGACTCAACCGCAGCGACACCGACAACGACCCGTCATCGTTCCACTTCCACCGGCCCGTCGACTCCACCGGTGGCCGGCTTTCCTCTTCGACGCCACAGTTGCGGTCGACCTGGCCCATCGCCCGTACCGCCCGATCCAACTGACTCGCCGTGCACGACAACGCCAGATTCACCAACTCCGCCTCCCGCTCCGGCGTAGCCACCCGTGTCAGGGCGCGGACCTTCGAATACGTCAGCCGACCCTCGCGAAACGCCGTGCGGATCGCCGGCAATTCTCGTATCGCCTTGGCGACCCTCAACTGCTCATGCGCCGTTCGCGGTGCAATGCCGGCCTTCCACGACAACCAGTGCGCCAGCGAATGAATCCCCGGCCCCCGCCACGACTCCCGCTCATCCAGTTCTGCCACCAGTTCAAGGAATTCCGCTGTCAGCGCCGTGATCTGAGCCGCATATCCCAGCACCCGCGCCTCGAGCACCTCATCCGTCAATGAGACCGGATCCGCATCGTCGAACATCGACGACGCATCTCCACCGGAACGAAAAGCACTGACCCCCATCGCAACCCCCAGAACCGAACGAGAAGTACCGGAACAAGGTATCGCCAGGCACCGACAATTCCTCCCGCCCCTCGATCAGAGGTCATGAGTGTTCCGCGGAACACTGCGCCGGCTGGCGGCGACCTCGACTCAGCTCGCCGCACTCTCCCGCTGCGCGACCTTGGGTTCGATCACCTCGGTCGCGTAGGTCTTACCCCACTCGTTGAGGGCGGTGACGAAGGGGCGCAACGCCCGTCCCTGTTCGGTGAGCGAGTACTCAACTCTCGGTGGGACTTCGGGATAGGCCGTGCGCTGCACGATGCCGTCACATTCGAGTTCACGTAGCTGGCGGGTGAGCACTCGTGGCGTGACCGGACCGACTGCCCGCCCGAGGGCGCCGTATCGCATCGGCCCCTCGAGAAGGTTCTTGACGATGGTCATCTTCCAGGAACCGCCGAGCACGGCGACGCTCACCTCGACCGGGCACACCTCGTAGGCGCGTCGAACCGGGTCGCGCAACACGGGATCATCCTGGTTCTCCATCGCACATCCCTGCCATCGCCGTGGACATTCTCGTCCATATGGACAATATTGTGCATACTACCGCCGACGTGCATCAGGCGTTAGACAGAAGTCATGTACCTTTCCGTCGACAACCCCGAGAACTCTGTAGACCAGGACTTCGCGCGCTTCACCTCCCCGACGGTCGGAGCAACCCTCGGCTCGGTCGCGATTCTCGCGACCGTCGCGACTGCGGCCCTCTCCGACACCGGAACACTGCCGGGGTTGCTCGGGATGGCCGGCGCCGGGGCGCTCCTGGCCCTGATGCAGATCGCCGTGCAGTGTCAGGCGGCGATACTCGTCCTGCGAGACAGACGATGGCTTCCGGCACTGCCGCCCGCGGCGATCTGCGCCGCGACACTGACCGCGCTCTACCTGCTGGCCTTCGATCACGCTGCCGGCTGGTACCTGCTCCTCATCAGCGCAGTAGCTGTCGCCGGGTATGTCGCGGTGCTCGGGGAGGGGCACGCAGCCATCCGCGTCTTCGACGGCGCCGAACGTCATATCGAGGACACACCAAGGCACCGGTGAAGCCAACTGCCGACGCCACCAGGCGGACCTCGAGGCGCTGCCATCTCACGGACGGGCGACTTCGAGCGAACAGGGAGGCAGGGCTACATGAGGGCAGACAGCTTCGAACCGGTGGTCGTCGACGATGACCAGGACGCGTCCCGGGCAGGTCGCGCGCTGGCAGTGATCTCGACGCAGCGCGATCAACTCATAATCCTGACTGTGCACGGCAGCATCGACCTGCTCACCGTCCCGCAGTTGGGTGCGGCCGTGCTGGAAGCAGTGAGCGAGCGACCCCGGGGGCTGATCGTCGACCTCACCGCCACCGACTTCCTCGCGTCGTCCGGCATCGCCGCGCTCCTCGCCGCGCACGCGGCCGTCACCCCGGCCGGCGGCCGGTTCGGCGTCGTCGGCGGGCATCCCGCCATCACTCGGCCCCTGCGGCTGACGGGCCTGGACGACACGCTCGACCTCTATCCCACCCTGGCCGACGCGTTCTCGGCGATGGTCCCGGACTGACGGCTCCGGCTCACTCCGCGCCGAGAAACTGGACGAGGACCGCGTTCACCGCCTGCGGCGCCTCGATGGGGATGAGGTGCGTCCCGGGGATCACGGCCAGGCGGGCACCCGGAATGGCGGCAACGACGTCGCGGCTGTGCTCGAGCGTCACCTCGTCGCGGTCCCCCTGCATGACCAGCGTCGGTGCTGTGATCGCGGCCAGATCACCGAGGTCGATCTCGGGTTCGGAGTTGATCATCGCCATCGTCTTGTCGAAGATGACCTGGAAATGCCTTGCACCGTCCGGGGATTCGGACGCGTAGTCGGCAGCGAAGAACTCCATCAGCTCGTCGTCGGCGGAATCGAGCGCGTCGAGGATGCCGCCGACCGCCCGGCCCGAACTGTTGTAGTACTGGCCGATCAGGACCAGATGCCGGACCAGGTCGGGCCGACGCAGCGCGACCAGCACACCCACCACCGCGCCATCGCTCCACCCGACGATCTCGGCGGGACCACCGATTACCTCGTCGAGGTAGGCGATCGTCTCCTCGGCCATGTCCGCGTAGTGGAACTCGTCGGTCACGTCCGGGCTGTGTCCGTGACCGTGACGTTCCGGACAGAAGACCTTCCACCCCGCGTCGACAAGGGCCGGCACCTGCCCGCCCCACGACGATGCACCCGAGAAGGCGCCGTGGAGCAGCACGAGCGGCTGCCCGGCGCCCTGGATCTCGTGCCAGACACGGGTATTCGGCGTCGGATGACTGATGGTCGTGTACTCGCGGATCGGAGAGGTCACGTGACCACCGTACGGGGGCATCGGTGCGGCCGATGAGAAACCGGCGTCGAGCGGGTCAGCCTTGTTGAGTGCACACACGACGAGAGGGAGTCCCATGCCCACCGACACCACGCAGGCACGATCGATATCGGCGGCCGCCGATCACATGCTCGCTCTGACCGCCACAGTCGCCGACGCCGACCTGGGCCGTCCGACCCCCTGCGGCGACATGGACCTCGCCGCGCTGGTCGCCCACGTCGACGGCCTGTCCCAGGCCTTCGCGGCCGCGGCGCGGAAGGACTTCGGACCGCTGACCTCGACGCCGCCGGACCCAGCGCAGAGTCAGCTCTCGACGCAGTGGCGCGACGACCTGCGTCGCCACGTCCACGACCTCGCCGACTCCTGGGATGACCCCGCCGCCTGGGACGGCATGACCCGGGCGGGCGGTGTCGAACTGCCGGCCGAGATCATGGGACTCGTGGCGCTGTCGGAACTCGTGCTGCACGGATGGGACATCGCACGTGCCATGGGCATCCCGTTCGACATCTCCGACGACATCCTCCAGGTCGTCTTCGACCTCCACTACCCACCCCAACCGCAGGAAGAGCGCGACGGCATGTTCGGGCCGGTGGTCGAGGTACCCGACGACGCACCCCTCGTCGACCGCCTCGCCGCCTTGACCGGACGGGATCCCCGGTGGCCGCAGGCGGCGAAGGCGGACTAGCGGTTGAACGGCCAGCCGGTGATCTTCTTCTCCCGCGGCGGGGCGTAGGTCCGTATCTTCGACGTCGAGAGCCCCATTCGGACAAGACCTTCGGCGATCGTGACCGCCGCCCGCACACCGTCGACGATCGGCACTCCGGTCGCCTCACGAACCTGCTCCTCGAGTTCGGCCATGCCGCCGCACCCGAGGCAGATCACCTCGGCGTGGTCGTCGCTGACCGCACGCGTGGACTGTTCCACGATCGCCTTCACGGCCCGCTCCGGGTCCGACTCGAGTTCCAGCACACCGAGTCCCGACGCCCGCACCGATGCGCACCGCTGGTCGAGGCCGGCGAGCTTGAGCCGGTCCTCGATGAGCGGGACCGTCCGGTCCAGGGTCGTCACCACCGAGAAGCGGTGTCCCAGATACATCGCCGTCGACGCCGCGGCCTCGGTGATGTCGACGACCGGCACCTCGAGGAGCTCCTGGAGTCCCTCTCGGCCGTGTTCGCCGTAACCGGCCTGGATGACCGCGTCATACGGTTCGGGGTAGGCGAGGATCGCGTCCATCACGGCGATCGCGGCGAGGTAGGACTCGAAATTCCCCTCACACGAGTCGGCGCCGAAACGCGGTGTGATCCCCACGATCTCGGTCCCCGGGGAGGCGACCGAGCGGGCCGAGTCGGCGATGGCCTCCGTCATCGACACGGTGGTGTTGACGTTGGCGACCAGGATGCGCACGGTGATGTCCTTTGTGGGTCAGTGAGTGCTGGCGACGGAGATCGACTCGCCCGACACCTCGGCGAACGGACCGCGACGGTCGGCGACCGCCAGGTACACGATCGCACCGAGACCGGCGCCGATGAACCAGGAGAACTCCGAGATCACCTCGAAGGCCGGGACGAAGGCCATCACCAGGGCGATGGCCGCAGTCGGGACGAGCGCGAGGATCGCCCGCATGTTGACCCCGTTCCGGTAGTGGTAGGCGGCGCCCGGTGCCTCGGTGAACAACGCGGGCACGTCGATTCGCGAACGGCGGACGAGCCAGTAATCGGCCATGACGATACCGAACAGCGGGCCGAGAAGGGCACCGAGTCCGCCGAGGAAGTAGTTGATCACCGCCGGCGAGTTGTAGAGGTTCCACGGCAGGATGACCAGGCCGATGATCGCGGCGACGAGCGCCGCGCGCCGGAAGTCGAGGTGGCGCGGGAACAGGTTGGACAGCGCGTAGATCGGCGCGACGAAGTTGGCCATGAGGTTCACGGCGACAGTGAGGATCAGCAGCGCGAGGCAGGCCAGCACCAGCAGGAACGTGTTGGGAACGGTCTGGACGATGTCCGACGGCGACTCGATGACTGTGCCGTTGATGCGGAACTGCGCTCCGGCGAGGGTGATCACGATGGCGCCGAAGAGCAGCATGTTCAGCGGGATGCCCCAGAAGTTCCCGCGCACGATCGCTTTTCGCGATTCCGCGTTGCGGGTGAAGTCACAGAAGTTGAGGACGAAGGTCCCGTAGATCGCCACCCACAGGCTCGCGCCGCCGATGATCTGGAGCCACATGTCCACGCCGGTCAGCGAATCGGGCGTCGACCACGCGATGGTCCAGTCGGCGTTGCTCAGCATCCAGACGGCCAGGGCGACCATGGTGACCAGGATGACCGGACCGGCGAAGGCCTCGTAGCGACGGATCATCTCCATGCCGTAACTGACGATGATCACCTGGATCACCCACAGCGAGACGAACGAGATCCAGCCCAGGGTGGAGAGCCCGAGGAAACGATTGGTGTCCAGGTCGGCGGCGCCGGGGAACAGCGCCACCAGCATGATTCGCAGGACGACCGACGCGAGGTAGGTCTGGATGCCGAACCACGCGATCGCCACCCCACCGCGGATGAGGGCGGGGATCTGGGCGCCGCGGAACCCGAACGAGATGCGGCTCATGACCGGGAACGGCACGCCCGTCTTCTCCCCCATGAAGCCGGAGAGATTCAGCAGCAGGAAGAGGAACACCCCACCCAGCACCAGGGCGGTCAGGATCTGCCACCCGCCGAGCCCGAGCGCGAACAGACCGATGGCGAAGGCGTAGTTGCCGAGACTGTGTACGTCGTTGGCCCACAACGTGAAGATGTTGTAGGTGTTCCAGCGTCGTCCGACGCGGCTGGTCGGTGCCAGGTCGTCGTTGTACAGCTTCGGACTCAGCCCGGCCGGGACGGTGCCGGTGACCTCCGAAACCGGTCCGTCGACGGGGGCTGTGTGCTACTCAGTGCTCATGTCTGCACTTTCGGTCGGACGGTCATCGATGACCGCGCTCCTACACTCGCGGAGTTCCGTGATGTGGAATGAATTTTCCGCGTTCGTGACAGTTAGCCTGACGATCGAGGCCGTTGTCAATAGCACGACACCGGCCTACTCGCGAGTTGAGTTCCGAAATGACGCAGCTTCATTCCATGATGAGGAATAACCTGGGTTAGTCTCTGGAACGACACCGGACACGGCACCAGCAAGGAGTCCCGCCCCATGACCGCAACACCCGATGCCCCGGCCGCTACTTCCGACGCACCGTTCGACCTGGTCGTGCGGGGTGAACAGACTCTCACCACGGCCGGCATCGTGGCCCGCGAGATCGGTATCCGCGACGGTCGGATCGTCGCGATCGAGCCCCTCGGCAGCGGACTGACCGGGGCCGAGGTCATCGAGCTCGCCGACGATCAGGTCATGATCCCCGGACTCGTGGACACCCACGTACACGTCAACGAGCCCGGGCGCACCGAGTGGGAGGGTTTCGACTCGGCCACCCGGGCGGCGGCCGCGGGTGGTGTCACCACGCTCATCGACATGCCGCTCAACTCGATCCCGCCGACCGTGAACGTCGACGCGTTGGCCGAGAAACGTGCTGCGGCACAAGGTAAGACACACATCGACGTCGGATTCTGGGGCGGCGCCATCCCGGGCAACGAGGACGATCTGCGCGGCCTGCACGACGCGGGTGTGTTCGGCTTCAAGTGCTTCCTGCTGCATTCGGGAGTGGACGAGTTCCCGCACCTGACGGCCGACGAGATGGAAGCCGACATGGCCAAACTCGCCGAATTCGACTCGCTGATGATCGTCCACGCCGAGGACTCCCGCGCCATCGACAAGGCCCCCTCCCCCGAGGGCGATGAGTACACCCGCTTCCTCGCGTCCCGTCCGCGCGGCGCCGAGAACCTGGCGATCGCGGAGGTCATCGAGCGGGCGCGCTGGACCGGCGTCCGCGCCCACGTCCTCCACCTGTCGTCGTCGGACGCGCTGCCGATGCTGGCCAGCGCGAAGCGCGACGGTGTGAAGATCACTGTCGAGACCTGCCCGCATTACCTCACCCTGCTGGCCGAAGAGGTACCCAACGGCGCGACGGCCTTCAAGTGCTGCCCGCCCATCCGCGAGGCCGGCAACCGTGAACTGCTGTGGGAGGGGCTGCTGGCCGGCACCATCGACTGCATCGTCTCCGACCACTCGCCCTCGACCGTCGACCTCAAGGACCCCGAGAACGGCGACTTCGGCGTCGCATGGGGTGGGGTCGCCTCGCTTCAGCTCGGGCTGTCGCTCATCTGGTCCGAGGCAAAGAAGCGCGGCATCGACCTGCCGCAGGTCATCGAGTGGATGGCGTCGAAACCCGCCGACCTCGCCGGCCTGCCGACCAAGGGTCGCATCGCCCTCGGCTGCGACGCCGACTTCGCGATCTTCGAGCCGGAATCCGCGCAGATCGTCGACGTCAACCGCCTCCACCACAAGAACCCGGTCAGCCCCTACGACGGCCGGGCACTCGCCGGTGTGGTCAAGGGGACCTGGGTGCGCGGGCAGAAGGTCGACTTCGAGACCGCCCGCGGTCGCATGCTCCGCCGCGGCGACGTCTGACCTCCTGCTGCCTGAGCCCCGGTCCCCGCTGCCTGAGCCCCCGGTAAGCTGGGCCGAATGAGTTCGGATGACCAGCACACCGGCCTGGCCGATGAGTTGGCGGCGCGTTCCGACGACGCGCTGACCGAGCTCCTCCTCGAGCGCCCCGACCTCGCCTCACCGACGCCGTCGGGGACGCGGGTACTGGCGCAACGGGCCCTGTCGGCGGCGTCGTTGGCCCTGGCCGGCGAGGATCTCGACATCCTTGCCGTCGCGGTTCTGGAAGAGGTCGCCGCCCGCCACAGCCGCAGCCCGAAGAAGTCGCGGCGTCCGTCGGTCACCACGATCGTCAAGGCCCTGTCCGGCCGCGCCGATGCGGCCGCCGTCCGCGCCCGTCTCGATCTCCTCCGACGCCGCGCGATCCTCTGGGGCGAGGACTCGTCCCTCGGCGCCGGTGAACACGTCGACTCCGCGATGCCGTGGAAGGCCAAGCACCTCAGTGGTCCGCTCGTCGGGCGGTCGGGCGAGGAGATCGCGGCGATGATCGCCGATCTCGACGAGCGACCCCTCGGTCTGCTGCACACCCTCGCCCGCGGTCCGGCCCTGGGCCGCAGTCGTGATGCGGCCCACGACGCCGACCCGTCCTCCCCGGTCGCCCGACTGATCTCGTCGGGCCTCCTCGCGCGCATCGACGATCAGACCGTCGAGCTACCGCCGATGGTGGGCGCCGTGCTCCGCGAGGAACCTGCTTGGCGCACAGACGTGTTGGAGCCGCCACCGCTCCACGAACCCGGCGCGAAGCCACGTTTCGGGGCCAAGGCGGTCGACGCCGCAGCCGGCGGCGAGGCACTCGAACTCATCCGTCACCTCACCCAGCTGATCGCGGTCCTCGGCGCGACGCCGGCGGCGGTGCTCCGCTCCGGCGCGCTCGGCGTCCGCGGGCTCCGTCGTCTGGCGAAGCTGACCGGTCTCGAGACACAGCGGGTCGCGTTCCTCGTCGAACTCGCCGCCTATCTCCGGCTCATCGACGCGGGCTTCCCGGATCCCCCGCCGCCCAACGATTCCGGCGAGCAGTCCTTCGCGCCCACCTCCACCGCCGACACCTGGTTGCACCAACCGCGCGAACGCCAGTGGCTCGCGCTGGCCGACGCCTGGATGCACATGCCGCGCCGCGCCTGGCAGGTCGGCGAACCCGATCGCGACGGCAACGCGCTGCCGACGCTGGGCTCGGACCTCCACGACGCGTACGCCCCGGTGCAGCGTCAGCTCATCCTGTCCACCCTCGCCCACGCCGACCCCGCGGTGGGAGTCCCCGCCGACACTCTCCTCGCGAACCTGCACTGGCACCGCCCCCGTCAGATCCGGCGCTTCAGCCGCCGCGTCGTCGCCGAGACCCTGCGTGAGGCACGGGAATTGGGACTGGTCGCGCACGACGCCCTGACCACCGTCGGTCGTGCGTACACCATCGAGGAGTCACCGGACTCCGACCCCGCCGACGTCGACGCGGCGGTGCTCGCCGCGATGCGCAAAGCCCTGCCCGAGCCGGTGGACCACTTCCTGACCCAGGCCGATCTGACGTTGACGGTCCCCGGCCCGATGACGCCCGAACTCGCCGAACAGGTGGAGCTCGTCGCCGATCTGGAATCGGGCGGTGCGGCGTCGGTCTATCGGGTCTCACCGGAGAGCGTGCGCCGTGCGCTCGACGCGGGCCGCAGCAGCAACGAACTGCTCTCGATGTTCACGAAACACTCGAGAACCCCGGTGCCACAGTCACTCACGTATCTCATCGACGACGTCGCACGACGCCACGGCCAGTTGCGCGTGGGCGTCGCGTCGGCGTTCATCCGCTGCGAGGACCCGACCGTGCTGGCGGCTGTGCTGCGCAGTGCGGCGGCCGAACCGCTCGCGCTGCGGGCGCTGGCACCCACGGTCGCGGTGTCGCCGTCGGAGGTCCGCGACGTGATCGATCAGCTGCGGGCGGCGGGATTCGCTCCGGCGGGCGAAGATTCGTCCGGAGCCCTGGTCGACCTCCGCGAACGCGGCAGCCGGGTTTCGGTGTCGCGGGCACGTCGGCAGGCCCAGCCACGCCGGAACGCGCCGTCGGAGGCACAGCTGCGGTCGGTGGTGACCCGCATCCGCTCGACCGACCGGGCGGCGGCGGCGACCCCGGTGCGCGGCGCCGTCACGACGACCCCGGTGCGGGCGAGCGGCGGAGGCGAATCCGCCACTGCGCTCATCCAGCTCGCACTGCGCGCCAACCGCAGGCTGCGCGTGGGATACGTCGACGCACAGGGATCGGCGAGCCGGCATGTGGTGACCCCGAAGATCCTCGGCGCCGGCCAGCTCGTGGCCGTCGAGGAGGGCAGTGATGACGAGCAACGGTTCTCGCTGCACCGCCTCACCAGCGTCGAGCTGCTCGACGCCTGAGTCCAGCGGGTAGAGACATCCTGTGAAAGACGTCTCATCCTTGGTAGCCTCGGGTATGACCGCGGCACCGAAACTCCCCGCTCGCGAACATCTCGGCCTCGTCGCCGACACCTACCAGCACGACCTCGTCGCGCGGATGAAACCCGCGCCGAAGCGTCGCCGGGTGAAGCGGCCGGTCGATCTGGTCACCGCCATCGGGCCTTCGCTCGCCGGCACCAACGTGATCATGCAGCTCGCCAATCCGAAGGTCGGGTACGGCGTCCACGAGAGCCGCGTGCCGTCGGGCAATGCGATCAAGCGGCCCATCAAACGGGGGCGCACCACCGGCACGTTCCTCGCCGTCGCACTGATGGGCTCCGACGACGACAAGGCCTACGTCCACGAGGCCGTCGGCCGCATCCACGACCAGGTGTACTCCACCCAGTCGAGTCCCGTTCGCTACAGCGGGAACGACTCGCGCCTGCAGCTGTGGGTCGCGGTGTGTCTGCTCAAGTACTTCATCGACCAGTACGAACTGCTCTATGGTCCGCTGAGCGCCGAGGAGAAGCAGATGGTGCTCGACGAGGCGCACCCGCTGGGCACCGCACTCAACGTTCCCCGGGACAAGTGGCCGGCGACCTACGACGAACTGCTCGTCTACTGGAACGCCGAATTGTCCTCACTGCGCATCGACGACCCGGTGCGCGACGAGCTCCGCAGCCTCGCCGACCTGTCCTTCCTGGAGTACCGGGTCGGAAAGCTCGGCACGCTGCTCCACGCCGCGATCGGGCCGTCGCTCGCCTACGCGATCAAGGCCGGGTTGCCGCCGGAGTTCCGCACGATGATGCGGTGGCGGTGGACCGAACGCGACGAACGCCGCTATCAGCGGGCGCTTGCCGGCTTCCGCCGCGTCGACCCACTGGTGGCACCCGTTCTGCGCGGGATCTTCCGGCTCAACATCATCGACCTGCGGGTCCGTCGCAAGCTCGGCATCCCCGTCTTCTGACTTCGCCGGGGTCTCTCGCGTCACAGCGCAGGCCCGACGCTGACAATCGTCGGTGCGATCTGGACAATGGAGCGGGTGACCGATGGACCCCTGATCGTGCAATCCGACAAGACGCTGCTGCTCGAGGTGGATCACCCCGACGCCGCGGCGGCGCGCGCGGCGATCGCACCCTTCGCCGAACTCGAACGCGCCCCCGAGCACGTCCACACCTACCGGGTCACCCCCCTCGCGCTGTGGAACGCCCGCGCCGCAGGTCACGACGCCGAACAGGTCGTCGATGCACTCGTGACGTACTCGCGGTACGCGGTGCCCCAGCCGCTGCTGATGGACGTCGTGGACACCATGGGCCGGTTCGGTCGCCTGCAACTGGTCAAGCATCCGGCGCACGGGTTGACCCTCGTCAGCCTCGACCAGGCGGTCCTCATCGAGGTGATGCGCAACAAGAAGGTCGCCCCGATGCTGGGTGCGCGCATCGACGACGACACGGTCATCGTGCACCCGTCCGAGCGGGGTCGCCTCAAGCAGGTGCTGCTGAAGGTCGGCTGGCCGGCCGAGGACCTCGCCGGATACGTCGACGGCGAGGCACACGCCATCGACCTCGCCCAGGACGACTGGCAGCTGCGTGACTACCAGGAGATGGCAGCCGACTCGTTCTGGGCCGGCGGCTCGGGCGTGGTGGTGCTCCCCTGCGGTGCCGGCAAGACGATGGTCGGCGCGGCGGCGATGGCCAAGGCCGGCGCGACGACGCTGATCCTGGTGACCAACACGGTCGCCGGCCGCCAGTGGAAACGTGAACTCATCGCGCGCACGACGCTCACCGAGGAGGAGATCGGCGAGTACTCGGGCGAGCGCAAGGAGATCCGTCCCGTCACGATCGCCACCTACCAGGTGATGACACGGAAGTCGAAGGGCGAGTACAAGAATCTGGACCTTTTCGACTCCCGCGACTGGGGTCTGATCATCTACGACGAGGTCCATCTCCTCCCCGCACCCGTCTTCCGGATGACCGCCGACCTGCAATCGCGTCGTCGACTCGGCCTCACCGCGACCCTGGTCCGCGAGGACGGCCGCGAGGGCGACGTCTTCAGCCTGATCGGACCCAAGCGCTACGACGCCCCGTGGAAGGACATCGAGGCGCAGGGGTGGATCGCGCCGGCCGACTGCGTCGAGGTCCGGGTGACGCTGACCGACGAGGAGCGTCTGCAGTACGCGGTCGCCGAGCCCGAGGAGAAGTACAAGCTCTGCTCGACGGCCCACACCAAGGTCAACGTGGTCAAGGCGATCCTCGACAAGCACCGGGGTCAGCAGACCCTGATCATCGGCGCCTACATCGATCAGCTCGAGGAACTGGGCCGCGAACTCGATGCCCCGGTGATCCAGGGCTCGACGAAGAACAAGGAACGCGAGGTCCTGTTCGACCGGTTCCGCTCCGGCGAGTTGCAGACCCTTGTCGTGTCGAAGGTGGCGAACTTCTCCATCGACCTGCCTGAGGCGTCGGTCGCGGTGCAGGTGTCGGGGACGTTCGGGTCACGCCAGGAGGAGGCCCAGCGGCTCGGCCGGTTGTTGCGACCGAAACGCGATGGCGGACAGGCGCATTTCTACTCGGTGGTGTCGCGCGACACCCTCGACGCCGACTACGCCGCGCACCGCCAACGGTTCCTCGCCGAGCAGGGATACGCCTACCGCATCACCGACGCCGACGACCTCCTGGGCCCGACGATCGGTGAGGGTTCAGCCGGCTGAGTCACAACTCGGCGCCTGGAGCGACCACCGGATAACCGAGCGCAGACGCACCCGCCGTGAGTCGTTGGTCGTAGGCGACGAACGCGGTCATCTCGGCGCGGATCACGGTTGCCGAGGCCAAGTGCAAGGCGTCGAGCGAGCGCAGCGAGGACGGGCCGATCGATTCGGCGATGTCGATGACGGCGGCGCTCAGCGGGATCACGTCCAGAGCATCGAGGAGATCACGCGCTCGCTCATGAAGGCCCGGGCTGCCATCACGCAACGCGGTGCGCATCAATTCGACTCGTCCCAGCGCACTCGTCACGGTCGGGACCCCTGGACGCAGCGCGAACCACTCGATCAGCGGTGCGGTCTCGGCCTCGCGCACCACGAGTTTCACCATCGCTGAGGTGTCGAGATAGATCAACGATCCTCGCGAACCTGGTCGAGGACTTTGGTGAGCGCGCGCGTCGGCAACGTCTCGGGGTGCAGCCCGGTTATGCCGCCCGCACTGCGGGCCGGCACGAGTATCCCGGCCTCGATGAGCGCTTCTCTACTTCTTTCCCCCGCAGACACCGGGACCAACCGCGCAACCGTGCGGCCTCGGTTGGTGATGGCCAACTCTTCCCCGGCCTCGACTTGCGCGAGATACCGCGAGGCGTGCTGCCTGAGCTCGCGGATACCGATCGTCCTCATTCCTGCAGGGTAGCACCTGAAGTGCTACTTGCCCCGTGCTCCCTGAGGAGCGCCCGGAGCTTGCGGAGGGCGCGTCCACTGCTCCCTGAGGAGCGCCCGGAGCTTGCGGAGGGCGCGTCACGAAGGGTCGATTCACGTCTCGACGAGGCAGTACCCGATCGACTCCGGCTCGTAGAAAACCCATGTCGTCTCCTCGCCCGAACAAGTCACCGACGCATCCGACCGCGTCGTGACACGGGCGAGGACGGTCTGCGCCGTTGCGGCGCTCGTGCAGGGGGCTTCCCGGTAGTCGGCGAGGGAACCGCCCGACAGCGGCACCAGATAACACAGATCCTCGTAGAAATTCGGCGTGAGACAGACCTTGTCGGAGCTGCCCGGGAAGGTGAGTGTCGAGTTCTGCGGGCTCGCACACGATGTCGACGCGGCGATCTTCGAGGCGGTGTAGAAGTTGAGACCGGCCGAGTCGCAGTCGACCTTCGACGCGTTCACGCTCGTCGCCGATCCGGAGTCGGTCGCGATGCCGATGCACTCGCCGACCTGCACGTCCCCCGGTCCGTTGACCGGCGACGTGGAGGAGTCGGTGGTGCGGGGAGCAGACGTGCCGGCGGCGGACGTCGAGGTCTCCGGCCCGGCGGCCGTGGTGGAGCGCGACGTCGAGGTGTCACTCGCGGTCGGTGCACTCGACACCTGCGTCGCCACGTAGACGACCCCGGCCGCGATCGCGAGCACGAGGACGGCCGCGAGTGACCCCAGTGCGATCAGCAGCCCGGACCGCTTCTTCGGCGGTGGTGGTGGTGCGTAGCCACCCTGCGAGGGGAACCCGCCGGGGTAGGTCCCCGGCTGCGACTGATACGGCGAATACTGCTGCGGCCCTTGGGAATAGGACACGGGGTTCACCGGAACGGGCGGGGCCGCCGGAACCGGCGGCACGGGCGACGGCGCGCGCACCGTCGGCTCCTTGGACAGCTGAGGAACGGTGAGCGCGCGTTCGAGGTCGACGGCGAAGTCGCGGCACGACCCGTACCGGCGGTCCGGCTCTTTCGCGAGGGCGCGACCGAACACCGCGTCGACATCGCCCGAGATACCCGGACGCAGGGTGGACGGTCGCGGCGGCATCGCCTGCAGGTGGCCGGCGATGATCGACGCGGTGCCGGCACCCTGGAACGGCGGCCGCCCGGTGAGCAGTTCGAAGACGGTGGCCGCGAGCGCGTACTGGTCGGCGCGGCCGTCGACCGGATCGCCGAGCAACTGTTCGGGTGAGGCATACGCGACGGTGCCGAGGAAGACGTTGGTCGAGGTGAGATGACTGACGTCCTGCTCCGACTTGGCGATCCCGAAGTCCGCGAGCAACACTCGCGGCTCCGGACCACCCGCGCCCTGCAGCAGGATGTTGGCCGGCTTGACGTCGCGATGAAGCAGCCCCGTCGCGTGGGCCCGGTCGAGCGCGGCGCCCACCGCGCGCACGATCACGATCACCGTCGCGGTGTCGAGTCCCCGCGGGTTCTGGCGCAAGAGCTTCAGCGCATCGATGCCGTCGATGTACTCCATCGCGATCCACAGGTGGCCGTCGTACTCACCGGAGTTGAAGATCGTCACGATCGACGGGTGGACGACGCTCGACGCGTGCTCGGCCTCTTTGACGAACCGCTGCCGGTACATCGGGTCGCGACTGAGATCGGCGGGCAGTACCTTCAGCGCCTCGTTCCGTGGCAGGTGCGGGTGCCGCGCAAGGTAGATCTCGCCCATGCCACCCCGGCCGACGAGTCGGATGATGGTGTAGCCGGCGAAGTGCTCGCCGGGATTGCGCGGCATCGCTCCTCCTCACCCGTGTCGGCGACTGGGGTCAGTCTGTCACCCCCGCAGCGCCCACCGCGACCGTTGAAGAGAGGACCTGTGCCACTGTTGGAACATGTCATCCGCGAACCGGACAGTCGACCGCCTGCGTCCGTTCACCACGACGATCTTCGCCGAGATGTCGGCGCTGGCCGTCGAGCACGACGCCGTGAACCTCGGACAGGGCTTTCCCGACACCGACGGGCCGGCATCGATGCTCGATGCCGCGCGCGAGGCCATCAGTGACGGTCGCAATCAGTACCCGCCGGGTATCGGTGTGCCGGAGTTGCGGCACGCGGTCGCGCGGCAGCAGCGTGACCGGTATGGCCTGGAGTACGACCCCGATCGCGAGGTGTTGATCACGGTCGGCGCGACCGAGGCGATCGCCGGTGCCGTCGTCGGTCTGGTGGAGCCGGGTGACGAGGTCATCATGATCGAGCCCTACTACGACGCCTACGCCGCCGCTGTCGCGATGGCCGGGGGTGTGCGGCGCGTCGTGCCGCTGGTCCCCGACGGCGACGGCTTCCGTCTTGATCGCGAGCGGCTCGCCGCGGCCTTCGGGCCGAGGACGTCGATGGTGGTGGTGAACAGCCCGCACAATCCGACGGGGACCGTGCTGTCGACCGACGACCTCGCCGAGATCGCACGGCTGTGCGTCGAGCACGACGTCATCGCCGTCACCGACGAGGTCTACGAATACCTCGTCTTCGACGGACGGACGCACACCCCGCTCGCGGCGCTACCGGGTATGCGGGAACGCACGCTGCGTATCTCCAGCTCCGGCAAGACCTTCAACTGCACCGGCTGGAAGGTCGGCTGGGTGAGCGGTCCGCCCGAGCTCGTCGGCGCGGCGCGGACGGCGAAGCAATACATGTCCTATGTCGGCTCCGGGCCGTTCCAACCCGCGGTGGCACACGCGCTGGAGCACGAGTTGGACTGGGTCCGCGAGTCGGCGCGGGGGCTGCAGGCCAAACGCGACCTGATCTCGACCGCACTGTCCGACGCCGGTTTCGTCGTACACCGTAGCGAGGCAACCTATTTCGTCTGTGCCGACCCTCGTCCCCTCGGCGTCGACGACGGCATCGAGTTCTGCCGATCGCTGCCCGAACGCATCGGCGTGGCCGCGGTACCGGTCAGTGTGTTCACCGACGACCGCGAACCCTGGCACCACATGCTCCGGTTCGCGTTCGCCAAACGCGACGACGTGATCGCCGAGGCCGCCGAGCGGTTGCGCCGGTTGTGACTCCACCCCCGCTGGTTGAGCCGGCACCGAGCGGAGCCGCCGGGCCGAGCAAGCGACGAAGGAGCGCGTCGAGGTCGAGGCGCCGAGTCGAAGCCACTTGGTGACCACCCCCGCTGGTTGAGCCGGCCCCGAGCGCAGCCGCCGGGCCGAGCAAGCGACGAAGGAGCGCGTCGAGGTCGAGGCGCCGAGTCGAAACCACTTGGCGACCACCCCCGCTGGTTGAGCCGGCACCGAGCGCAGCCGCCGGGCCGAGCAAGCGACGAAGGAGCGCGTCGAGGTCGAGGCGCTGAGTCGAAGCCACTTGGCGACCACCCCCGCTGGTTGAGCCGGCACCGAGCGCAGCCGCCGGGCCGAGCAAGCGACGAAGGAGCGCGTCGAGGTCGAGGCGCCGAGTCGAAGCCACTTGGTGACCACCCCCGCTGGTTGAGCCGGCACCGAGCGCAGCGAGGCGCCGAGTCGAAGCCACTTGGTGACCACCCCCGCTGGTTGAGCCGGCACCGAGCGCAGCGAGGCGCCGAGTCGAAGCCACTTGGTGACCTCGACAAGCTCGGCCAGCGGAAGGAGGCTCGGCCAGCGGGCGGGGCAATGCGGCTCAGCGCAACGCCGGGATCACCCGCTGCTCGAACATCTCGAGGTCCTCGCGGTCGACGGCGATGTTCGGGAAGTAGCAGATCCCGTAGGACATCCCGGCGTCGGCGAGCCCGCGAAGGTTCTCGGCGACCTGTTCAAGCGTCCCAACCGCGGGCATCCCCCGGAACGCGCCCAAACTGCCGGAGGCAGCGTCGGGCCCGACGATCTTGCTCAGCCGGGCTTCGAGGTCGGTGAGCTTGCGCTCCACGTCGGCCTCGGTCTCGCCGAGCATCACGTTGTAATTGGCCGAGCGGGTGATCGACTCGAAGTCGCGTCCGAGGTCGGCGCAATGTTGTTGCAGGACCGACGATTTGTGCGCGAACCCGTCCGGCGTGCCGTCGAAGTTCGTGTAGTCGGCGTACTTCGCCGCGATCCGCAGCGTCTTCTTCTCCCCGCCGCCGGCGATCCATAGTGGCAGCCGCCCGGCCGTGGGCTGCGGGGCGCAGATGGCGTCGTCGACGTTGTAGTGCTTGCCGTCGAGCGTCGCCCGTCCGGTCTCCCAGGCCTGCTTCATGATCTGCACGCCCTCGTCGAGCCGCGCCAGCCGCTCACCCGCCGACGGGAATCCGTAACCGTATGCACGCCATTCGTGTTCGTACCAGCCGCCACCGATGCCCATCTGCACGCGACCGCCGGAGATCAGGTCCGCGGTGGCGGCGACCTTCGCGAGGTACATCGGGTTGCGATAACCCATCGCGGTGCACATCTGGCCGATCTCGACCCGACTCGTGGTGGCGGCCAGGGCGGCCACGAGAGTCCACGCCTCATGCGTGGCCTCGTCGGTGGGCAGCGGGACGGTGTGGAAGTGGTCGTACACCCAGATCGAGTCCCAGCCGCCCGACTCGGCGCGGTCGGCGACCGACGACATCACCCCCCACTGGTCCGCGGGTTCCACACCCACGAGATCGAGACGCCAGCCCTGGGGAATGAAGAGTCCGAATCGCATGAGGTCCAACGTACCGGTGGAAAACTCTTCACAAACTTACAAGCAGTCCGGACTGTTTGTGCTATCGTCGCTGATGTGACCGAGCCCACCCGAGCCCCACGTCGTCGTACGCAGGCCGAACGCACCGCGACCACCCGTGCGCTCATCCTCGACGCGACCGTCGACGCCCTCGTCGACGTCGGCTACGCAGCCACCACCACGCAGGAGGTGAACCGCCGCGCCGGCATCTCCCGCGGGGCGCTCCTGCATCACTTCCCCACCCGGGAATCACTGGTGGTCGCCGCGGTCGGGCACCTCGTCGAACGGCGACTGGCAGAGATCCTGTCGCGGCCCCGCACGGGCGACGAGGGACTCGAGATCCTCGTCGAGGCGTTCAGCGGCCCACTGTTCGACGCCGCTCTCGAGTTGTGGGTCGCCGCCCGCTGCGACGTCGGGCTACGAACCGCGATCATCCCGCTCGAACAACAGGTCTCCGACGCCCTCGCCGTCGGTTGTGCCGAGTTGTTCGGCGACCGGTACACCGCCGCGGAACTCGAACTGTCCATCGAACTCGCACGCGGACTCGCGGTGTCGCGCATCCTGCGCTCGCCCGACGCCGACCGCGCGCTGCTCGACCGACTCCTGCCCGTATGGAAGGAACTCCTGTCTCATGACTGAACCCAGTCCGACTCTCCCGCAGCAGAACACGCTGCCCCGGCGCGTCGACGTCCTCGTCGTCGGCGTCGGATTCGGCGGCCTCGCCGCCCTGCATCGTCTGCGAAAGGACCATCCGCAGCTGCAGACCCTGGCAATCGAGCGCGGCGACGGCGCGGGTGGCGTCTGGCGCGAGAACGACTACCCGGGCGCGGCCTGCGACGTCCCGACGTCGCTGTACTCGCTGTCGTTCGCGCCGAACCCGGAGTGGTCGCACACCTACGGTCGTCGCGACGAGATCCATCGGTATCTACGCTCGGTCGCAGTCGATTTCGCCGATCAGATCCGATACAACTGTGCGCTGACGTCGGCGCGCTGGGACGGTGGCACGCAGGAGTGGGTCGTCGACACCACCGACGGTGAGATCCGGTGCCGCTACCTGGTCGCGGCGCCCGGTGCGCTGTCCGAACCCGGCCTGCCGACCGTCCCCGGCGCCGACGAGTTCACCGGCACGATGTTCCACTCCGCCGACTGGGATCATTCCCACGACCTGCACGGTCGACGCGTCGCAATCGTCGGCACCGGCGCGTCGGCAATCCAGATCGTGCCCGAGATCGTGGACGAGGTCGGGCATCTCACGGTCTTCCAGCGCACCCCCGCCTGGGTCGTCCCGCGTCTGGACCGCAACATCGGCACCCTCGAACGCGCGCTCTATCGTCGGGTTCCCGGTATCCACCGCCTGGTCCGGCGGATGGTGTGGACCTATCGCGAGGCCTACGTCCTCATGATGGCCCGCAATCCCAAGCTGCTGCCGATCGCGAAGACCATCGCGCTGGCCCAGCTGCGTGTCCAGGTCCGCGACCGTGCGCTACGCCGTCGGCTCACCCCCGACTACACCATCGGCTGCAAGCGGATGTTGTTGACCAACAAGTGGTTCCCCGCACTCCAGCGTGACAACGCGACCGTCACCGGCGCGATCACCCGTCTCACCGCACGCGGCGCCGTCGACGATCAGGGTCGCGAGCACGAGGTCGACACGGTCGTCTTCGCGACCGGGTTCACCCCCACCGAGCCGCCCATCGCGTCGGCGATCACCGGGCGCGACGGCCGCACGCTGGCCCAGGCGTGGAAGGGTTCACCACGCGCCTACCGCGGGGTCGAGGTCCACGGCTTCCCCAATCTGTTCTTCCTGTACGGCCCCAACACGAATCTCGGTCACAGCTCGATCGTGCTGATGCTGGAGCCGCAGGCGTACTACATGAGCAAGGCCCTCGCCGAACTCTCGCGTAGCGGCCGGTCGACCTTCGAGGTCACCGAGGATGCACAGGACCGCTACAACTCCGAACTCGATCCCGAACTCGAACGCACCGTCTGGAATTCGGGTGGCTGCTCGAGCTGGTACCTCGACTCCACCGGTCGCAACTCGGTGATGTGGCCGAAGTTCACGAGCGACTTCCGCCGGATGATGTCGTCCTTCGAACCCACCGACCACCGCTTCGACGCCGCGATCCCCGCCGCACCCGTCGACCAAAAGGCCGTCACCACCGGAGCAGACACGGCATCCGACGCCACCGAATCCGACACCGAGAGGACCGTCGCACCGTGAGTTCCACCCCTGACCATTACGACGCCATCGTCATCGGCTCCGGTTTCGGCGGATCGGTTGCGGCCCTGCGACTCACCGAGAAGGGCTACCGCGTCGCGGTCATCGAGTCCGGTCGGCGTTTCTCCGACGGCGACCTGCCCAAGACGAGCTGGCGCCTCAAGGACTACGTCTGGGCACCCGCGCTCGGATTGTTCGGGGTGCAGCGCATGCACCTGCTGCGCGACGTGCTCGTGATGGCCGGTGCGGGCGTCGGCGGTGGGTCGCTGAACTACGCGAACACCCTGTACCGACCGCTGCCCGCGTTCTTCGACGACCCGCATTGGGGATCGATCACCGACTGGGCGTCCGAGCTCGACCCGTATTACGACCAGGCCTCACGAATGCTCGGCGTGACCACGTATCCGAAGGTGACGCCCGCCGACCGGGTGATCCGCAAGGTCGCCGAGGAGATGGGCGTCGGCGACACCTTCGTCCACACCCCGGTCGGCGTGTTCTTCGGCGAGGCGGGCAAGACGGTCGACGACCCGTTCTTCGGCGGCGCCGGCCCGGCACGCACCGGGTGCACCGACTGCGGCGCCTGCATGACGGGATGTCCGGTGGGAGCGAAGAACACGCTCGTCAAGAACTACCTCTACCTGGCCGAACAGGCCGGTGCCGAGATCATCCCGATGACGACCGTGGACACCGTCCGGCCGCGTTCCGGCGACGGGTACGTCGTGGAGTCGCACCGGTCGGGCCGACGCTGGTCGCGCCGTGGGCGCCGCACCTTCACCGCTGATCACGTGGTGTTCGCCGCCGGCACCTACGGCACCAACAAGCTGCTGCTGGACATGCAGCAGGGCGGCCACCTGCCCGGGCTGTCGTCTCGCCTGGGCAAGGTGGTCCGCACCAATTCCGAGGCGGTCCTGGCCGCCACCGCACGCGACCTCGACATCGACTACACCGAGGGTGTCGCGATCACATCGTCGTTCCATCCCAACGACCACACGCAC
Source organism: Gordonia sp. BP-119 (assembly GCF_016924115.1). NCBI lineage: Bacteria > Bacillati > Actinomycetota > Actinomycetes > Mycobacteriales > Gordoniaceae > Gordonia > Gordonia sp. BP-119. Next base: position 21,539 of record NZ_JAFFZF010000047.1, read on the forward strand.
ATCGAACCCGTGCGATATGGCAAGGGCAGCAACCTCATCGGCATGCTGCAGGCCATCCTCGTCGACGGTGGCGGTCCGCTGCCGCGACTACTGCAGGCGCTGATCGAGATGGTCCGTCACCCGGTGATCACGCTGCGCGGCCTCTCGGTACGACGCTGGTCGGAGCGCACCATCATCGCACTCGTCATGCAGACCGCCGACAACTCGCTCGAGTTGTTCTCCCGCCGAGGTCGTTTCGGCCCGATGCTGCGCAGCCGGCAGGGCGACGGCGATCCCCCGCCGACGTGGATTCCGGAGGGGCACGAGGCGGTGCGCGCCGTCGCACGCGAGATCGACGGCGACGCCGGCGGTTCCATCGTCGATCTGCTGAACATCCCGATGACCGCGCACTTCCTAGGTGGTTGCTCGATCGGACGGTCGGCGGCCGACGGCGTGGTGGATCCGTATCACCGGGTGTTCAACCACCCGGGGCTGCACATTGTCGACGGCGCGACCGTCTCGGCCAACCTCGGCGTCAACCCGTCGCTGACCATCACCGCGCAGGCCGAACGCGCCCTGGCGATGTGGCCCAATGCCGGCGAGGCCGACCCGCGGCCCGAGCTCGGTGCGTCCTACCGGCCCGTCGACCCGGTGGAGCCCCACCACCCGACGGTCCCCGCCCACGCGCCCGGCGCGCTGCGCCTCCCGATCACGCCGATCTCCGACGCCACTCGCGCCGGCTGACCCGACACGCCAGCTGGTTGAGCCGGCACCATCCACTGCTGGTTGAGCCGGCACCGAGCGCAGCGAGGCGCCGAGTCGAAGCCACCTGGCGACCGATCATGCGAGGTGACCTCAACGCACGCGACCTCCCCGCGACGCTCGACCAACCCCCGCTGGTTGAGCCGGCACCGAGCGAAGCGAGGCGCCGAGTCGAAGCCACCTGGCGACCGATAATGCGAAGGGACCTCAACGCACGCGGCGTCCGCGCCGCGCCCGGTCGACGCTGCTCGGCCAGCGGCGGCCAACCCCCGCTGGTTGAGCCGGCACCGAGCGAAGCGAGGCGCCGAGTCGAAGCCACTTGGCGACCGATCATGCGAAGTGACCTCAACGCACGCGACCTCCCCGCGACGCTCGGCCAACCCCCGCTGGTTGAGCCGGCACCGAGCGAAGCGAGGCGCCGAGTCGAAGCCACTTGGCGACCGATCCGCGAAACCTGCCAACGACCCTGGGGACAGACTCGCCACGATCCGCTGGCTGTGGAGACATCGACCGATTCGTCGCAGCAATCCTCGACAGTCACACCATGAGTGGCTTCCTCTACATCCTCGAATGTTCCGACGGCACGCTGTACGTCGGGAGCACTCGGAACGTCGAGCATCGAGTCGACCAGCACCAGACCGGAAACGGCTCACGCTACACGCGTCCTCGTCGGCCCGTCCGGCTCGTATTCCAGCAGGAGTTCCCCAACATCGGCGAGGCTTACGCGGCCGAGCGCCGTGTCCACGGCTGGTCTCGCGCGAAACGGTCCGCCCTCGTCGCAGGACGGTTCGACCTGCTTCCGGAACTGTCGCGCACGAATCCTAGGTAAAGCACTCGAACACACGTGCGATCTGGGTGTAGCCTGAAGTCATGTCTCTCGGCACCCAGGGCTCGTTGTTCTCTGAGCAGTCAGCGCAGCCGACGCTCGGCGACCTATCGACATCAATCTCGCGTCGTCCACTCACCGACGGGGCGTGGGTCGACCTGTGTCCCGGTTGGATCAGTGGAGCCGACGACCTCTTCGACCGCCTCCGCGAGTGCGTCCCCTGGCGGGCCGAGCGTCGTCGTATGTACGAGCGGGTGGTCGAGGTTCCGCGGCTCGTCTCGATCTACCAGGCCGATGACCGATTCCCCGACCCGATCATCACCGGCGCACGCGCCGCACTGACCGAGCACTACCGCGACGAACTGCCGGAGGGATTCGCGACTGCCGGGATCAGCCTCTATCGCGACGGCAACGACTCGGTTGCGTGGCACGGCGACCGCATCGGCCGGGCATCCACACACGACACGATGGTCGCCATCATCTCGCTCGGTTCACCTCGGCCACTCATGCTCAGACCCCGCGGTGGCGGTCGGTCACTGAAATTCACGCTGTCGTCGGGCGACCTACTCGTCATGGGCGGCAGTTGTCAGCGCACCTGGGAGCACGCGGTTCCCAAGGTGCGCGGCGTCGGCGCCCGTATCAGCATTCAACTGAGGCCGCCTGGAGTGTGGTGACCTGATTCGCCCTCCGCTGGCCGAGCAGCGTCGACCGAGCGCAGCGAGAACGCCGCGCCCGTCGAGGTCACCAGGTGGCTTCGACTCGGCGCCTCGCTTCGCTCGGTCCCGGCTCAAACAGCGGGGGCAGTTGTCTACGCACACGCCGATCCTCATGCTTTAATCATTTCGTTATAAACCGCGAGGACCGAGAGAAGTCGATGAAGCGCACCCGTATCGCCGCCGCCCTGCTCGCCACCGCCGCACTGGCACTGCCCGTCGCACCGGCGACCGCCAACCCGCTCGACACACTCTTCGGAAGCGCGAGCGGCAGCCTCGACTCCGGCAGCTCCGCGCTCGGCTCGTCCGGCGGCGACAAGGTCACGCACTACGGCAAGCTCGGCCGCCCCGGCGCACCGAACGGCATCAAGTCGATCAACGTCTGGGTGTACACACCGAACAACACCGCGGCCGTCGTGCCCAACACCTATCCGAAGAACTCGCGTCTGGGCGTGCGCTGGAACTCGATCATCGACGCCGGGCCGATCGTCGACGGCAACGAGTGCCGCATGGAGGTCCGCCTGTCCGGACCGAAGGTCCCCAAGCAGGCCTCGCTGTTCAAGACCCAGGACTGCACCGCGGTGAAGTCCTACTTCTTCAAGGGCGCAGGCGATTTCACGATCCGCGTCACCGACACCATCTCGGGCGCGTCGAACAGCATCGCGTTCAGCGTCCAGTAGTCGGGCCTTTTTCAACCGGTTCAGCGCACCCCGACGAAGACCTGGATGGGGAGAATGCACTCCCCCGCTCTCGTCGGCGCTCCGGTGGTCACGACCGACAGTTGCCCCGGGCTTCTCCAGGGCCCATACGCTTCGAAGGTCGTGGCGTAGAGCGCCGGAACGATGCAGCCCGCCTCCACCCGGTGCTCACCGGTGCCACCACTGCAGTACGACGCCGAGACGACGATCGCCGACCCCGCCACGCAACCGGTGGGTTCGGCCGAGGCCGGCGCCGCGGCCACCGTCGCCAGCGCGGCGCCGCCGACGCACAGGGCGCCGGCAACCAGGGTGCGCGCCAGGATCACCGCACGCCCGTGATCGCAATAGCCGGGAGTATGCACTTCCCGACGTTCGTCTGAGCGCCGATGGTCACGACCGACAGCTGCCCCGGTGCGCGCCAGGGGCCGTTTGCGTTGGTGAGTGTCGCGACCATGGTCGAGTCCAGACATGCAGCCTGCACCCGGTGCTCCCCCGTACCACCACTGCAGTAGGACGCGGCGGCGACGACGGCCGCCCCGGCGACGCAACCGGTGGGTTCAGCCGAGGCTGACGGGGCCGCGACGGTGGAGAAGGTCGCGCCGGCAACGCATGCCGCTCCGGCCAGGACGATGCGGAAGGATCGTTTCGAGAGAGTCATGCCGAGAAATCTAAGGCATGCAAGCGTCCGAAGTTTCCTATCCCGAACATCATTCGTCCGATCATGGGAACGGACGAGGCGGTGACCCCGACCATCAGCCGACGGCCCCGACATCGAACTTCTCCCCCGTGAGCCGTTCCGATTCCTCCCACAGCGCTGCCCGGAACTCGACGTCGTCGGCGGCCTTCTTGTACCCGCTACGTCCGGGGGCGCCGCGCATCCCGAAGAACTGCGTCGGCCCGTAGAACGTCCCGGATTTCGCATCCGGCAGGGTCGCCGCGTAGAGCTGGGGCAGCGCCCCGTCGGCCGCCGGCTGGGCGATCGGCAGCTTGTTGCCCAGTTTCGCGAAGAAGTCGGAGAAGTTCTCGCTTCTGCCCTGCAATTCCGTTGAGGCGTAACCCGGATGGGCGATCAACGACTTCTTCGACGACCCGGCCGCCGCCAGCCGTGCGGCGAGCTCCTTGCCGAACATGAGGTTGGCCATCTTGGAGTCGCCGTAGGCCCGCCAGCGCCGGTAGCGGCGCTGTTCCCAGTTCAGGTCGTCGAGCTGGATGTCGCCGATCTGGTGCATCGTCGACGACACGGTGACCACCCGTTCGGTGATCTTCGGCAGCAGCAGCGCCGTGAGGGCGAAATGGCCGAGATGATTGGTGCCGATCTGCATCTCGAAACCGTCGGTGGTGCGTCGGAACGGGACCGCCATCAGTCCCGCGTTGTTGATCAGCACGTCGGCGCCGGTCACCCCGGCGGCGAAGGCGCGCACGGATTCGAGGTCGGCGAGGTCCAGTTTGGCGACGGTCGCCTTCGGCCCCAGCTCCGACGCCACAGCATCGGCCTTGGCAGTGTTGCGGCACGCCAGCACCACCTCGGCACCGGCGCGGACGAGCACCTTCGCGGTCTGATACCCGAGTCCGCTGTTGGCACCGGTCACCACGAACGTCCGGCCCGTCTGGTCCGTCACGTCCGCTGTCGTCCAACCACTCATCGCGACCCCCTGGGATGCGTCGTCATGCCCGGCAACCTGACCGGGACCGTGCGGCCCACGCTATTGACGCATAGGGACGGCGTCAACGATTCATCTCTTCCGCCGAGGGCGGCGAAGGCTTCACCCGCCGAAGAACGTGGTCAGCCGCAACGGATTGGCGCCGACGATGCGACGCGCGGGCCGTAGCAATTCCGCGATGAGGTTGGTCGACGTCCCCAAGCGCTCGACTAGTTCGATCGGCGCATGGAAGGCGGTGGGCTCGGAACGCCCGCGCATGATCCGCGTGCCGAGCAGCTTCCACTCCTGCGCTTCCTCACCGGCGGCGTCGATCGCCGCGCCGCTGGCCAGAGCCGGGATGCGTCCGGTCTTGGCCATGTCGGACAGCCGTGCGCACTCGTTGACCGGGTCGCCGATGACGGTGTACTCGTAGCGTCGTTCGGCGCCGATGTTGCCGGCGAACGCCTCCCCGTAGGAAACGCCGATCCCCCAACGGATGTCGAGGCTGCTGGCGAGCCGGTCGGCGAGGTCGCGGGCGGCGCCGAGCGCGGCGCCCGCGGGGTCGTCGATCTCGACGGGCGCGCCGAAGACGGCGAGCGCGGCGTCGCCCTCGAATTTGTTGACGAAGCCGGAATGTTGATCGACGACGTCGGCGACGATGCTGAAGAAGGCATTGAGCAGGGCGGCCGTGTCGTCCGGACTACGCTGCTGCGCCAGCCCCGTCGATCCGACGATGTCGACGAACAGGACACCGACGCGGGTGTTGGTGCCGTGCATGCCGACACCGTCGGAAATCGCGAGCTCGGCCACGGTGTCGCCGACGTGTCGCGCGAATATCTCACGCATGCGGTCCCGTTCGGCGAGACCCTCGACCATTCTGTTGAAACCGTGTTGCAGCACACCGAGTTCCGAGGAGTCGTACACGGGCACGCGAGCCTTGTAGTCGCCGTGGTCCACGCGGTGCACCGCCCGGCGCATCTCCGTCAGCGGATCGGTGATCGCCTGACCCACAAGCGCGATGACACGGGCTCCGGATGCGAGGCCCACCAGGCAGAGGGTCACGGTCGTCCAGTCGACCGCGCCGTGGACATCGGGCAGCAGACCGGTCCAGCGCCCCGCGTTGACCGTCAACAAACCGACCATCGGCACCGCCGAGCTCACCGCCCACACGGCCAGCATCCGCACGCGCACACCGTTCATGACGTGGTTCGTGGGGAAGTCCTCGAGGACGACGACGGCCAGAGGGCGGGCCGCGCGTTCGGCGAACAGATAGGTGAGACAGGCACTCGACATACCGGCCAGCGCGAAGGCGACCGCGACGCCGGCGACGGTCGCGGTCGTGAGTTCTTCGGCGATGAACACGTAGAACAGGGCCGCCGCGCTCCAGGAGACGACCGTGACTCCGAGCTGCACGATCGGTATCCGCTGTACGGCGCGTCGACGGGCATGGTCGGCGGGTTGACAGCTGATGAACCAGCGCAGCTGGGGCCGGACCGCGAGCATCCCCAGCAAGAGGTTCGTGAGAATGCCGACGATGATCGCACCCACGACCACCGGGAAGTTCGGCGCGCCGAGCGTCTCGTCGAAGGTGAGTTGTCCGCCGTTGAAGGCGAGTTGGACGAGCAAGAAGGTCTCGACGCCGATCACCGCATTGCTGGCGATCACGGCCGTCATCGCGGTGACGGTGGCGTGGAGGGCGATCTTGCTGCGCATGGGCGGACCGATACGGGCCCATCCCCGGGGGCTCGGGACCGTGGAGGTACCCCACAAGAAACCCGCGGTGCGTCGGCGCAGACGTGTCCACGGCACACCACGACGGGTCCGGCGTGGTCGTCCCATCGGCTTCTCCTGCCTGACGGCGTTCCCCGAAGCCTACCCAAGGGAGAGCCGACCATCCCGCTGGTTGAGCCGCCACGCGGACGCGAAGCGGCCACGCGGCCATCCCCCGCTGGTTGAGCCGCCACGCGGACGCGAAGCGGCCACGCGGCGTGTCGAAACCACAAATGGACCGGCACCTCACGGTGCCGGTCCATCGGGGATCGTGCGGATCAGGCCTGCAGGGCCTCGATCTCGAGCGTGATGGTGATCTTGTCACCGACGACGACGCCACCGCCCTCGAGCGGCATCTCGATGTCGATGCCGAACTCCTTGCGGCTGAGCACGATCTTCGCCTCGAAGCCGGCGACGGTGCCCTGGCCCATACCGGGGTTGGTACCCAGGTACTCGAGTTCGAGGGTCACGGGCTTGGTGACGCCCTTCAGGGTGAAATCGCCGTCGAGGAGGTAGTCGTCGCCATTCTGGCGCACGCCGGTGGACACGAAGGTGGCCGTCGGGAACTTCTCGGCGTCGAAGAAGTCAGCGGACTTGATGTGGCCGTCGCGCTGCTCGTTGCGGGTGTTGATCGAGGTGACGTCGATCTCGGCCTGGACGGCGGGGGTGCCGTCCTCGTCGACGGTGATGGTGCCGGAGAAGGTGTCGAAGCTGCCGCGGACCTTGCTGACCATGAGGTGCTTCACGGAGAAGTTCACCGCGGAGTGCACGGAGTCGATGGTCCAGGTGCCGGCGGGGATGGGTGCCTTGACGGTGGTGGCGGAGGTCATGTCGTGGTCCTTCCAAAAATTTTCGGTTCGGGTCTCGATCGATGGCTGGTGGGCCTTCGCGACCCGTCACCAGACACTAACCGGACCGCGGTCCGATTTCATCCCCACCGGCGTTGTGATCTACATCACCGGCGAACCATCAGTGCTCCGATCGCGGCGATGGCGATTCCACGCGGCGCCTCGTAGATGAATCCCGAGATTCCGGCGACTGCGGGAATCGGCAGCATGAAACCGACCATGCCGACGACGGTGAGGATGCCGATCCAGAGCGGGACAGCCCGGTTGCGGATGAGGCTGGCGCCGAACATCCCCATACCGACCAACATCACGAGCCCGCCGACCGTGTTGAGCAGCTCGAAAGCGGTGGTGCCCAGCATCGAGTCGTCGGCGGCGATGAGCGCGGCCTTGTCCGGGTCATGCGCGAACGGGTACGCGACGAACAGCTCGACGATGAGGTGCCCGGTCGCGGTGACGAGATTGCCGACCGCGTAGGCGACGAGGCCGATCAGCCCGGCGATCCCGATCCGGGGTGCCAGCCACGCGTACATCCCGGGCAGGCCGAGCAGCAGCAGCGTCGTGCCGACGGCGAGCAGGATCTGCGCCCACGGTGAGCCCACCGCTTGAAGCGCCTCCACGGAGTGGGCCTCGCCGTCGACGATGGGATGCAACGTCCCGCCGGCGATGCAGGCGACTCCGCCGAGGGTCAGGGCGCCGCCGCTGAGACGGCGTAGGACCGGCCAGCTCGGGCTGCGAAACGGGCCGGGTGTGTCGCCATCCAACGCGTCGTGGTTCTGGTTCTGGGTGTGTGCAGTGGTTGTCATGACGCCAACGCTGACAACCCGCGCTGGTGTTAGCCTTGTGCGCGACTGGTGCGGCCCGACGAACGGCGCGTGAGTTGGCTTCTGAACCACATCTGGCGATCCGGGTCCTGGGTCCACTGTCGGTCACGGCTGCCGACGGGTCGCCGATCCCGATGACAGCCCGCAAGCACGCCGAGTTGCTTGCCATCCTCGCCGCGGAACGGACCGCGTGCTCGCCTGAGCGGGTGACCGAGCTCCTGTGGCGTGGTCGTCCACCGGCGTCGGCGGCGAGCACACTGCACGGATACGTGTCCCGGCTTCGACGCTCGCTCGCCCCGACCGGCGTCGTCCGCATCGACACCGTCCCCGCGGGATACCTACTGCACTGCGACGGCGCAGTCACCGACCTCGATCTGCTGGACCAGTTCGGCCAGGAGGGATTGCAGCTCGTCCGGTCCGACCCCCGGGCCGGCGCAGAGGTGTTGTGCCGAGCGCTCGAACTATGGCGGGGCGAACCGCTTCCGGAGATCGCCGACATCGCCGACATCGCACCCGAACTCGTCCGGCTCGCGGAGATACGTGCCGAGTTCACCGAGACCGCAGCCGACGCGCTGCGCACGGTCGGCGAGTACCGTCGCTCGGTCGCGTTGCTGACGCCGCTGTGTCAACGGGACCCCTACCGCGAGGGCGCCGCGCGGACCCTCGCTCGTGCGCTGCACGACGACGGACGCACGGTCGACGCCCTCGGCGTACTGCGCCGACTCCGGCAGGCCCTCCGTGACGACCTGGGTCTCGATCCGCATCCCGACACGGTCGCGCTGGAAGACGACCTGCTCGACCCGTCTCCCGCGGTCTCGCCGCTCTCCGCCACCTCCGCCACGCCGCAGCCGGTACGCGAACTCATCGGCCGAGTCGCCGAACACGCAGTGCTCGAACAGGTCTGGCAAACCGGCGCGGACCGTCCCGCGGGTGTGGTCCTCATCGGCCCGTCGGGCATCGGGAAGACCGCGCTGGTCGAGCACCTCATCGCACGGCACAGTGCCGCGGCCCGCCGTTTCATCGGCCGACCCGGCCCGCCCGGACCGACGTTCGGCGGCCTCGAGGAACTCTTCGGCGAGTCCCCGGTCTCCGTACCGACGACGCGAATCGTCGCCGACCTCACCGCCCGCATCTGGTCCGACGTCGCCGAGCACGGGCGATCGGTGTTACTTGTCGACGACGCCCAGTGGCTCGACGCCGACTCGGCTCTTGTGCTGGGACGCGTGCTTGCAGGTATCGGACAGGCACCGATGACGGTCCTGGTCACCTGCCGCGACCCCGACGCCGAGCCCGTCGAGATCCTCCGGTCGACACTGAACCGGCACGGGCCGGTCGCCGAGGTGCGTCTGACCGAACTCGGCTCCGACGACGTGCGCGCGTTGATCGTTCGGCGTCTCGAGCAGCTCGGTGACACGGGCCGGGTCGACGCTGACGCGCTGGTCGCGCAGTCATTCGGCAATCCTGCTGTGGTGCAACAACTGTGCGCCATCGCCTGGACCGGGGCGCCGCCGGACCGGGACCATCCCGCCCGATCGATGTACTCGACGCGGTTCGACGATCTCTCCCCTGCCGCTCGTGCGCTCGTCACGGCCGTGACGATCGCAGGCGGCGATCTCCCCGACGATGTGTTCACCGAGGTGGCCCGCACCCTCGGTGAGGGCGTGGCCGACGAGGCAGTCCGCAGCGGGCTCGTCAGCCCCCTGAGGAGCGAGCTTGCGAGCGTCACGAAGGGTCTCGCCGACCACCTCTCGCGCGAGCAACGGATCGAGGCGCACGCGCGGCTCGCCGCTGCGTTCGAAGCGGTGCGTCCCGACGATCTCGAGTCACTGGCCGTGCACCGCGTCGAGTGCGCCGTCGACGAGGACTCGACCGCCGTCGCCGCTCGCACATGCATCGGGACGGCTCACCGCGCACTCTCGGCAACGGCCGATCATCGTGCGCTCGACCTGGCACGACGTGGGCTCGGTCTGCCCGGACTCGACCCCGACTCGACCGTCGAATTGCGCCGGATCGCCGGCACCGCCGCGCTGCGCATCGGGGAGTTCGATTCGGCTGCGGACTCTTTCGAATCGGCGGCGACGGTGAGTCGGCTGACGCGGGATTGGCCCGCGCTCGCCGAGACCGCACTGCTGTCGGCACCGAACGGGGTCGCGGGCTACTGGTCCGGTTACGGCGTCGTCCAGACCGACCATGCCGCTCTCGCCCGCGAGGCACTGACGCACGGCGAGGCCTTGGACCCCGAAGTGGTTGCGCGCCTTCATGCGTCGGAGGCAGCCCGGTTGACCGTCCTCGGCTTGCCGGGCGCCGACGACCATCTCGGTGCCGCACGTGTCGTCCACGACAGCGGTGCCGTGGATTTCGAGATCGACCTCGCCGAGTTCCTCGTCCGGTGGGTTCCCGACCGTCTGGCGGATCGACGCAAGATCGCGCGGGAGCTGTATGAACTGTCGGCCGGCGACCTCCACAGACGCGCCACCGCTCTGCATCTGCAACGTGTCTGCGCGTTGGAGGCGGCTGATCTGCGTCTGGCGCGACGCCTGTCCACCGAGTTCACCCGGCTCGCCGGACGTATCGGCGGTACCGATGTGGAGACGATGCAGTTGTGGTGGCAGGTGATGATCGCGCTGTTACGTGGCGACTACGACACCAGCACGGCACTGACCGAGAGGTTCGCTGCGACGGTCGGCGGGCTGTCCGACCGTGCACGACTTCTCGCCGAGTCGTCGATGGCGACCAGCGCGTCGATCGCCGCGTGGCACCGCGGCGAGCTCGCCTCGGCGTTGCCGCCGTTCGATGCGCTCGCGGAAGAGGTGGACGAGGATTTCACCCTGGTGATCGCACTGGGCGCCGCCGAGAGCGGCGACCTCGACCGTGCCCTCGAACTCGCGACGGAGCTGACCGCGGACGCCGACCAGTGGGCCGGTTCGCGCGTGGTGGCGCGCGTTCCACTGCTCATCGAGACGCTCTACGCGGTGTCTCGCGATTCCCGTCACCGCGACGCCGCTGGTGAGATCTGCCGCCGCATCGAGCCGTTCACCGCCGACTGGTCGTCGGGCCTGGTGGTGCAATGGCCCGGACTCGTGTGTCTGGGACCCGCGACGCTGTATCGCGGAACCGCGCGCGAGGTCGTCGGGCTGGATGGAACCGCCGACCTGCAGGATGCCGTCCGGGTGGCCCGCGACACGGGAGCCCGGCCCTACGTGCGTCGGGCCGAGCAGCGACTCGTCGCCGGCTGAGCGGCTATTTCCAGGCAAAGACCGGCTGCTCGAAGCCGTCGACCCGTGTCTGCCGGTTCCGCAGGACCACCTCGGCGAACTGGTAGATCACCGCGGCGGTCGGCGCGTGGACGAGGGACCCGACGATGGGCAGCTGGATGACCGGGAGATCGGACTGCGGGATCGTGAGGAACCGCGGTTCGACGAGCAGTTCGGAGAAGGTGACGAAGAACAGCAGCGCCACCTCGTCGGGATTGGGCGTCGGCTCCTGGTATTCCTCGGCCCAGCAGACGATCGGGGTGATCACGAAACCCGAGCGCGTCGGATAGTCGTCGAGCGCCCCGAGCACCGAGCTCGGCGGCAGCTGGATGCCGAGTTCTTCGTCGAGTTCGCGCAGGCCGGCCGTGACGTGGTCCTCGCCGGGGTCGAGCCGGCCACCGGGAAGTGCGAATTGGGCGGCGTGGCGTCGCATCGTCGTGGGACGCTTGCACAGCCAGATCCCCTGACGGCCGTCCTTCTCCGCTACCGCGAGGACGACCGAGGCGGCCCGTGCGCCGGGGACGTCCGCGGTCCGCCGGTCGAAGCCCTCGACACGCGCGGCAGCCACAGTCCGATCGAGATGAGTCACACCCTCAGTTGATCACGACTGCCGTCCGACGCGACGGACGCCTGCGCGAGGTGGAAACTCACGATGCTGAGGGCGAACAAGCCCAGGGCGAGGTTGAACAGGGCACCGAAGCCCTCGAGCGCGAAGTCGACGAGAGCGTTCGACAGCATGAACACCAGGGCGGCGATACGCAGCCCTCGTAGCGGCCCGGCCGGCTCCACACCGCGCCGGCGCGCGACCATCGCCGGAAGCGCCAGGGCGAGTGTCGCGATCCCGCTGATCAACAGAATCCAGGTGGCGGGCGTGCTGCCGGTGAGTTCGATGTAGATGTCGAGTTCTTCGCTGCGGTCTCCGGAGAAGTAGAAGCTCAGCACGCCGACGATGACGGTGAGTGCGGCCGCGATGACCAACCCCCACCCGACGACCGGAATCCATCGGGGACTGCGGAAGAAGTCCGGGATCAGGGCGACCGCCCGGTCGCGGAGTCGCATCAACCGGTCCGGCGTACCCTCGCTGGATTCGAGGAGCGCTCGGATGTGACCGATCGTCTCGGCGTCGAGCCCCTTGCCCTCGGCCACCACGAGAAACTCTTCGGCCTGGCGTCGACGACGTTCCGGAAGCCCGTGCGCGACACCGTCGGCCGCGATGACCGCCGCATTGGCGAGCGCCTCGGCGCCGGTGGGCCGCTTGACATCCCGGACGACGCGGCTGATCAACAGGATCATCACGACGAGCACGTACATGATCTCCGCCGACGGCCCGTAGAAATAATCGTTGGAGCGGGTGACGAACTTGCCGACCTCGTCGAGAAACAACCCGAAACCTATACCGCCCAGCACGATCGCGATGACCCGCGCCGTCGCCCCGAGGAACAGCCATCCGGTGATGAGCGCCAGCATCATCAGCGCGCCACCCCACAGCGCGTGCGCGATGTGCAGTGTTCCGCTTCCGACCTGCGGATACCCGGTGAGGTGCAGATACAGGCGCGTGACGATGATCGTCGCGATCGCGAGGATCAAGAACCACTCGACGGCGGCGGTGCCGTACACGCTGCGGACGACCACCCTGGTCGTGCGAGTTCTCATCGCATGAGTATGGCCGGTCCGACGAACGGAAGCGGCACGATTGCGCCGTTGCCGCTGGTTGAGCCGGCACCCTCCGCTGGTTGAGCCGGCCCCGAGCGGAGCGAGTCGCCCACCCCCGCTGGTTGAGCCGGCAACGAGCCGCCAGGCGAGTCGCCCACCCCCGCTGGTTGAGCCGGCAACGAGCCGCCAGGCGAGTCGCCGTGTCGAAACCACCTGGCGACCCGACGATCTCAACCGGCGCCAACCCGGACGGCACCACACCGCAACGCCCAGAGACCATTTCGTCGACAACGATGTCACTCCTGTGGAGACTCATCCGGAATTGTCGGTGGTCGGGTTTAGATTGGTTGGTAACAGAACACACCCCGGAAAGGGGTGGGTCGAACAGGCGTCGGGGGGGCGTGGTGAAGGCGTGGACCGATCTACCGAGCGAGTACATCGCCGGAGTCGATCCTGCCCACGCCGCCGAGACCGACATGGTCATGTTGATGGCCGGCCTCGACGCCACCCGACGCGGCGAGTCCTATCTCACCTGGCACCGCTATCAGACGATCGCGGCGATGACCGACCGCCTGATCACCACCAGCGCGTCCGGGTTCGTGATGGACGGCCACGCCGACTGCGTCGCCCGCATCGCCCGCCAAGCCGGGGTGTCGCGCCGGCACGCCGAAACCCTGATCGACGAGGCCATCGCACTGCGCGATCGGCTACCCGAGGTAGCGGACACGCTGCGTGACGGGGTCCTGTCGCAGTGGCAGATCCGGTTGGTCATCTCCCGCACCGAACTGATCCCCACCGATGACCCCATCACCCCCGCGTTGGATGCCGAGATCGCCGACACCGTGCGCCGCCGCACAGGTGTGTGGGACCGAGCGCGCCTGCGCGACATGGTCGACCGCCTGGTCTTCCGCCACGACCCCGACGCGGTACGGCAACGCCGCAAAGACGCGATGGATCAACGTGGGGTGTGGACCCACGAACTGCCCGACGGCACTGCCGAACTCACCGCGGTGATGTCGGCGGAGAATGTGCGGATCTCGGCCAAAGCCGTCGCCATCCTCGCCGACTCGGTCTGCAAGCGGGATGGCCGCACCCAGGGGATACGACGATCCGATGCGATGTTCGCCCTGCTGACCCGCACCAGCTTCGACTGCCAGTGCGACGATGAACAGCCGTGCACCGCCGACATCCCGGACCCGCAGAGCGTCCTCGACGCGGTCCGCGCCGAGGTCGTGATCCATGTGGTCACCGATGCCGCGACCTTGGCCGGGGCACCCGGGGTCGGGTTTCTCGACGAACACGGCATCATCAGCGACGAGCATGTCCGTGACCTCGCCGCCCGCCCCGACGCCACGCTGTCCCCGGTC
>NZ_JAFFZF010000048.1:0-35778 GCF_016924115.1 Gordonia sp. BP-119
TGGCCACCGCCTGAACCGCGGCACCGCCGCCCCACCTAGATCGATCACCACGACCACACCCCGGAACCGACACATCCCCGCAGCAGGAACCTCAACCCAGGCTGGACCCTAATTCAGCAGGCTCCTAATCCGAGAGAATCGCATAACCCCTGCTCCCTGAGGTGCGAGGAGCGCAAGCGACGAGCCACGAAGGGCTGGCGACCCATCTCGCCAGGACCCTTCGTGACGGCCTCCGCAAGCTCCGGCCTCCTCAGGGAGCAGAGGTTTTTTCGAAGTCCACGACGGCCGCGAGGCCGCAGATACTGAGGGCCAGGGTCACACCCCGGCGTCCAGCAGTCGGTTCGCCCCGGCGACCAGCGCGTGGACGTTCGCCTCGTCGCTGCTCGCGCCCTCACCGACGGCCCAGGCCTGCCGGCCGTCGTGCTCGCAGAGCAGGAACGTCGTGACCAGGCCGTCGACGACCCGCTGGTGCAGCCGGACGATCTGAACCGGGGCGCCGACGTCGTAGAGGATCGAGGTCATCGCACCGACGGGGCCGGCGGCGACGGCGCTGCGGGACATGATGCGGTCGGCGATCGCGAGCGTCGCGCGGCACTCGACCAGGTCGCCCGAGCACGGGACGGCAGAGAAGGAGCCCAGCCGGATCGTGCCGCCACGGGAGTACTCGTCGGTGAATTGCTGCCAGGTCATCCCGGCGGCCTCCTCGTGCATCCCAAGGGGAAGCGGGCGGCCGAAACGTGCGGCGAAGTGGTCGCCACCGTGCCGGTCGTCGCGCTCGGTCCACGAACAGGATCGACGAGGTAGATGAAGAGGGTGCATCTCGAAAACCGATTTCGGTCGAAGAACGGATGACCGACTGGAGAGCGCAACCGACCCGCAGCGGGGGGTCGGTCAGATTCAGACCCCGCTGCGGCGGGTTACGAGAACGCTCGTGATGCACAACATGATCGGTCCACCATAGACCCGCGACACCGACCGGGCAAACGTGTTTCCGCCAGGGGAACCGCTAGAGCATCCCGGCGAGGTCGGTGGCTGCGGCGGCCGGGTCGTCGGCCGCGGTGATGGCCCGCACGACGACGATGCGCCGCGCCCCGAGCGCGGTGACCTCCCCGACGCGGCCGGCGTCGATCCCGCCGATGGCGAACCACGGCTTGGCTGATTGTGTTGCGGCCGTTGAGGACACGAGGTCGAGGCCGGCGGCGGCGCGGCCCGGTTTGGTGGGCGTGGTCCAGCACGGACCGACGCAGAAGTAGTCGACGTCGTCGTCGGCGATCGCGGCGGCAGCCTGCTCGGGGTCGTGGGTCGAGGCGCCGATGAGGACGTCCGGTCCGACGATCCGGCGGGCCGCCGACGGCGACAGGTCGCCCTGTCCGACGTGCAGGACATCGGCCCCGGAGAGCGCCGCGACGTCGGCCCGGTCGTTGACCGCGAGCAGGGCGCCATGCGCGTCGGCGACCTTCCGCATGCCCGCGAGGATCTCGAGTTCCTCGCCCGCCTCCAGGGTCCCGAACTCGCGCTCACCCGGCGAGTTCTTGTCGCGCAGCTGCACGATGTCGACGCCGCCCGCGAGCGCCGCGTCGACGAAGTCGAGCAGGTCACCGCGTTCGCGCCGGGCGTCGGTGCACAGGTACAGGCGGGCCGTGGAGAGCCGCCGGCGACGGTCCGTCGCGGAGCCGGGGTCCGTCGACGCGGAGCTGGTGCGGTTCGGGGTCGTCACGCCGACCAGGCTAACCGGACCCCCGACGCCCCGGCGTAGGGTGGATCGCACGAACACACGGGAGTCCGGATCGGCCGGGCTGAGAGTGCGGACAGATTCCGCTGACCGTCGAACCTGATCCGGGTCATTCCGGCGAAGGAAGGTGATTCCCAACGTGGATTCCCCACCGCAGGGCCCTGCCCACCGCGCCCTGACGGTCGTCGGGGGCGGTGTCATCGGGCTGACCTGTGCGCTCACCGCGGCCGACGCCGGATGGCGGGTTCGCGTCCTCGACGCCGGCACCGACGAGCGCGCGTCCTGGGTCGCCGGCGGCATGCTCGGTTCACTCGGCGAGGGTCATCCCGGCGAGGACGCGTCCCTGGCCCTCTCGGTCGAATCGGTCCGGCTGTGGCCGGCGCTCGTGAAGCGGCTCGACGACCCGGGTGTCGTCACCGCCACCGACTCGCTGTTCGTCGCGGCCTCGGCCACCGACATCGAGTACCTGCGGCATCTCGCCGATTTCGTCTGGGCCGGGCAGCCCGCCACCGATGCCGCGCTGCAGTCGGTGACCGGCCGCGACATCCGGACCCTGGAACCGTCGCTGAGCTCTCGACTGGTCGGTGGCTACCGCGCGGTCGGCGAGTGGTCCGTCGACAACCGGCGGCTGCTCGAGGCGTTGCGCGCCGCCGCGACGTCGGCGGGTGCCGAGTTGGTCTCCGCGCGCGTCGAATCCCTGGCCGACCTCGACGACCTCGGTTCCGACACGCAGATCCTGCTCGCCGCCGGACTCGGCACCGCGGCCCTCTGGCCGGGTGTGGACCTGCATGCGGCGAAGGGGGAGATCCTTCGCCTGCGCCGCACGCGCTGGTCGGTGCCGCCGCCCGGTCACGTCGTCCGGGCACGCCTCCACGGGCGGGCCGTGTACCTGGTGCCGCGCGAGGACGGAGTCGTCGTCGGCGCCACCCAGTACGAGGCCGAGGGAATTGCCGACCGCGCGCCGCAGGCCGGCGGGGTCGCGGATCTGCTCGCCGACGCGATCGAGGTCTTCCCCGGGCTGCGGACCTACGAACTGACCGAAGCGGGGGCCGGTCTGCGGCCGTGCACCGCGGACGGATTGCCCATCGTCACCCGTGTGGACACACGAACGGTCGTGGCGACCGGGCACGGGCGCAACGGGATCGTCCTCGCCCCGGGCACCGCCGCCCGCGTGCTGTCGATTCTGGAAGGAGCAGAGGAATGAGTATCACCGCGAACATCACCGTCAACGGCAAGAGCGTCGATGTCGACGCCGACACGTCGGTGCGCGACGTCGTCACCGGGCTGGGGTTGCCGGACCGGGGGATCGCGGTCGCGGTGGACGGCGCGGTCGTCCCGCGCGGCCGCTGGGACCGGCACACGATGACCGACGGTGCCGTCGTCGAGATCGTCACGGCGGTGCAGGGTGGCTGACCTCGCCGATCTGAAGCCCGACGCCTCGCGGACCGAGCAGAGGTCCGGCGACGAGACGATCCCGGATGCGGACCATCTGCGCATCGCCGGTCGCGACTTCTCGTCGCGACTCATCACCGGCACCGGCGGCGCGTCGAATCTCGCGACCCTGGAACGCGCGCTGGTCGCGTCGGGGACCGAGCTGACCACCGTCGCGGTTCGGCGCGTCGACGCGGCCTCGGGCACCGGGGTCTTCGATCTGCTGCGCCGGCTCGACATCGCCGTCCTGCCCAACACCGCGGGCTGTCACACCACCGCCGAGGCCGTCCTGACCGCCCAGCTGGCGCGCGAGGCGTTCGAGACCGACTGGGTGAAGCTCGAGGTGGTCGCCGACGAACGCACCCTGATGCCCGACGCCATCGAACTCGTCGACGCCGCGGCCGCACTGGTCGCCGACGGTTTCGTCGTGCTGGCCTACACCAACGACGATCCGGTCCTGGCCGCGCGACTCGCCGATCTCGGGGTGGCGGCGGTGATGCCCCTCGGGTCGCCCATCGGGACCGGACTCGGAATCCTCAACCCGCACAACATCGAGATGATCGTCGATGACTGCCACACCCGCTTCGACGACCCGCTGCCGGTGATTCTCGACGCGGGCATCGGGACGGCGAGCGACGCGGCCCTGGCGATGGAACTCGGTTGCGACGGTGTGCTTCTGGCCACGGCGGTGACCCGGGCGGAGAACCCCGAACTGATGGCGACGGCGATGCGGCACGCGGTGGCCGGGGGCCGACTGGCCGCGCGCGCCGGCCGGATCCCCAAGCGCTTCTGGGCGCACGCGTCCTCGCCCGGGCGCGACCGGGACTGACGCGCGGACCCGCGACCGGCCATCCGAACGACAGACCGGGCCGCTCCGGGTTCGGCGGCTATGGTCGAGGCGTGTTGCAGGTAGCGAATCTGACGAAGGACTTCGGCGGTCAACGCGCGGTCGACGACCTCACCTTCGAGGTGGGTCCGGGACGGGTCACCGGTTTCCTGGGGCCCAACGGTGCGGGCAAGTCGACGACCATGCGGATGATGCTCGGACTCGACCGCCCGACATCGGGCACGGCGACGATCAACGGGCAGCGCTACCGGGACCTCGAGCATCCGCTGCGGCAGGTCGGTGCGCTGCTCGACGCCCGGTGGGTGCATCCCAATCGCAGTGCGCGGTCCCACCTGCGGTGGCTCGCGGCGAGCAACCGGATCCCGGCCGCCCGCGTCGACGAGGTGCTCGAGACGGTCGGGCTCACCTCGGTGGCCAAGAAGCGCGCCGGCGGCTTCTCGCTCGGTATGTCGCAGCGGCTCGGGCTGGCGGGTGCCCTGATCGGCGACCCGCACACACTGCTGTTCGACGAGCCGGTCAACGGTCTCGACCCGGAGGGCATCGTGTGGATCCGCGGGTTCATGCGCAAGCTCGCCGCGGAGGGGCGGACGGTGTTGGTGTCGAGCCATCTGCTCACCGAGATGTCGCTCACCGCAGACCATCTCGTCGTCATCGGGCGGGGCCGGCTGATCGCCGACTGTTCGGTGGCGGAGTTCACCGGGCGGGCCCGGCAGTCGGTGCGGGTGCGCGGCCCGCAGCTCGAACAGTTGCACGCCGCGCTCGCGGCGGCGGGGCTGAATCCCGCGCCGGGTGACCCGGATGCCCACGGGCGCCCGGTGATGCGCGTGCCGGACACCACGACCGATCGGGTCGGCGACCTCGCCGCCGCCGCGGGCATCACCCTGCACGAACTCGCCGCCGAGTCGGCGTCACTGGAAGAGGTCTTCATGTCGATGACGGCGCACGCCGTCGACTACACCGCCGTCGACAACCGCGCCGTCCACGACCCCGACGTCCACAACCGGGCCGTCGGGAACCACGGGGGAGTGAACCGGTGATCGCCGCGATCAACGCCGAACGGATCAAACTCGCCAGCACCCGGTCGCCGTACTGGTGCCTCGGCGTCGTCGTGGTGCTGGGCCTGGGCTTCGCGGTGCTGCTCGGCGCCATCGCCGGCGGTTCCTACGGCAGTCCCGGCGAAACCGACACCCTGACCGACGACTTCCTGCTCGGCGTCAACCAGTTCGGGGTCGCGGTGCTCGCGATCATGGCGATCCTGGGCGTCACCACCGAATATCGCTTCGGCACGATCCGACCGACGTTCGCGGCGATCCCGCGTCGGCCACAGGTCCTCCTCGCGAAAGCGGTCGTGTTCGGCGGACTCTCGTTCGCGGTGGTGGCCATCGTGTCCGTCGTCGCGGTCGTGGCGGCGCAGGTGCTCGCCGGCGTCGGAGTCTCGCTGACCGGACCCGAGACCGTCCGGCATCTCTGGGGGACGCCGGTTTTCGCGATGCTGTGCGCGCTGATCGGCCTCGCGGTGGGTGCGTTGGTGCGGCATTCGGCCGGTGCGGTGGCGATCGTGCTCGTCTGGATGCTGGCCCTCGAGCGCATCGTGTCGGTGCTCCCGCGCGTGGGTGAGCACATCGTGTCGTTCCTGCCGTTCCTGAACGGGTGGAACTTCCTCGCCGGCGGGAGCGACACGTTCCACTGGAACGCCTACGGTTCGTTGGCCTACTTCGCGGGCTTCACGATCGTGTTGCTGGCGGCGGCAGTGGCCGTGACCAATGCCCGGGATGCGTAGTTCGCGGATTTTCTTCCGCCGATGTCAAATCCGGGATTAGCCGCGTGTCGACAGGGCCATCCGGTCGGACCACATTGGTGCTTCCGAGCGGCCCATTGTAGGGCCCGGCAGACTAAAATTCGCGGTTATGTCCACGAATTGGCCGCTCGTCGAGCGCGATCGGGAGTTCCGCACGATCCAGGCGGCTCTCAGGGGTGAGACGACCGGCTGTGGGGTGGTCCTGACCGGTGACTCCGGCGTGGGCAAGACGACCCTCGCCCGGCACGTCACCGCCGAGTTGCCGACCGGGGTGCGCTGGGTGGCGGGCACCGAGTCCGCGCGCTCGATCCCGCTCGGTGTGTTCGCGCATCTCGTCGGTCCGGCGACGTCGAGCGATCCGGTCACCTACCTTGCGGCGGCCCGTGAATCGCTCCTCGCCGACGGCGATGTCGTGATCGGGGTCGACGACGCCCACCTGCTCGACGAACTGTCGGCGACGCTGCTGCATCAGCTCGCGATCGACCGTGCGGTGCACATCGTCGCGACGGTCCGCAGCGGCGAGACCGTCCCGGATGCGGTGACCTCGCTGTGGAAGGACAATCACCTCACGCGGATCACGTTGTCGCCGTTCACCAAAGAGCAGAGCGTCGACCTCATCGAGTCGGTGCTCGGCGGGCAGCTCGAGGAGCATTCGGCCGATCTCATGTGGGAGGCCTCCGGTGGGAACGCCCTGTTCCTACGGCATCTCGTCGACGGTGCGCGGCAGGCCGACACGCTGCGGCAGGTCAACGGCGTGTGGCAGCTACGCGGACGCGCCGCCATCACCTCGGAGCTGGCATCGCTGCTCGAGGGGCGGATAGAGCAACTCGACGCGCCGGTCCTCGGGGCCCTCAAATACCTCAGTCTGTGCGAACCCCTCGACATCGACGTCCTCGCCGAGCTCGCCGGCGAAGAAGCCGTCGAAGAGGCGGAGATCGCCGGGCTGGTGCGCATCACCCGCGACGGGCGGCGTCTCGACGTCGCCTTCCACCATCCGCTGTTCGGTGAGGTGATCCGGCGCCGCCTGGGTCTCGTGTCGTCGCGGCGGCTGCGCGGCCGGCTCGTCGAGGCGTTGCAGTCACGGCCCACGAACACCCCGGCCGAGCGGATTCGGCTCGCCGATCTCGCGATCGAGAGCGACGTGGAGATCGACCTCGCGCTGGTACGGACCGCCGCCCGCGACGCCCTGAACCTGGCGCAGACGCCGCTCGGCGAACGGTTCGCGCGGGCGGCGCTCGACGAGGGCGGCGGCCTCGAGGAGGCCGAACTGCTCGCGCGGGCGGTCATGTGGCAGGGGCATCCGGACGAGGCGCGGGACATCCTGTCTCGCTTCTCGCCCGACGATCTCGACGAGGGTCGACTCGTGCTGTGGGGCAATTCGATCATCGGCAACACGTTCTGGGCTCTGGGCGACGCCGATCGGGCCGACGAGATCCTGCGGTTGCTGACCGAGCGGGTCACCCACCCGGCACTCGCGCCGATCGTCACCGGGATCGCCTCGGCGTGCGCCCTCTTCGAGAATCGGATCGACGAGGCGATCACGCTGTCCGACGCCGTCCTCGCCGAATCCAGGGCTCTGCCGTGGGCAGTGGAGTGGGCGGTCTTCGGTGGCAGCCTCGCCCGTGCGGTCGCCGGTCGGGGAGCGGAGGTCGGGGCGCTGGCCGAACACTCGCGCGAGGTCGAGGTGGACGGATTGCTCCGGTTCCCCACCGGTTTCGGCGAGACCCTCGCACTGACCCTCACCGGCCGGCTCGACGACGCGGACGGCGCCGCGGGGCGTTTCGTGTCCGCCGCACAGACCGCGCAGTATCTGGGCTGGGCGATGTCCGGAATACTGGTCGCCGCAGTCGAACTCGCCCGCGGATCGTGCGCCTCGGTGACCCGGCGGATGGAGCAGACCCTCGCCATCCTCGACAGCGGCCGGTTCTCCGAGTCCTGGAACTTCCCGGCCCACATCTTCCTGGTGCAGGCCCTGAGTGCGCTGGGACAGGCCGATCGTGCCGCTGCCGCGCTGGCCAAGGCGCGGAAACGTTCCGGCAAGCACGTGGCCGTCTTCGGTCCCATGCTCGCCATCGCGGCGGCCTGGCAGTCGGCGGCAGCCGGAACCGTCACGCCCGCCGTCGAACTCGCGCACTCCGCGGCCGAGTCCGCCCGTGCCGCCGGTCAGTTCGCGGTGGAGGCCGAGGCCCTGCACACCGCCGCCCGGTTCGGGGACGGCGGCGTCGCCGACCGGCTCACCGAACTGGCCGAGCGCGTCGACGGTCCGCTCTCGGATCTGTACGCGCGCCACGCCGCGGCGCTCCGCGACGGCGATGCTGTCGAACTCGATCTGTGCTCGACGGCGTTCGAGGACTCCGGGGTGTGCCTGTCCGCCGCGGACGCGGCCGCGCAGGCCAGTGTCCTGCACGACGCGGCGGGCAGACGGTCCGCGACCGTGGCGTCGGCCGCGGTGGCGAACCGACTCGCGTCGCAGTGCGGTGGCCTGCGGACTCCGGCGCTGATCTCGGCCGCGCAACCGTTGCCGTTGACGTCGCGCGAGCGGGAGATCGCCAACCTCGCGGCGGCGGGCCTGTCCAACAAGGACATCGCGCAGCGACTCACCGTCTCGGTCCGCACCGTCGAAGGGCATCTGTTCCGCGCCTACACCAAGCTGGATGTGGGTGACCGTGCCGAGCTTGCCGAGCTACTCCTCAAAGACCAGCGAAAGCCCGGCTGAAAACCACCCGCAGGAAACGGACAGTCGACGACAGGTCGTCGGTGCCGCTGTGTCGGGTGGTTTCCAGCGGGGTCTTCGACGGCCCTCAGTCGCCCGGCCGACTGAGGGCCGCGATCACCTCGTCGTCGTCCACCTGGGTGAAGTCGTCGTAGGACAGGCCGACGGCCCGGAACGGCGTCGGCGTCACGAGGACGACCACGTCGTCGGCGCCCCGATCCCGCAGTCGCTGAATCGAATCGGACGGTGCCGTGGGTACCGCCACCACCACGTGGGTGGCGCCGGCGGCCCGGACGGAGTCGACCGCGACGGCCATGCTCGACCCGGTGGCGAGACCGTCGTCGACCAGGATGACCGTCCGGCCGCCGAGCTCGGTGCCGGGACGGCCGCCGCGGTAACGTCGTTCGCGGTCGTCGAGGATGCGTCGCTGTCGATCGGCAGCCTCGTCGAACTCGCTGCGGGACACCCCGAGTCGCCGCGGCATGTCGTCGTTGACCACCAGGTGGTGCGCGGTGAGCGCACCCATGGCGAACTCCTCGTGGCCGGGCGCCCCGATCTTGCGCACCACCAGCACGTCCATCGCGCACCTGCCTGTCGACGCCGCGATGGCGTCGGCGACCTCGCGGGCGACCGGAACCCCGCCGCGCGCGAGTCCCAGGACGACAGGTTCTGTTGTACCGGCCTCCGGAATGCCGGCGCCGTACCGGACTTCGACGACCCGCGCACCCAGCAACCGACCCGCCTCGCGGCGGTCGGCGAAGATGCGGGCCCGCATGGGCAGGCTCAGACCTGCACTGCGGGACCGACCTTCAGTGCGAAGCTCGGCACGTCGGCGAGCCCGACGGTGGCCTCGTACGTGCGGTCATAGCCGGTACTGCTGATCCGCCATCCGTCTGCGCTGCGGCGGTAGGTGTCCTCGTAGAACGCCGCCCCGATGAGCATGAAGGAGAACTCGGCGACGATGACCCGGTCCTGTAGGTACCAGCGTCCGCGTGCGGTGTCCCCGTCGATCTCGATCTCCGGGTGTGCGACACGATGTTCGGTGATGACTGCGGGACCGACGTTCTCGCGCATGTATCCGACCAGCTCGTTCCGATTCGAGAAGGCCAGACTCTCACCGTAGTTACCGGTGACGTCCTCGGTGAGCGTCGACTCGAACGTCGTCCAGTCCTTGGTGTCGAGCGATCGCAGGTAGCGATACTTGAGGCTCTCGATCGCCCGCAGGTCCTCGAAGCCGCCGGCGGGCGCGCTCACTTCGTCCTCGTTCCCGGCAGGATTCCGGCATCGATGACGGCTTTCACGACCGGTCTCGTCCGAGTGAGGAGGTCGTCGGTGCCGGCCCAGATGGCTTCTCCGACAGCATCGGTGGTGGCCTCGATGTCGTCGTACGTCGCCGCGCCGGCGGGCGTGAGCCGGTGCCCGTCCTCAACGCGCTCGGCCAGTCCGGCATCGACGAGACGGTCTACGCTTTCCTCCCACTCCTGTTCGGACCAGCCGCGGGTCATCAGCACGATGCGCTTGCCCAGGGTACGACGACGAACCGTGGGGTCGGGAAGCTGCGACTCGTGGAAGACGGCCGCGTCGAAGCCGTTCAGGCCGTTGAGCGCGAGCGCCGCGATGTGGTTGTCCCCGCGCCACTCTCGGAGAATCGCGATGGCGTGCCACAGACGTAGGCGCGCGGTGTCCGGTCGCGGGGCCGTCGACCACGCCGCGGCGAGCGGACGCCCGCCGAGCGGGAGCCGGGCCGCCAGATCGTAATAGGCGGAGGCGAGTTCGTCGAGGAGGGAGTCGTCGATGGAGTCGCCCAGGATCTCTTGCAGCGAGTCGTCGAGCATCTGGTTGCGTCGTTCGTGGACCCGGTCGAGCCCGGCGTCGACGGCGGCAGTCCAGCCCTTGGCGATCAGTTCGTGATTGAAGTTGTAGAAGGCGGAGGCGACGACCGAGGCCGCGCACGGACCGAACGGCGCTCCGCGCGCACCGACGTAGAAGGCGTAGGGATCGAGCCCGGTGTCTGCCTGCGCGCCTTTCAGTCCCGGGTTGAAGTAGGCCAGGATGTGGAAGGGTTCGAGGGTTTCGTAGGCGAGCCGAGCAGCGGAGCCCGTGCTGGTCGATGTCATCAACCCACCCTCTCCATCAGCGGGGCGGGTGTCAACCACCTGCGATGACGAGAGCGGGAGCGTCAGGTGCGCCCGGAGTCCCGGCTGTCGAAGACGGGGTCGTCGGTGGTCCACAGATCGGCATCCGCGACCTCGGGATCAACGTCTGCCGGGGATGCTCCCTGCTCCTCGTCGGAGGCGGGTTCTTCGCGGCCACGGCGCCACCCGCCCTTCATGGGCGGTGCCTCGCCGAGGTGATCCGGGTCGACCGAGCCGTACCAGGCGACCAGCACGGCACCGACGACCGCGCCGACGAAACCGAGGATGGCCAGCCAGCCGAGTCCGGGTTTGGCCGTGTCATCGAGGAAGACGACCCCGACCAGGCTCGGACCGGCCGTCTCGCCGACCACGAGCACCGCGGTCACCCCGTTCACCGCGCCGAGCTGCAGGGCGACGGTCTGGACGTAGAAGCCCACCGCGCCCGCGGCGGCGATGGTCCAGGCGGCCGGATCGGTCAGCAGCGCCACGGGATCGAACGGCTGGACTCCGTCGAGGATGCGCACGGCGATGGCGATGATGCCGAACAGCAGACCCGCCGACGCGCCGCCGACGATGGCGCCCGCCGGACCGAGATTGTAGACGCCCACCAGAGCAAGAGCGCAGAGGGCGAGCGTCGCGACGAACAGACCCCAGTGGAATCCGACCTCTTCTCCGCCGCCGGTGTGATGGGCCGACGCCACGCCGAGCAGGCAGAGCGACATCACGACCAGCCAGATGGCGACCCATTCCCGCGTGTGCAGGGCGATGTTGAGGATGATCGTGCCGAGCAGGGCGGTGATGACCAGGTTGGCCGACACGATGGTCTGCGAGAGGAACAGCGGTAGGAACCGGGCAGCGAGGGCGCCACCCGCGAAGCCGAGGACGACCAGCGTCGTGCCGAGGATGAAGGCCGGATCGACCAGCGTCGACATCGTGGACGAGAGGGTCGGTGCGCCGTTCTCGGTGGTGATGCCCTCACCCTCGTCGGCAGCGGCTTCTGCCACGCGGCGGGCGCCGAGCGCGCGCAGGACCGTGGACATCCCATAGGCGACTGCGGCGAGGCACGCGGCGATGACGCCGATGACGAACAGCTGCATGCCTCCTCCAACTCGGCCCGGATGAGCCTCGACAGGCTCGGACCGACGACCACCCCGACTGCGTACGCACGCGATCGGCCCGGGCCGCACCAGCGCTGCTCCGCAACTGCTGTTCCGCAACCGGAAGCGAAGCACCCGGACCGGCCGATCGTGCAAAAAACTAACAGGGTGAACCGACAGGACGGTACTGAATATTCCCGACCTGACCGAATTTTTTCGCAGGCCGTCCGGCTTCCGTGCTCAGGGCCCGTCGGCACTACACTCGCTCGGGTGAACAGCGCCGGACAAACCCATGTACTGATCACATTCGGCAGATCGTTCCTCACTCTGGAACTCGCGCGGCTCATGGCCGCGGCGGGTCACCGGGTGAGCATCGTCGACTCCATCCCGGTCGGGATCGGCCGATTCTCCAACGCGGTGAGCGACTTTCACCGCGTGCCCCCGCCGAAGTTCGAGCCGCTCGCATATTGCCTCGCCCTCGCCCGGATCGTGGCCGACAACGACGTCGACATGGTGATCCCGGTGCACGAGGAGACCGACATCATCGCGATGCTCGCCGAGGTGTTCCCGCCCGAATGTCGGCTGTTCCTCTCCGATTTCACCACCGAGAACCGCCTGCACAACAAGTACGACTTCCAGGAGCTGCTCGTCGAACTCGGAATCCCGACACGCAAGTTCGCGCGGGTCTCCGGACCCGAGGACGTCGGATCGCTCGATTTCACCACGCCGTTCGCGCTCAAACACTGCTATTCGCGGGGGTCGCAGAAGGTCCACAAGGTGACTCCCGGCGATCCGCTCACCTGGCTCGAACACGATGAGCAGAACCCGTGGATCGCACAGGAGTGGGCGTCGGGGAACAACTTCTGCACGTATTCGGTCTGCCATGAGGGTCGCGTCTACGCCCACGCCACCTATCCGGTCGACTACGCCATCGACGGCAGTTCGTGCCTCAACTTCCGGTCCGTGGACCATCCGCGGATCGCCCGGTGGGTCAGCGATTTCGTTCGCCGGGTGAACTTCACCGGCCAGATCGGCTTCGACTTCATCGAGGACCGGAACGGTGGCGGCGACCTGTTCTGCATCGAGTGCAACCCGCGCGCCACGAGCGGGATCATGATGTTCACGCCCGAGGACGGCGTCGATCGCGCGTTCCTCGGGACCTGGGATCCCGCCGACGTACCGATCACGCCCGGCTCGGGCGTGGACAAGATGATCGGGCTGGGCATGCTGCTCTACGGGTGGCGTCCGTCGTCGCGCAAGGACCGGACCCTGCGCGACTTCGTCCGCGACTTCCGCGGCGCGTCCGATGTCGTCAGCAGTCCGGGCGACCAGAAGCCCGCGCTGATGCTCCCGTTCGCCTATGCCGGGATCCTGCGCAGCTGCCTCAAGTACCGGGTCGGGCTGGCGGAGGGTTTCATGCACGATCACGAGTGGGACGGCCTCCGCATCAGCCTGTGACACCCGTCGCGGATTCGGCCCGTCGGGATGGGGACGACGCCGACGCCGGGGCGTAGAATCTCCAGTCACCATCACCTGCGTGTTGACCCCATCCGCAGGGTTGTCCGGGGGGACTCGAGCTCGAGGGGA
Organism: Gordonia sp. BP-119; assembly: GCF_016924115.1. Lineage (NCBI taxonomy): Bacteria > Bacillati > Actinomycetota > Actinomycetes > Mycobacteriales > Gordoniaceae > Gordonia > Gordonia sp. BP-119. The sequence goes on from NZ_JAFFZF010000048.1 coordinate 13,341, forward strand.
GCTGCTCATGAACATGTCCGGGATCATGCGTCGTACGTCTGTCGGGGTGGCCGCTGTCGGTGCCGCCTGCGCGATCGGACTGGCCACCGCGCCGGCCGCTTCCGCCGCGCCGGCGCCGATGCAGCCGGTGCAACCGGTGCAGGCCGTCGGTTCGGTGGCGATCTGCTTCGGCATCCCCATCGGGCCGGTGACCATCAGCGTCTGCCTCTGATCTGATCCCACGGGAGTCCGTGACCATTTCGTGCCGGAGCGTCCCGATCCCCGGCCCGATGGCGCTCGCGCACGTACGATTCCCCGATGACGTCGACAACGGCCGAGGTCGAGGCGGGGACGGCTCCCAAGCGGGCGAAGGCGATCCTGGTCGCGCTGATCCTGGTCGCCGGGGTGGCCAACATCAATCTCGCGGTGGCGAATGTCGCGCTACCCGACATCGGCAAGGCGCTCGACGCGAGCTCGACTCAGTTGAATCTGGTCGCGGTCGGTTACTCGCTGGGCCTGGCGGCGTCGGTGCTCTACTTCGGCGCGCTGGGAGATCGGCACGGGCGCAAGCGGATGCTGGTCATCGGCATGTGCCTGTCGATCCCGGCGTCGCTCGTCGCCGGTTTCGCGCCCAACGTCGAGGTCCTGTTCGGTGCTCGTCTGGTGGGCGGCATCGCCGCGGGCCTGGCCTTCCCGACCACCCTCGCGGTGATCACCGCACTGTGGTCGGGGCCGAAACGGGTCCGGGCGATCGCCGCGTGGTCGGCATTCGGCGGTGCGATCTCGGCGCTGGGACCGGTCCTGTCCGGGGCACTCCTCGAGATCCTGGCCTGGCACTCGGTGTTCCTGGTGACCCTGCCGCTCGCCGTCGTCGCGCTGATCGCGGCGTGGCGGTTGGTGCCCGACGACAACGGCGATCAGGCGGCGGTCGTCGACAACCTGGGCGGCGTCGTGTCCATCGTGATGGTGGGCTCACTCGTGCTCGCGATCAACTTCGCCCCGAACTCCGATCAGCGACTGCAGGTCTACATCCTGGCCGCGATCGCGCTGCTGGCAGGGGCGGGTTTCGTCTGGCGGCAGCTGCGTGTGCGGGTGCCGCTCTTCGACCTGCGGATCGCGGCCCGACGCACCTTCTGGGTCGCGGCGGTCGGTGGGCTGATCGTGTTCGGCACGCTCATGGGCGCGATGTTCATCGGCCAGCAGTACATGCAGAACGTGCTCGGCTATTCGACGCTGGCGGCCGGCGCCACGATTCTCCCGGCGGCGGCCGCCATGATCATCGTGGCCCCGCGCTCGGCCAAACTCGTGCAGAGCATGGGGTCGCGGTTCACGTTGCTGTCCGGTTATGCCTTCATCGTCGTCGGCCTGGTGCTCGCGATGCTCACCTGGGATGAGGACGCCCACTTCTGGCATGTCGGCCTCGTCTACGTCCTCGTCGGGGTGGGAGTCGGTCTCGCCGGCACCCCGGCGTCGCAGTCGCTGACCGGTTCGGTGCCGGTGCAGCGCGCGGGCATGGCGTCGAGCATGTCCGATCTGCAACGCGACCTCGGTGGCGCGATCCTGCAGTCCACCCTCGGCGCGATCCTCACCGCGGGTTACGCGAATCAATTGCGGGACACGATCTCCGGTTCGCCGCAGGCCGATCAGATTACCGAACAGACCGAAGCGGCGCTGACGAAGTCGTTCTCGAGTGCCGAGGTCCTGGCCGAACGCTATCCGCAGTACGCCGATCAGATCATCGCCGCGGCCCGCGACGCCTTCGTACAGGGCGACAAGAACGCCTACGGCGCGGCGGCCGCCATCGTGGTGGTGGGTGCGGCGGTGGTGTTCTTCTTCTACCCCAAACACGAGGCGGAGCGAACGGCGATGGCGGAGTACGCGAAACAGCGCAGCCTCTGAGTCGCCGACTCAGCCAGCACTTATCCGACCAGCACTGGCCGACGGCGGTGAGTCGAATGCCGCCAACAACATTCGTGCCGCCATCGCGATGAGCGAGGTCCGGTCGGCGTCGCGGGGTCGTTGCAGGGCTATGCGCAGGCACAGACTCGCGGTCGCACCCATGGTGAGGAACACCAGTTCGTCGATCGCCCGATCGTCGAGGTCGGGCCTCATCCGCGACGGCAGGATCCGCGCCAGCGGGAGGAGCGGTCCCTCGACCTCGGCCCAGGCGTCGCCGAAGCCGTGTTCCCCGATCTCGAGCGAGGCGCGCAGGACCGGCGCATGTGACTCGAATGACGACACGAGGGTCTCGACCACCGTGACCATCGCGGTGTCCGGTTGCTGATCCATCGCCCGGCCGATCCCGCTCGCGAGGGTGGCGGTGATGTCGTGAACGGCGGCGAGGCGCAATTCTTCGACGATCGCGTCCATGTCGGCGAAGTAGCGGTACACCGTCCCGATGCTGACGTGCGCGTGGTCGGCGAGTTCGGCGGTGGTGGGCCGTCGGCCGGGACGACGCTCCAGGAGTGTGAGCGCCGACGTGAGGAGGCGCTGCCTCATCTCACGACTGCGCTGCTGCTTGGGTGCCTTGCGTCGTTGCGATGCGGTGGTTTTGGGAGTTGTCGACGATGCCATCAAAAGTGAATAGTAAGTGAGGATTGCTCGTGTTCTCATGGATCCATGGAACGGAGCGCACCTGCCGACCTCGTGAACACCGACCTCGCCGTGCAGCGGTTCGGGACGGCCGGCCGTCACTGGCTCGATCAGATGTGGATCGCCGACCCGCTCGCCGACGCCGTGGCCGCCGACCGGCAACCCGGTGGCCCGACCACGACAGTGCTGCGGGCGGCGCTGAAGAACGGCATCGACTCGGTCGGCAACGCCACCGACTCGTTGCGCGCGCTCTTCGAGTTCCTCGATGACGAGCCCGACTGGGTCGATCATGATCGGATGAATCGCGCGGCCGACGCGCTGGTCGTCAACACCGCACCGCTGGGCATCGTGCTCGGCGCGGCATCGCTGGTCCGCGGGGCGGGAAACACGATCGCGGGCAAACCACTCGCGGTCACCGGGCGTTACGTGTCCCAGCCGGCGGTGCGGTCGGTGGAGGTCGGTGAATGGCTGGGGCAGGTACTGACGCCCGGCGGAATGCGCCGCGGCGGCGACGGTTTCGCGTACACGGTGCGGGTCCGGATGATCCACGCACATGTCCGTTCCATGCTGCTCGCGCGCGGAGACTGGGACGAGACCGCGTGGGGCGTGCCGATCCCGCAGCCGTACATGGCGTTCACGATCGCTGAGTTCGGGCACATCGCGATCGACGCGATGCACAAGTTGGGGGTGCGGTTCACCGACCGCGAGCTCGACGACATCTATCACCTGTGGCGGTACGTGGGGCATGTGGTCGGGATGAGCCCCGAGCTCAACCCGGTCTGCGAGGCCGACCACGTCCGGATCGAAGAGCTCTATCGGCTGACCTCGCCGGGGCCGGGTCCCGACGACCGGGATTTCGTGGTCGCGTTGACCGACGACTATCTGGTGCCCGAACTGGCCGCGGTGTTCCCGGGGCCGCAGGCCCTGCGACGCCGGCTGGCCACGAAGACCATGCACGGACTGCAGCGGGTGTTCATCGGTGACGCCGACGCCGACGCGCTCGGAATCCCCGACGGCCGGTTCAAACATCTGCTGAGACGGGTCGGACCGGTTCTCGCGGTGGCGGATTCGGCGCAGCGGGTCGGTGGCGCCCGGCGGGTGCGAGCACGCGTCGAGAAATCCTACCGCGCACGGGATGTCGCCATGGCGCGGATGCGGGAGGACTACCGCGTCACCCACGACCTCGTCGACGCGGCGCCCGGCCCGCAGGCCGCCGCTCAGCCGTCGAATCGGCTCGCGGCCGTGACGTCCTCGGTCAGGCAGTAACTGACCGACAGCGGCTGTGTGAAGGCCCATTTCGTCTCGTCCTCGGTGCAGGTGAGGGAGTCTGCGCCGCGGCTGACGGTCTTGGCGAGGATGGTGCTGTCTGCGGGGGAGGCGTTGCACTCGACCTCGCGGTAGTCGGCGAGTTTGCCGCCGCCGATCGGGATCTGGTAGCAGGTGTCGACGGCGAAGTTGGGTGTGAGGCAGAGCTTCTGGTCGCCTTCGCCGAAGGTGAGCGCGGAGGTGTTGGGGGTGCCGCACTCCGCCGACGTGTTGACCTTGTCGGCCGCGTAGAAGGTGAGCCCCTCGGTTCCTTCGCACTCGGCCTTGGTCGCCTCGACCTTGCCTTCGCCGGCTTCGGCACCGATCTGCAGGCACTCGCCCACGTCGATGTCGGAGGCCTCTTCGATCGACTGCGTGCCGACGCTGACGCTGCAGGCCGCCAGCGCGGCGAAGCCCACGCAGGCCGCGATGACCGTGGCACGCCGGCCCAGCTGCCAGAGAGGCCTGTCCACGGACGGCACGTCGCCGCCGGACTCGGCAATCCGATCGTCGGAGGGGTGCGAATAGCTGGCGGTGCTGCGCGACATCGTGGTTCCTATCGTCTGGAGTGGGCGGGTGCCCGGTCTCGGCGGCTCATCGTGGTGTTCGGGTGATGAACGACAGGATGTCGCCGAGCGCTTGGTGCGAACTTGGGGTCGACTTGTCCGGCCCTTGAGGGGGCCGTCCAAGTCGGGAGCGTGAGGCGGCGGCGAGAGGAGAGTTGATGTCAGGTCCGTCCGGCGATGTCGTCCGCGTGGTGCTGCCGCATCAGTTGTTCGAGTCGCACCTCGACGCGGACCCCGGCACCCGCTTCGTCCTCGTCGAACACGATCTGATGTTCCGGCAGTACCGGTTCCACGTGCAGAAACTCGTCCTGCACCGCGCGAGTATGCGCAGGTTCGCGGACCGGCTGCGGGACCGGGGTTTCGAGGTCGACGTGCTCGAGACCGACGCGGAGGAGTCCAGTCACGACCAGGTCGTGGAGTACCTGTCCCGACGGCCCCCGGCGTCGGTTCACCTGTACGATGTCGTCGACGACTGGCTGACGGGCGACCTGCTGGCGGCCTTCCAGCACGCCGGGTGTCCACTGGCGGCCGACGACATCGCCGAGAGTCCGAACTTCCTCACCACCCGTGCGCAGATCCACGAGTTCTTCGCCGGCAAGCGACCGCGGATGCAGCAGTTCTACACCTGGCAGCGACGACGGCTCGGCATCCTCGTCGACGACGACGACGACGGCAAACCGGCGGGCGGTCGGTGGAGCTTCGACACCGAGAACCGGAAAAAACTGCCGAAGAACCGTGAGGTCCCGCAACCGACACCGCCGGCGCGACATCCCGAGGTCGACGCCGCGATCGCCTGGGTGGCCGACGAGTTCCCCGACAACCCGGGCGACGCCGACGGTTTCGCCTGGCCCACCGCCCACGACGAGGCGCGGGCCATGCTCGAGCAGTTCCTGGCTGACCGGTTCGCGGAGTTCGGACCCTACGAGGATGCGATCAGCACCGAGCACCCGTTCGTCTTCCACTCGTTGCTGACGCCCGCACTCAACACCGGGCTCCTGAGCCCGCGAACGGTGCTGAGAAGGGCGCTGGAGGCCGGCGGACGTAACCGCGTCCCGCTGGCCAGCGTCGAAGGGTTCGTGCGGCAGCTGATCGGCTGGCGGGAGTACATGCGAGCGTCGTACGAGACCCGCGGGCGTGCCCTCCGGAGCCGGAATCATCTGGGCCACGATCGGAAACTGTCCGACGGGTGGTGGACCGCCGAGACCGGACTCGAGCCGGTCGATATGGTGATCCGGCGGATCCTCGCCAACGGGTATGCCCACCACATCGAGAGACTGATGGTCCTGGGCAACGCGATGTGCCTGCTCCGCACCGACCCGGAGCAGATCTACGAGTGGTTCATGGAGATGTTCGTCGACGCTTACGACTGGGTGATGGTCCCCAACGTGTACGCGATGAGTCAGTTCGCGGCCGGTGAGGCGATCACCACCAAGCCCTACGTCTCGGGCAGCAACTATTTGAAGAAGATGTCGGACATACCGCCCGGCGACTGGACCGCCGACTGGGACGGGCTGTACTGGACGTTCGTTCGCGACCACCGGGACGTCTTCGAGGCCAACGCGCGGTCGAACTTCCTCGCCCGGGCCTACGACCGGTTGCCCGCGGCGACGAAAGCGGGTCACAGCCGGCGTGCCGGCCGCTGGCTGGGGTGACCGCCCCGGTCCTGAGCGCTTCCGTGTCGACCGCCGGTCACGGGTTCAGCGCCGCCCGAGCGATTCGTCGAGAGCGCGCAGCTGGTCCGCGCGGACGTCGCGGAGCACGGCGAGGGTCGCGGTGATCGCGAGGTCGCAGGCCTCGTCGACGCCGGCGCCGTCGACGATCAGCGCGCGGTGGGCGACGTCGAGGCTCATCCCCAGCAGGAGCGACGCGAGGGTGTCGGCACTGGCCGCGATCCGCGCGCCGCGTTCGGCGTAGTTCTGGCGGAGGCGCGCGGCGATACGGGGTTCGAGCGCGGCGTACAACCGGCGGTCACTGCCACCCTCCCGGTGGCCGATGAGGACACGCAGACCTGCCGGGTGGCGTCGGGCGTAGTCGAACAGGGCCTGCACCGAGTAGCGGGCGCGGGCACCGTACGGCATGTCCTCACTCGCGTCGTACACCTCGAACATGAACGAGGTGAACGTGTCGAGCTCGCGGGTCATCACCCGGTTGACCAGCTCGTCGCGGGACCCGAAGTGTGCGTAGAGGGTGACCCGGGTGGTGCCGCCGCGTTCGGCGATGGCGGTCATCGTGGTGCGCTCGGCACCGACCTCGGCGATGACCGCGCATGCGGCGTCGAGCAACTCGTCGTCGGTGGGCCGGTTGCGCGTGTTGCGTGCCGCTCGTGCGACGCCGGCATCCGTCCGCCCCGGATCGTCTGCGTCCCCGGTGGCCACGTCGTCCCGGTTCCGTTCGTCTCGTCCGTGCGCCTGCAGACCGCGCGGCCCTAGGAGGCGCGGTCCTCGACGGTGCGCCCGAAGTAGGCCGCCTCGACCATGTCCCGTCGGTTACGGAGTTCGCTCGCGGGAGCCGAGAGCGCGACCCGACCGTGATGGAGCACGATGGCGGCGTCGGCGATGCCGAGGGCGAGATCGATGTGCTGTTCGACGAGGACGACAGCCATCTGGTGTTCGTCGGCGATCGACCGGAGCCGGGGCAGCAGGTCTTGGACCGCGACCGGGGACAGGCCCAGGCTCAGCTCGTCGATGAGGAGGACCTTCGGGTCCGCCAGCAGCGCCTTGGCGAGTGCGAGCATCTGCTGTTCGCCGCCGGAGAGGTTGCCGCAGCGTCGGCCCCGCATCGTCTTGAGCTTCGGGAAGTACTGGTAGACGGTGTCGAGGTCGGGCCCGTTACGACGCTTGGCGAGACGGAGATTGTCCGACACCGATAGACGGTGGAAGACGCCCCGGGTGTCGGGGACCAGGGTGATCCCGCGCCGCGCGTTGCGTTCGATGCGACGGTCGATGGGGTCGCCGAGGGCGGTCACCGTGCCCGACATCAGTCCGAGGGCACCGACCGCGGCGAGCAGACTCGTCGTCTTGCCCGCCCCGTTCGGACCGAGCAGCGCGAGGATCTCGCCGGGACGCACGGCGGCGCTGAGACCGCGGACGGCGGGAACCCCGCCGTAACCGACGGTGACGTCGTCGATCGTCAACACCGGTGTCGTCGAATCCGGTGTCGTCGAATCCGGTGTGGTCGGGTCCGGTGTCGCCTGGCCGGGGGCGGCGTGCGCGCTCATCGCGTTTCCTTCGGGTCGTGTCCGGTCGGGGCGGCGTCCGGGTCCACCTCGGGACTTCCGAGGTAGGCCGAGATGACCGCGGGATCGTCCTGGATGGCGGCCGGGGGCCCGCTGGCGATCACCCGGCCGAAGTCGAGCACGTACAGCCGGTCGCACACGTCGAGGACGAGTGACATGTCGTGGTCGATGAGCAGGATGCCGATACCGGTCGCCGCGATCCGCCGGAGTTCGGTCCCGAAGTCGCGGCTCTCGTGGGTGTCGAGTCCGGCGGCCGGCTCGTCCAGCAGGACGAGTTGCGTCCCGCCGACCAACGCCCGCGCGACACCGACGAGCTTCTGTTGTCCCAGGGTCAGCTCGCCGGGGAACTGGTCGGCGGCATCGGCCAGGCCGACGAGTTCGAGTGCCGACGAGATCACATCGGCGGGCGGACGGGAACCGTTGAGGACGTCGGCGAGCATGGCCCGCAGGCCGACCGGCTGGACCGCCACGGCCAGGTTCTGCTCGACGGTGAGGTCGGTGAACAGTTCGCCCGCCTGCCACGTCCGGGCCATGCCGGCCCGGCGGCGACGATGGGGGCTCGCCTTGTCCAGTCTCTCCCCGCGCAACGACACCGTGCCGGTGGCCTTGGTGAATCCGGTGACCGCGTCGACGAAGGTGGTCTTGCCCGCGCCGTTGGGTCCGATCAGTCCGACGATCTCGCCCGCCGAGACCGAGATGTCGATGTCGGAGTTGGCGCTGACGCCGCCGTACCGGACCGACAGCCCGCCCGTCTCGAGGAGTGTCGTCGACGTGGCCGGCTTCTCGAGTGTCGACTCAGACATGTGCACCCTCCTGTGCGTTCTGTGCCGCGCCGGGCGCTTCCGGACGGGGGGACGGTGTGTGCCGGTGGGCGCGCAGCTTCTCGCCGAGTTCCGACATGGCCCCCGCGACGCCGACGGGGTTCAGCACCGCCATCAGCAGGAGGCTGCCGGCGGCGAAGAGCTCGTAGTACTCACCGAGAGCGAGGGTTTGGTTGAGGAACACGTAACCCACGCCCAGCGGTCCGATGATGCCGGCGAGGACCGCACCGGCGAACGACGTGATGCCGCCGACGTAGGTCATCGCGAGCAGCGTCAGCCCGATCATCACCGTGAACGAGCCGGCCGACAGCTGTCCGCGGCTGTAACCGATGAGGCAACCGCCGATGCCGGCCAGGAACGCCGACAGCGCGAAGCCGAGCAATTTGGTTGCGGCGACGTTGATCCCGACCGACGACGCGGCGCGCTCGTTGGAGCGGACGGCCAGGAAGGCCCGGCCGGTCGAGCCGCCCATGAAGCGCAACACCACGAGGGTCGCGATCGCGACGACGATCAGGACCATCAGCGAGAACCGGATCGTGACCAGGTTGGTGCCGTCGCGGACCCCGAGGTCGAGGCCGAAGATCGTCGGGTCCGCGATGAGGTTGCCCTCGAAGGACGTGATCGCCGGGTTGTTGAAGACGAAGCTCTGGATGGCCAAGGCGGCAGCCAATGTCACGACGGCCAGCTGGGCGCCGCGGATCCGGAGTGCGGGCACGCCCACCAGGACACCGAGGCCGGTCGCGATCAGGGCGGCGAAGATCATGCTGAACGGGAACGGCACATCCCAGTTGGTCGTCAGCTTCGACAGGGCGAACCCGGCCGCGCCGGCAAAGGCCATGCTGGCCAGCGAGATCTGGCCGAGGTAACCGGTGAGCAGGACCAGCGACAGTGCGATGAGGCTGAGGATCACCGAGGTGACGACGCCGAACCGCCAGCTGCCGGATGTGAGGAGGATCGCGACGACGACCACCGCGATGCAGACGACCGTCGGGATCAGCCGGATGCGGGGGATCCGGACCGCGGGCATGCGCACCTCACCGAGCGAACCGCGCGACGGGATACGACCGCCGAGCAGGAAGAGAGCGATGACGACGATGACGAACGGAACGGCGTCACCGAGGCCGGCCTGCGCCCATTCCGGCCACCAGTCCTTGGTGGTGAGCCACGTGATGGTGGATTGGAATGCGCCGAGGACAAGACCTGCGGCACAGGCGATCCCGAATGAGGTGAGCCGGCCGACGAGGGCGACGGCCAGGGCCGGGATGACGAAGAAGGTGTAGCTGGTCTCGGTGAGTCCGATGGTGTAGGACGCGAGGACGACGATGAGACCGGTTGCCGCACCGGTGAGTGCCCACACGATCGCCGCGAGGCGGTCCGGGGAGTAGCCCGACAGCCGAGCGGCGAGTTCGTCTTCGGAGCCCGCGCGGGTGGCGACGCCCAGGGTGGTGAGCCGGAAGTAGGCCCACAGCACCAGTGAGATGGCGATGGCGACGCCGGCCAGGATCAGGTCCGAGACGTTGACGACCGCGCCGGCGATGTCGACGGTGTCCTCCGGCAGGATGGCCTCGGCGAAGAGGTTCTCGGTCTCGAAGCGGAGATGGACGAGCGCCTGGATGAAGAGCATGAGTCCCACCGAGGCGACGACCTGGGCGAGCACCGGGGCCGAGCGAAGCGGCCGGAAGATGAGTACGTGTGCGAGCAGGGCCCAGACGACTGCGCTGAGCACGCCGAGGACCAGTGCCAACTCCATCGAGGTGGGGTCGGACTCACTCCCGAGTTTCAGTGTGCCGATGGGCAGGACGAGACTGCCGTCGGTGCGCAGTGCGGCGACGAGATAGACCGAGTAGAGGCCGATGGCGCCCTGCGCGAAGTTGATGATGCCGGTGGCGGCATAGATGCCCACGAGGGACGACGCGAGCACCGAATAGATGGCACCGGCGGATAGTCCGAGGAAGACGAACTGGAGGAACTGGCCCATGTGGCGTACTCATTCGTTCGGCGCGTACGGATCTCACGCGCGTGTGAGGATGCGGAGCGTTCGGATCGGGGAGCAGAGCCGGGTGTGGCGGGGTGGGTGACCACCCCGCCACACCAGCGACCCGTGTCAGTAAGCGCCCGGGATGCGCTGCAGCGCAGCCGGAAGCGGGGTGATGAAGCCGCCGGTGGCGGGTTCGGTCTTCTTCTCGGCGACGACGTCGAACAGCAGCATCTCGGTGGTGCAGTTCGGTGTGGTCGGCTTACCGCAGTTGAGCTTCGGGCCGATGAAGGACTGGTAGTCCGTGACTGCCTTGAGCGCACCGAGCACGTTCGGGCCGGTGAAATCGGTGACCTTGGCGTTGTTGAGCGTGATCGCGAAGTCGGCAAGGGTCGCGAAGGTGCCGTAGGCGTAGAAACCGCCGGTGCCACCCTGCTCGTCGATGAACTTCTGGGCGATCCCGAGATTCGCCTTGGCCGGCTCCGGTGCGGAGTCCATGGCCGGGGGCTGCCAGATCGGTGAGTAGGTCTGTGCGCCAACCGCTTGCGCGCCCATGGTGTCGATGAAGTCGGTGCAGGCCGCCATGAACATGGTGCCCTCGTAGTTCACCGACCGCAGCGACTGCGCGAGCTTGGTGCACACGTTGTCGTTCTGTGAGGTCATCAGGCCGGCCGCGGCGGGGTTGCCCTGGGCCAGGGTGGTGGCCAGCGAGGTGAAGTTCGGGCCGGTCGGCGGGTAGTAGACCGACTTGACGTCGATGCCGAGCTGGGCGCCGAGCGGCTTCATCAAACCGTCGAACACCTGATGTGCCTGTGGGAGATCGGCATTCGCCAGCGTCAACGAATTCTTGTTCGCGGCCTTGAGCTGCTGCATGAAACCGACGAGGAACGCGGCGGGTGGCGGACCGAAGTACACGCGGTTCTCCGCCGAGGCGCCGGTTGAGGTGTTGAACGGGATCTGGCCGACCAACGGGATGCCGGCCGAGGTGAGAATCGGCACCGCGGAGGCGGATTCGGCATTGTAGCCGTCGATCGCGGCGACCACGCCGGCCTCGACGAACTGGTTGGCGCACGACACCGTCGATTCCGGTGCGGTCTGGTCGATTCCGCAGTCGACGATCTCGACGGGCCGGCCCCCGATGCCGCCGATCTGGTTGTTGATGTAGTCCAGGGCGGCGTCCTTGCCGGTGGTCACGCCACCCTGGGTGGCGGGGCCCTTGGTGGGGTTGAACAACCCCACCTTGATCGCCTCGCCCGACGCCTTGGTGCCGCTGGCATCCGCGGCGGAGCCGTCCGACGATCCGCCGTCGTCGCTGCTGCACGACACGACCGAGAAGATGCACGCCGCGGCGACGGCGACTGCCGCCAACCGTCCGGCTCTCCTGCGTGAATTCGACCAACGCATGTTTCGACTGCCTTTCCCGATGATCTCCGGGCACGACGGAACCGCCCTGCGAGAGGGCACGGCGACATCGCCCCGGCGGGGCTTAGAAGGATTGAGTTCATCGACCCAGCGCTGTGTCTGGGTCCGCGATTCCGGCACCGTCCGCCCTGGTCACGGCGGTGAGTCCACGTCGGATGTGATGTGGGCCACTCGAAAAGTAGCCATACCCTTACGCCGGTGTCAAGCTGTTCGGCGAAACTGGACACACAGAGGACCACATGGCACGACACTGCCCGTCACGAACGAGTTCGCAACGGGCAGTGGGACAAACGATTCAGTTACCGGCAGGTCAGGGCGGTCCTCAGTGGACGGTCACCCGACCGTCGCGGCCGACCGTGACGTCGGCGGTGTAAGCACGGACGAGGTCCAGGCGCTGCCAGGAGGCGCGGCCGGGACGCTGGTCGTCGAGCGGGTATCCCGCGGGCGACGCGGTCTGTTCCAGGACCTGACGCCGCTGCTCGTCGGTGAGTTGCGGGTACGCCCCGGCGATCAGTTCGACGGCCTGTCGGGGCACCACCATCGGATGTGTCGGCGACGAGACGCGTCCGAATCCGTAGGTCATGCGCTGGGCGTAGATCGTCTGGGCCGCGGCGTCGGTGGCGTAGGGCGTGTCACGCGCGATGCACACCGAGAGGGCTGCGCCGCAACGCCATTCGAGTTCCTTGCGGATCTCGGTGGCAGACGCGGCGAGGAGCCGGCGGAACTGCGGGTCGTTCCAGCGATCGGCGGCGGCGGCCTGCCCGACGATCGCTCCACCGATCACGTCGAGCGGGTAGTGCACGCCCAGCACGATGCGGTGATATCCACCCTCCGAGGCACGGGCGAGGAACTGCGGCGCGAGTTCCGGGAGCATCGATGCGAACAGGGTGCCCCGCCAGAAGAACAGGCTGGTGTGGCCGGACGGGAACGACGGGTTGCTGCCCAGCGCGTCGTACTCGCTGGCTCCGGCGCGCATGTACTTGCGGATCCGCTCGGGTGCGACGATGAACGGCCGCTCGTACCCGAACACGTACTTCTCGACGAGCGTCGCGTTCGCGAGCCCACCGGCGCGGGCGAGGTAGTCGCTGAAGAGGGCCGTGGTCTTCGGGAGGCGATCGGCGGCGAGGGCGTTCCGGAAATCCCGTCCGAGCCGGTCGCCGAAGGCATCGGACATCGTCCAGAGCGGATCGTCGTGTGCGTCGGCGAGTGCCCGGCGCTGCAGTCCCGGTTTGCCGGCCGCCGACTGGTTGATCGCGACGGCCGTCTCGAGATTGCGGGCCATCACCTCGGGGTGATCGCGGCGCAGGGCGGTGAAGGTCTCGACCGGTTGCAGGTACACGCCGCCCGGATACGACGAGATGTCCGAGGCGTAGAGCCGGGCGATGTCGGTCACCGGGAACGGCGCCGGGGTCGGCTTGGCCGGCGCGGCCTGGGCCGATGCCGCGAGCGAGACGGTGGCCGCGATGGCCGCGACTGTACTGACCCATGAAACGACGAACCGCGTCCAGCGGACCGGTCCCCCTGCTGCCTGAGCCGGCGACGAGCGCAGCGAGGAGCCGTGTCGAAGGCCCGGCATCGGTCGCGGTCGGGCAGCGTTGTCCGAGATCACGCTCTGAATCCTAGAGGGAATGTTCGCGGGGCGAATGGCCGGACAACCACTGTTCATCCGACCGGCAACCCCTGCTCGAGGAGATCGATCGCGCGCAGCGTCGTCTCGAGCTGGGGCATCTCCCGGTTGTCGTCGAACTCGGTGGCCAGGTGGAAGGTCACCCCGGCCACCGCGTCGAGGAACACCTTGAGCCGGAAGTCGTCGGGTGCGATCCGTAAGTAGTCGGCGATGAGCTGGGTCATGTCCGAGATCATGCGCTCGGACTCGACCTGAAAGGTCTTCTGCAGCAACGGCTCGGTGCGGATCAGTTGCATGCGGAGCGGATTGCCGACCCAGGGGTCGTCGACCGTCAGGCGGTGCAGCTCGGTCATCAGGCGCCGGATGAGGTCGAAGTGGCTGAGCCCGGGCGGCATGGACTCGACGATCGCGTGCGCCTCGGCATGCAGGTGCTCGTCTCCGACGACCACCTGTTCCTTCGACGGGAAGTAGCGGAAGAACGTCGTGTGTGAGACGCCGGCGGCCTCGGCGATCTGCTCGACGGTGGTCTTGGCGTACCCCTGCTCGGCGATCAGGGTGATCGCCGCCTGCCGGATGGCGTTGCGGGTGCGCAGTTTGTTCTGTTCACGCAGGCCCATCCGACGCCCCGGCGCGGGTTCCGGGGCGTCGGAGGTGGCGTGCACCGTCAGGCAATCGCCCATGCTGTGCTCACTCATCGTGGAAAGGGACTGTGCAACTCGTCAATTCGCCGGGACCGGGGACCTGGTGTCGTCCGGTTCCTCGAGCCCACGATGGCGGACTGCTTCGCCCTCGATGTCGAAGTTGATCACGAAGCGGTCGAGCCAGCGCGGGAGGCCCCAGGCCCGGTCGCCGAGCAACGCGATCGCCGCGGGTACGACCAGCATGCGGATCACGAAGGCGTCGAAGAACACTGCCGCGGCCAGCGCGAAACCCATCATCTTGGCGGTCGTCTCCGGGGAGAGCATGAACGCCGCGAAGACGCTGATCATGATGATCGCCGCCGACGTGACCACCCGGGCTCCGTGCCGGTAACCGGCGACGATCGCCTCCTTGGCCGACAAGCCGTGCATGAACTCCTCGCGCATTCGGGTCACCAGGAACACCTGGTAGTCCATCGCGAGCCCGAACACCACGCCGATGAGGAAGATCGGCAGGAAGGAGATGATCGGCTGCGTGTGGGCGATCAATCCCAGCCAGCCCTCCTGGAAGATCGCCACGGTGACGCCGAAGGTCGCCAGGACCGAGAAGACGAATCCGAGGGTGCCGATGAGCGGGACCCAGAGCGACCGGAAGACGCCGATCATGATCAGGAATGCGAGACCGACGACCACGACCAGGTAGGGGATGAGTGCATCGTCGAGTTTCTGGGAGAGATCGGACATGATGGCTGTCTGACCGCCGACGTGGAGTTCGGCGCCACGGTTCTCGACCGTTGGTGCGAAGGCGCGGATCTGCTCCATGAGGTCGTGTGTGGCGGCTGACGACGGCGCGCTCTCCGGGGTGACCATGATCAGCGCGGTGTCGCCTGCTCGGTTGCCCGTCCAGGTGAGCCCCTCGGGGTTGGCGACATCACTCAGGGTTGCGATGTGCCGTACGGTCTCCTCGGCCGGGGCGTTGATCGCGCCGTCCTCGTCGTGCACGACGACGAGCAGTGGGCCGTTGATGCCCTCACCGAAACCGCGGCTCAGCAGTTCCTGCGCGGGTGCTTCGGCTTCGCTGGACAGCGACAGACCGAGTTCCAGCTTGGTGGCCGGGATGGCCGCGGCCGCAAGCGCCAGCAGGCCGATCACGATGAACGGGATGGGCCATTTGACGACGGTGCGCCCGACTTTGACACCCAGAGTGTCGTCCTCGGATTCCACGGCGTGCTTGATCCAGGGGATTCGAGGTAGGAAGGCGAACCGCCCGAACGCACCGAGGATGGCTGGGATGAGGGTCAGAGCAGCCAGCACCGCGATGAACACGGCGACGCCGGCACCCGCGCCCATCTGAGTGATGATCGGGATGCCGATCACCATGAGGGCCACCACCGCGACGATCACGGTGAGGCCGGCGAAAACCACCGCCGACCCGGCTGTGCCGACGGCTCGGCCGATGGCGTCTGATGGCGCGCCGCCGCGGAGGAGTTCCGCACGGTACCGGGACACGATGAACAGCGCGTAGTCGATGAAGACGGCGATGCCGAGCATCGTGACGATGGCGGTGGCGGACTCGTTGATCGACAGAGCCTCGGCCGACAGCGTGAGCAGCAGGATGGTGATGCCGACACTGACGATCGCGGTGACGAGAGGAATGAAGGCGGCGATGAGGGCTCCGAACGCCACGATCATCACGACGAAGGCGACGGCGAAACCGAGCAGTTCGGCCGTGCCGCCGGCTTCCATCACCTGCATCAGCGACCCGGTTGCCTCCACCTGCAGGCCGTCGACGGAGAACTCGTCCAGGATCGAGACGAGTTCTTCCTTGTTCTCGACGGTGAGGTCGAGGATCGGGATGTCCTGGCGCACCTGGATGAGGCCGACCCGACCGTTGTCGCCGACGACCTGCGCAGCGAGTGCTGGATCAGCGGCCGCAACCGTCAGCGGGTTGACGACGGTCTGCGGCTCGATCACGTCGGGGAGTCCGCGGAGGGCCGCGGCGAGCTCGTTCAGCTGCGCGGTGTGGTTCTGCAGCCCGTCCTCGGCAGCGACGAGGATGCTCGTGGACGCCTGTTCCTGCTGGGCCATGACCTGTGGGAAGTACTGCTCGACCTGTTCGGTGGCAACCCCCGAGTCGGTGCCGGGAAGGCTGAAGTCCTGCGCGAACTTGGGCTGGAGTGCGCCGACCAGTCCGGCGACCGCGATGAGCGCAGCCAGCCAGGCCGCGATCACCGACCATTTGTGGCGAAAGCAGAAGCTTCCGAGCTTGAACAGAAACGACGCCATGCGTGGACCCCTCTGGTGCTGCGGAAGACCGGTCCCCGAAGGTCCCGGCGCAGATGACGAGAGAAATGGTACCTACTAACACTCGGGACCGAGTACCACTTTTCGGAGCGGGCTCCGTCACACCGCGCCGGCGGTGTGGCCGGCATCGCTTGCGAGAGGGTCTCGTCAGCGGGCGTTCGGCGGCGTCTGGTGTCCGCGGGGATCGGCGTCCGGGCGGTGACGCGGATCGATCGGGTTGTTCGATGGCTGACCGGCGTGCCGGCCTGCGACGTTCGGGTCGTCCCGCCCGTCCGCACCACGTCCGTGGGCGCCCCGTCCCTCGGTGTCCCGTCCATCCGCGTTCCGTCGGACATCGGGGTCGAGACGATCCGCACGGGCGAACTCGCTCTCGACCTCGTGCCGCGACTCGGCCGCGTGTCCCTGGTGGTGGCGTGCCTGTTCCTGCAGCCGCTTGGCCTCTGCAGCCTTCGCATCGGCTTCGGCCTGCGCTTTCCGTGCCCGGGCATCGGCCTCCTCGGCGACGGCCTCGCGGTGGCGGACGGTCGAGACCTGTTGCGTGGCGTTCTGCCTGATCTCCTCGGCTTGAACCCGTCGGCGTGCCTTTCGCTGACGAAGCAGCAGCAACACGAGCGCAAGAATGACGATCACGACGACGACGGCGATGATGATCCAGATGGCGGTGTCCACGACTCACTCCTCGGTCGGATGATGGTGCGCGTCGGGTACCCCGCGGCGGGGATGGCTAACCCATCCCGGTCAGCTCGCTGACCTGCGGTCGAGCAGCCGTCACCGCGGGTTGTCCACTCGTTCGGGTGACAGTCGCCGGTCGGCGGAAGCGGTGATGCGGTCGTAGCTTCGGTGCCACAGCCATTCGAGAGGGCCCCGCTCGAATCGGCTGAGCCAGAAGCGGGAGAACAGCATGAGCACCACGGCGATGCCGAGGTACAGCGACACCGTGGCGGGGACCAGCGTCGAGCCGTCGAGATGGTGCGCGAGCCCCAGGCCCCAGCCGTAACAGGCGGCACCCGCGATCGCGTTCTGTAACACATAGCAGGACAACGCCATTCGACCGACCGGTGTCAGCGCGCGGCCGCACCGCCCGGGAGTGCGGCCGTCGGCGTAGTACCCGGCGACCCATGCGAGCAACCCCAGTGCGACGACCGGCGCCAACCCGTACCGCCCCACGACGAGTCCGGCATCGCCACCGGCCAGTCCGACGGCAAAGTCGAGAGGTAGGGCGATCCCCAGCCCGACGGCCATCAGGCGTCGCCGAAGCCGGGCGCCGCGCGGTTCCAGGACGCCGGCGCGCAGCAGGGCCGCGCCGATGAGGAAGAGCGCGATCGACATCGGCAGGATGAAGAGGACCTCGGCACGGAACATCAGGAAGTTCTCGGCGCGAAAAGCGACGAGGTCGACGAAACTGCCACTCGCGTAGGGGTTCGGGGACAGCGCGGCACCCGGACCCGATGTAGCGGGCGCGGCGAGAAGGGCCCAGCTCACCAGGCCCAGCAGCGCCAGATGCGTCGACGCAGCGATCGCGATCGCGACGTACTGGCGCCGCAGCCGCATCGACAGCAGGTAGGCGACGATGAGTCCGGTGACCGCGTAACCCATGAGGACGTCGAACTCGGTGAAGAGGAAGTAGTTGATCACGCCGTCGACGAACAGCAGCGCGGCTCGCCAGTAGTACCGTCCCGGCCAGGTCCGGCCTCGTCGAACAGCCGACCGCTGCTGGATGGCCAGCCCGATTCCGAACATGATCGTGAGCAGACCGAGGAATTTGCCCTGGGCGAGCTGCTGCAGGACGTCCTCGGCCACCGCCCAGGAGCCGGTGGCCCGATAGGCGCCCTGGATGTAGCCGATCAGCCCCTCCGCGTTGGTGAAGATCCAGATGTTGGTGGCGAGGGTGCCCAGAATCGCGATGCCGCGCAGGACGTCCAGCGCCGCGTGTCGGGTCGCCATCGGTTCTCCGTTCTTTGCTGACACAACCGTGCTATCAAAACCGGCGCCAACGTAGCACGGGTGTACTACCATGAGTCAATGCCCAAGTTGATCGACCGGGACGGGCGACGCGCCGAGATAGCCGAGGCCCTGTGGCGAATCGTGTTGCGCGAAGGCGCATCCGGAGTATCGGTCCGCGAGGTGGCGGCGGAAGCGAACATCTCGGTCGGCTCGCTCCGCCACGTCTTCGCGGACAAGGAGGAGCTGCTCGAGTTCTCGATGCGGCTGATCTACGAGCGGGTGGCGGTTCGCATCCGTCGGCACGACCGGATTCGCAACCCGCTGCGCTGGGCCGAGGCCGTGTTGTCCGAGGTCCTACCGCTGGACGACGAGCGGCGCGTCGAGATGCACGTCAACCTCGCGATGGTGACCGAGTCGGTGGCACATCCCGGTCTCGCAGATGCTGCGCGTGAGGCCCACGACGGTTTGCGTTCGCTCTGTCGGACGGTGCTGGGCGTCCTCGACGAGCACGGGCTGATCGGCGCCGGCCGCGATCTCGACTCTCATGCGGTCGCGGTACACGCCCTCGTCGACGGTCTGGCGATGCACCTGCTCCTCGCCGACACGGATTCGCCGGCCCGCGCGCAGCGCGTGCTCCGGGAGCATTTGACAGGGCTGGCGGTCGAGATCCGAGAGACGTTGCAGTGAAGCGATAGTCGCTGTCGGGCGGATACTGTTGTGCTGCTGCGGACCGATCGGAGGACTAACTCTCCGGGGCCGTGTCACCCTCTTCGCGGGCGCGTCGTCGGTCGGCATGCAGCGACTTGACGCGCCGCTCCTCGCGACGGACCTCGATCTGGGTGGCGCGTTCGGCGGCCAGCCAATCCGGCATCTCGGCGAGGAGGTCGTCGATCTGCGCCGTCGTGAGTGCCTCGGTGATGCCGCCGCGAACCAGGCCCGAGTTCGAGATGCCGAGTTTCGCCGCGACCAGATTCTTCGGGTGCGGGCCGTCGGCGCGAAGCGTGCGGAGCCATTCCGGCGGGTCGGTCTGGAGGGCGGCGAGTTCGGCCCGGGTGATCGGGCCCTGCTGGAACTCCGCAGGAGTGGCCGGCAGGTACACGTCCAGCTTTTTGGCGGCGGTGGCCGGCTTCATCGACTGCGAGCTCATTCGACGAGGGTATCGGGCGGTAGCCTTTGGGCGTGACCACACCCGACGTTCACGCAGCGGGCGAGGCCCCTGTCTTCCGGCTGGCATACGTTCCGGGGGTCACGCCGAGCAAGTGGGTCAGGATCTGGGCCGAGCGGCGTCCCGACGTCTCGCTGGAACTCATCGCCCTCGACGTCGCGGTCTGTGCCGAGGCGGTCGGGGAGCGGCGCGTCGACATGGCGATCACCAGATTGCCCGATGCCCTGCGGTCCGGCGATGCGCGGGAACATCACACGATCGACCTGTACGAGGAGACGACGGTCGTCGTCGTGCCGAAGGACCACGCCCTGACCGCCGGCGACGAGATGACCCTGGCCGATCTGACCGACGAGCAGTTGCTGTGGCCGCTGGACGAGCCGTTGACAGTATCCGAACGCCCGGGTGCGGCGGTGGATCATCGGCCCGAGACCACCGGTGACGCAGTCGAACTCGTCGCGGCCGGCGTCGGCGTACTGCTCGTGCCGCAGTCGCTGGCGCGCCTGCATCACCGCAAGGACCTGGTGTATCGGCCGGTCACCGACGCCCCGACCGGGTCCGTCGGACTCCTCTGGCCTGCTCCCACAACTCAATTGGCCGATGAGTTCATCGGCATCGTGCGCGGCCGCAAGGCGACGTCGTCGCGGGGGCGGACCGACGAGGCGCCCAAACGGTCGGCGAAGGAGAAGGCGGCGGCGAAGAGGGCGGCACGCGAGGCGGCCGGGAAGGTCCCCGGCAAGAGTGCGCGACGCGGGCCCGGACGTCCGAAGCGTCGCTGATTCCCGCTGTGGCGTGCCGCCCCTGTCAGTGCGTCAGGCGCGCCACTCAGCGGTGCGTTCCGGCAACGCATCGGCAAGCGCCTTGAGGGTGTCGTCGGCGCCGAAATCCTTGCCGTACACCGGCGTTCCCGGCTGTTGCCGCCACGACTCGGCGAGCGGTCCGGCGTCGACCGGGTCGAACCCGAGTTCGTCGACCACGCGGAACACGATCTCCTTGCCGGCCGGATCATCGCCGGCGATCGGCAGCGCGATGCGGCCCTCTGTGCCCGCGGGTACGCCCTTGTTCAGCAGGTGCTTCCAGTAGATACCGTTGAACACCTTGTACACCGGGACGCCGAGCAGTTCCGACACCCAGACGCTCTCGGGGGTACCGTTCTCGATCGCCTCGATCTTGCCGTCGCGCTGCTGGGGGTAGTAGTTGTTCGTCTCGATCACCGGGGCGTCGGCCTTGCGGGCGTCGAGGATGCCCGGCGCGAGGTCGGGGGTGTTCTTCTGCGGGATGCTGACGATCACCAGGTCGGCGTCCTTCGCGGCGTCGGCGGCCCATACCGCGGTGGCGCCGGTCTCGGAGGCCAGTTCGGCCAGCGTCTCCGGGTCGCGCGAGTTCGCCACCCGCACCTCGTGTCCCAACGATGTCAGACGACGCGTGAGCGTCCCGCCGATGAATCCCGCTCCGATGATCCCGATCTTCACAACTGCACCTCTTTGTTCGACGACGTTGTTGACCCTTCGCGCAACGGATCCGTCGGTTCGGTGCATTCCCGTGGTCGGCGGGAGGGTGACGAGCGACTCGACCGGGCCCGGTCGAGTCGTGGGTCAGTACGCGATGCCGAGAGACCAGGCGAACACCGTGTAGGCGGCGAGGGTGATGAGCACGATCCCGATGAGGTTGAGCCAGAGCCCGCCACGGATCATCTGGCCGATGGTGACGTACCCGCTGGCGTAGGCCACCGCGTTCGGTGGGGTCGCCACCGGGAGCATGAATGCGCAGGTCGCGGCGAGGGCGACGGGGATCGTGAGCACCAGAGGGTCGAGGCCCATTCCCATGGCCACGCCTCCGGCGACCGGGAGAAAGGTTGCCGCTGTCGCGGTGTTGCTCGTGATCTCGGTGAGGAAGATGATCGCGGTCGCCGCGATGACCACCAGCACGATGACCGGGATCGTGTCGAGCCCGGCGGCCACGTCGCCGATCCAGGCGGTCAGTCCGCTGGACTCGAACTGCTGGGACAAGGCGAGGCCGCCGCCGAACAACAGCAGCACGCCCCATGGCAGTTTGATCGCGGTCTCCCAGTCGAGCAGGCGCACACCGGGTTTGGAGCCGCTGGGCAACAGGAACAGGAGAACGGCGGCGGTCATCGCGATGCCGGTGTCGGAGATCGGCGGGTTCTCGTCCCAGATCAGCGGGACCGCGATCCACGCCAGTGCGGTGAGGCCGAAGATCGCGGCGACCCGGATCTCGCCCTGCGACATCGAGCCGAGGGCGTCGAGCTGATCGCGGATGATGCGCCGGCCGCCGGGGATGTCGTCGATCTCCGGCTTGAACAGGACGTGAGTGAGCAGGAACCACGCGATGGCCAGGAAGATCACGGCGAGCGGGACGCCGGCGATCATCCACTCCAGGAACCCGATGTCGATGCCTTCACCCTCGAGGTATCCGACCAGGAGGGTGTTGGGCGGGGTGCCGATGATCGTGCCCAACGATCCGATCGATGCGGCGTAGGCGATGCCGAGCATCAGTGCCGTGCCGAAGTTGCTCTTGATGACCGCCTGGGTGAGGGTCTCACCGTCCACCGGTTCGTCGGTGCCGGTGGCCTTCGGCGCGGGGGCGTCGGTGCCCGATTCCTTGCCGAGGTCGAGCACCAGCGCCAGGACCGACACGCCGATCGGGATCATCATCACGGCGGTTGCGGTGTTGGACACCCACATCGAGAGGAATCCGGTGGCGATCATGAAGCCGGCGATTGAGCCTCCCCAGTTTGAGTGGACACCGAGATAGTGGGGCCAGGGGTCCTGCTGGAAGGATGTCGACATGTCCAGGAGGCGGTCGTTTACGCCGGAGTACAAGGCTCAGGCTGCTCGTCGGGTGATT
>NZ_JAFFZF010000049.1:0-31439 GCF_016924115.1 Gordonia sp. BP-119
GGTCCTCATCGATACGTGGTCGGGCGGGTTCGAGGACCACAGTGGGCGGTGACGCTTGCGATGTGCTTGAGGGCGACTTGAGCGACGCCTGGATAGGGTGGCGGGATGTTCATCTCTCCGACGACGATCGACGAGAACATCCTGAACTGGGTGGTCGAGAACCGGTCGGAGCCCTGGGTCTCGATCGCCGAAGTGGTGACGGTGCTCGGCAACACGGTGACGATGTTGGTGCTGACATGTGCGGTCGTGGTGACACTCGCCGTGACCCGGCACCGAGTCGACGCGGTCTTCGTCGGCGCCGGAGTGCTTTTCGGATACGGTCTGATGCAGGCACTCAAGTACTCGTTCGCGCGGGACCGGCCACCCGTCGAAGACCGTCTACTGAACATCGACACCTTCTCGTTCCCCTCCGGGCACGCGATGATGACGATGGTCGTGTTCGGGCTGTTCGCTGTCGCCGCGTTTCGCTCCTCGCCCTGGGTGCGGGCGCATCGCTGGATCCTCGTGATCGCCCCCGTGCTGTCGATCCTCGTCGGCCTCACCCGAATACAACTCGCCGTGCACTGGGCCACGGACGTCGTGGCCGGATGGTTGTTCGGGGCGATCTGGGTGGTGTTCTGTACTTGGATACTGCTCCGGTACGAATCACGCCGCGGCTCCGGTGGTCTCGTCGGGGTTCAGCAGTAGACCACGCGGTCACCCGGACCATCCGCCGCCACATCTCCGGAAGCGGGGGCAGTTTGGTTCGACATGCGACTCATATTGCCCCCCCTGCTTGTGCGACCGCCTGGCTTTTCAACCGGGGGCCCGCCCGGTTGCGAGCGGGGCTAATCGACCGGGGTTCACTGTGGAGTTGTCAAGGGACTGATGCGGTCCCAGGTGTGGCCCGGGTGCGGAAGGTGCTACGCGAAAGTCTGGTGGTCTGTGGCGGCAGCGGTCAGGCGGCGTCGTCGAGTCGCATCGTGCGCCGGTTGTAGGCGGGTAGCGGTCGGCGTTGCGGGTCGATACTGGCGGGTGGGACGAGCCAGGGATGGCGGTCGAATCCCATCACGATGTCCCAGCCGTGGTGGTGGACCTGCGTATGGCAGCGCTGACACAGCAAACAGCCGTTGTCGAGGTCGGTGGGTCCGCCGTCGGCCCACGACTTGATGTGGTGGACCTGGGTATGTGACGGTGGTGCACCACATTTGACGCAACACGCGTCGCGGACGATCACCGCCTTACGTAGGTGCGCCGGATACAACCGATGGGTGTGACCCATCTGCAGCGGTACGCCCTCACTGTCGAGGACGATCTCGGTCAGGGATCCGTCGCAGGAGACCTGCTTCGCGGTGGCATGGCTGACCGTCCCGGTCCACGGCAGCGTTGCGAGTTCTCCGGTGGCGGGGATGGTCAGCAGCAGTTGCGTGCGTGGACTTCCGACGGTATTGATGGTCGCGCCGATCGCGGCTTGGTCGAGGATCAACTCGAAAGCGTCGGCACGGCGCTGCTCGGCGGTGCGACGATCTTCGGCGCCGTCGGGTTCGGGCCGTGGACACGATCGTTCGTCGATCATGGCCTGGAACTTCTCGCCGACGACCTGGGTGAGGTCGGCGCGGACTTCGACGCGGCCGTCGTCGGTGGTGTGTGCATTGACTGAGTTCAAGCTTGCATTGTCCGACGCCGGGACTGCTGTCTCGGAGGCGTCGGCGAGCGTGTTGCCGATAGCCCGCGCATGCCTGCGCACGTCTGTCGGCGTAGCACCTGAGAGCGCTTGGGCAATTAGTTCGAATTCATATCGGGAACGTTCATCCTCGGAAAGAGCGTCGCCACAACGTTTCTCGATTTCATTCATGCCTCGCACGATGGCATCGACGATCTCGCCGGAGAGTCGCCCGTCGGCGGCGTGACGAGCCAGCGCGGGCAACGCCGAGAGGGCATCGACACTCCGCATGGTGCGAAGAGCAGCGGCCGGTGCATGACCTGACTCGATCAGCAACTTCTTGGTGGTGCCGCCGGCTTTCTGAGCGACGCCGAGTTCGTCGAGTTGTGCTGCGTGGGTGACGATCTGGTGGTCGACGGTGTTGCGGATCAAGCGCAGCGTCTCGAGCGCGTCGAATGTTGCTCGGCCCGTGGGGTCGTCGGCGGGTGGGGTGGTCTCGATGAGTTGATCGAGGAGAGTGGCGAGCTCTGGCATGACTCCAAGGTACCGGAACATTCGTTCGATTTCGAGGGAATTCCACAGGCCGAGAACCGCGAATTCATCGACTGTGCAGCGCTTTTCGTTGACTGGGCGCAGATCGTTGACAGTGATGAACTTCAGTCACACCCGTTTCGATTCCCGGTCGAAAAGTGGTGGGTTTGTCACGAACGAAGGCCTCGACGGTCGCTCGGCGAGCGCCAGTGTGCTCAGCCGGCGGGGCGCACCGGGCTCGCTGTGCAGATGCGGGAACTGCTCGGTCGGCGTGAGCGGACGCCGAAATTCCCCCGGGTGGGGGACAGTCGAACGGCGTCGGACTGGGATTCACTGGACGGATGTCGAATCCGGGGCCACCCGACGATGACGCGACCATGCCCGGATCGTCCGACGGCGACGAGTCGCCGACGACGATCCAACCTGCCCGCCCGACGGTGGTCCCGGGGGTGTCACTGAACAAGGCCCCGGCGCCGGACCCCTACGCCGCCACGCAGACAGGTCCGACGCCGCAGTACCCACCGCCGTATCAGCAGCCGCCGAGTGGCTATCCTCCGCCACCCGGACAAGCCCAGTACGGCTACCCACCGCCGGGCTACCCACCGCCGGGTTATCCACCACCGGGGTACCCCCAGCCCGGATATCCCCAGCCCGGATATCCCCAGCCCGGGTACCCGCGCAGGTCCAATCGGCGCGCGTACCTGATCACGGGCGTCGCGTTGGTCTGTGTCCTCGCGCTGGTCCTCGGGGGCGTCGTGTGGTGGAAGGTGTCCTCGTCGAGTGGCAATTCCGACGAAACGCCGGACCTCGTCGCCGGTCAGCTCACCGGTTCGTTCCCGACCGCGCCGAGTCCAGCCTGGAGCGTCGACGCGAGTTCGTTGGGTGGTACGGGGTACGTCTCCGGTCTGCCGCTCGAGGCGACGTACAGGACTCAGGGTGCGGTCCACGACGACCACACATTGGTGACGCTCGTGCAGGTAGGTGACTCCACGAACGGCCCGGCACTGCGGCCCATCGGGATAGACACCGAGTCCGGCGGGAAATGGTCGTTCGACGAACCCGTGTCCGGGTGCTCGGACTCCATCGTGGACAGCACCATCGCCTGCCTGGGTCGGGGCGCCGCGTATTTCGTCGACGTCCGGACAGGTCGCGAGATCGGCCGTGCTCCCGCTCCGCCGCAGGCGTTCGGGATCGCGTTCAACGGGAAGGCGGCGTTCGTCCGCGACTTCAGTGGTGGCAACGAACGCCAGGTCGTGTTCCACAAGGTGACACCAGGAGGCGTGGAGTGGCAGCGCACGATCGACCTGCCCGAAGCGCTTCCGAGCGGGGACGCCTCGCAGTTCATCGCCACCGACGAGCTCGTCGCCAGCGCCGACGGCGTGGTCGCCGTCATCTCGGCCGACGACGGCCGGGAGATCTTCACTAGTCCGGGCCGCACCGGGATGGTGCCGCGCGCGGACGGATCGGTCCTCGTGGTGACGGGCAGCATGACAAGCGGCACACCGACGAATGGTCCGGTCGTCGTGGTCCGGCCGGACGGCACCACCAGCGACTTGGCGGGTATGAGCGTGGAGTCCGCTGCTGTCATGACTCCGACTCAGAGCGGGCGTGTGCTCATCGACGGTGCATACACTGACGTCGCGGACGGGGCGCGGATCTGGACGACGACTGATCTCCCGGCCCACACCTCGCCGACCGTCGTGCTGGCCGATGACCGTGAAGTCGTGTGGACGACGCACGACGCTGTCACCGCAGTCGATGCCATCTCCGGCCAGACGTTGTGGACGACTCCGACCGGGCCGGTCTACGGGTCGACCGGCCACGCCGTCACCGACGGCGAACGCCTCATCGCGCCCATGGCCGACGGCGGCGTGACCGCCCTGGATCTGGTGGGCGGTGCGCCGGTGTGGTCGATGCCCCCGTCCACGATCGGCAACACCCCCGCCGCGGGTGTCACCGAACCGCGTCCGGCATTGACGTTCGCCGTCGGCGACCGCCTGATCACGATGACCGCGACCACGATCACCGGCTTCGCGCCCACCGGTCCGGAGGCGATCGTTCCGGGCACGACTCGCGAGGCCGACACCGCCGACGGCGGCGAACCCGAATACGTCACGCCGTGCGGGGCGCCCCCGGTGTTCACGCCGCAGTCGTTCCGCACGTCGGCGGGCGGGCTGGGCGTGACGATGAAGGTCACCGCGAAGTGTCCCGGCGGCGACGTCCTGTACGGGCCGCAGACACGCATCACCATCACCGACGGCAGCGGCATCGTCGCGTCGGGGAACTTCGACTTCCAGCGGGCACCGGTCGCGGTGCCCTCGCTCGACGGGGCGGGCGAGGCGCTGACGATGGAACTCACCTATCCGCCCGGGAGCTTCTTCCGGCTGCCGGACACGCTCGGTGCCCAGGGGAGTGCGGCCGGCGACGGCCGCTACCTCGTCGACTGCGACAAGGGCCCGACCTCCGGGGCCGCGCCGAAACTCGCGACTCCGCAGTCGGGAACGGCCGCGTCGTCGACCGCCACCGGGGCGTCGTTCCCGGCCGGAGCCGACGTGACGGCGAGCAGCGTCAGCGCCCTCCGTCTGCAGGCCGACGCCGATCGGGCCTTCATCGTGGCGAACCTGAACAACCGGTGGGTGGCGCAGCTGAGCTCCAAACGGCCGGGTCTCGTTGCCGAGGGGCGGACCTGGACCGACCAGGCCATCCTCGACGAGTTCCTGGCACTCCGGTTGCGATTCAACGACGTTCGGCTCCTGTGGAGCGACGAGTGGCCGGTGTTCTCGTACCGCGGCTGGTGGGTGACGGTGGCCGCGGCGACCTTCCCGGGCCCGGTCGAGGCCAACAACTGGTGTCGCGCCCAGGGATTCGGCCCGGACAACTGCTTCGCGAAAATGGTGAGCACCACGGCCGGACCGGAGCGGACGACCTTGTACTGGAAGTGACGGTGCCCGACGCCGCGCCGGTTTGTTCGGAACGATGACGGGTAATCGGTTCATCGCGATACGGTCGGGTATGGATTTCTCTCCGTCAGCGCGGTCGGCCGAACTCACCGAACGCGTGCGCACCTTCGTGACCACCGAGATCGAGCCGGTCGAACCCGAGATCCATCGGGACATCAAGACCCGCCGCGACGAGAACGGCAACCCGTGGACGCCGTCGCCGATCATCGCCGAATTGCAGAAGAAGGCCCGCTCGGAGGGGCTGTGGAACCTCTTCCTGCCCGCCGAGCACGCCGGCCGCTATGCCGCCGACTTCGGCACCGACGGCGGGGCAGGGTTGACCAACTCCGAGTATGCGCCGATCGCGGAGGCGATGGGATCGTCCGGGCTCGCGCCGGTGATCTTCAACTGCAACGCCCCCGACACCGGCAACATGGAGGTGTTGCTGCGCTACGGCACCGACGAGCAGCGCAAACAGTGGCTCGAACCCCTTCTGACCGCCGAGATCCGCAGCGCCTTCTGCATGACCGAGCCGGCCGTCGCGTCGTCGGACGCCACCAACATGGCCGCGACCGCCGTACTCGACGGCGATGACGTCGTCATCAACGGGACCAAGTGGTTCTCCACCGGTGTCGGCCACCCGGACTGCAAGGTGCTCATCTTCATGGGCGTCACCGACGCCGAGGCCGACCGGAAGTCGCGGCACACGATGGTGCTCATCCCGATCGACGCCCCCGGGGTCACGATCGACCGGATGCTCACCACCATGGGCTACTTCGACGAGCCGTTCGGCCACGGCGAGGTCAGCTTCGACAACGTGCGCGTCCCGGCGTCGAACATCCTGCTCGGACCCGGCCGCGCCTTCGAGATCGCCCAGGGCCGGCTCGGTCCGGGTCGCGTGCACCACTGCATGCGGGCGATCGGACTCGCCGAGCGGGCGCTGGAACTCGGTGTGCGTCGCGCACTCTCGCGGGAGGCGTTCGGCAAGCAGCTCGCCCGGCTCGGTGGCAACAGCGAGCGCATCGCCGACGCTCGCATCGCGATCAACCGGTCACGGTTGCTCGTCCACCACGCGGCCTGGTTGCTCGACCAGGGCATGTCCCGCGAAGCCCTGTCGGCGGTCAGCGAGATCAAGGTCGAGGTGCCCAACATGGCACTCGACGTCATCGACCTCGCCATCCAGTTGCACGGCGGTGCCGGTCTCACCGACGACTTCCCGCTCGCGCAGGCGTGGGTGGGCGCGCGGTCGCTCCGACTCGCCGACGGTCCGGACGAGGTGCACCGCAACGTGGTTGCGCGCATCGAGTTCGGCAAGTACCGCTGATCGGGGGACGAGGATGACCAACGAGGTGGCCGGTGCGGGCGAGGTCCGCGCCGAGGATGCATTCGACGTCGAGGCGATGGCGAAGTGGCTGGAGGCCAACGCCGCGGACCCGACCGGTCTCGACGCCGTGCCGGAAGTTCGACAATTCGGCGGTGGCGCTTCGAATCTCACGTACCTGCTGCGCTATCCGTCCAAGGACCTGATCCTGCGCCGGGCGCCCCGGGGTACCAAGGCGCGGGGCGCGCACGACATGGCACGCGAGTACCGGATCCAGTCCGAACTCGCGACCGCCATCCGCTACATCGCGCCGATGATCGCCTTCTGCGACGACGAGTCGGTCCTGGGCGCGGACTTCTACGTGATGGGCCGCATCGACGGTGTCATCCCGCGGACCGAGTGGCCCGCCGACGTCCCGCTCGACGCCGAGCAGGCACGCCGGCTCTGTCTGAACTTCATCGACACCCTGGTCGAGGTCCACTCGGTCGATCCGAGCACGACCGGACTCGCCGATCTCGGCAAGGGGCCGGGTTATGTGCGACGGCAGGTCGAGGGCTGGTCGGCGCGATTCCGCAACGCGCACACCGATGACGTGCCCGACTTCGAGTCGACGATGACGTGGCTGGCCGACAACCAGCCCGACGACGTCGCCAACTGCGTCATCCACAACGACTTCAAGCTCGACAACGTCGTCCTCGACAAGGACGATCCCACGCGGGTGATCGGCATCCTGGACTGGGAGATGGCGACCCTCGGCGATCCCCTGATGGATGTCGCGGGTTCGATGGCCTACTGGATCCAGGCCGACGACCCGGATGCCATGCAGCTCATGCGACGTGTCCCGACGCACCTGCCCGGCATGCTCAGTCGTGCCGAGTTCGTCGAGAACTATTGCGAGCGCATGGGATTCGACATGACACCGGAACGCTGGCGCTGGTATGAGGTGTTCGGACTGTTCCGGGCGGGGGTGATCGCCCAGCAGATCTACTACCGCTACTACCACGGCCAGACCACCAACAAGGCGTTCGAACGTCTCGGATACGCGGTCGGGATCATCGCGCAACGGCTGGACGACCTGCTCGTGTAACCACCCGACGAAAGGGACCGCCATGGCGGAGGACGTGGTCACCCCGGCGGGTGCCGGCAGCGGATCACCCGACGAGATCCGCATCAGCGGCTACCGTCCGGAGTTGCGCCGGACGCTCGGCGGGTTCGCGGTGTTCGCGATCTCCTTCGCGTTCATCTCCGTCGCGGTCGGGATCTTCGCCACCTACGGCAGCGTGCTCACCACGGCGGGTCCGGTCGGGATCTGGTTGTGGATCGCCGCCGCGGTAGGCCAGACCCTGATCGCGCTGGTCGTCGCCCAGTTCGCCGCCCGGATCGCACTGAGCGGGTCGTCGTATCAGTGGGCGTCGAGGCTGGCGAACCCGAAGATCGGCTGGTTCTTCGGCTGGCTGAGCTTCTGGTACCTGGCGATCGGCGTGGTCGCCATGGACAACGCGCTGGCCAGTCAGGCGCTGATGCCGCTCGCCGGGATGGCCGAGGACGAGGACGTCGCCCGCGTCATCACGCTCGTCGTGCTCGTCATCCAGGCCGTGCTGGTGATCGCCTCGACCCGGTTGCTCGGCCTGTTCACCTCCGGCGCGGTCGCGGTCGAGTTGGCGATCGTGGCGATCCTGATCCTGGTGCTCGCGGCGGTGATGGTGTTCAGCGGAAGCGGTCACCCGGGCAATTTAATGTCCGAAGGGGTGGCCGCCGGTGCGCCGGACTACTGGGCGATCGGTGGCGGGATGATGGCCGCGATGGTCATGGGACTCACCACCCTGGTCGGGTTCGATTCCGCGGCCAACCTCGCCGAAGAGGCGAAGGATCCGTTCCGCAGCGTGCCCCGGGCGATCGTCGGATCGGTGGTGGCCGCCGCGGTCCTGGGACTGGTCTTCCTCATCGTCCTGACCACGGCGATCGAGGACGTAGAGGCGGTCACGGCCGACGGGTCGCCGGTCGCCGCGATCATCCGGGAACAACTCGGGCCGGTCGCCGAGCGAATCCTGCTCGCCTGCATCGTCTTCGCGATGTTCGGCGCCGGCATGGTGGTGATGGCGGCCTGCGCCCGGCAGGTCTTCGCGATGGCCCGCGACCGGCGCTTCCCGGCGCACCGGCTGATGGCCAGGGTCAACCCCCGGACCCAGACCCCCGTGCCGGCGACGCTGCTCATCCTCGGCGTCGGGGTGGTGCTGATGCTGGCCCTGCCCGGGGCTGCGCTGATCGAGCTGATCATCGCGTCGACGATTCTGCCCGCGCTCATCTACGGCGGGACCGTCGTGCTGTACCTGGTCGTCCGAAAGCGTCTGGAGCGCAAGTCCGGTGGGTTCAGTCTCGGACGCCTAGAGATGCCGGTCGCGGTCGCCGCGCTGATCTGGGTGGGGGTCGCCCTGTTCGTACTCGTCACGCCCGACGACGCGCGGGTGCCGACTCTGATCGTGCTCGGGCTGATCGCGGCGGGCGGCCTCTACTTCGTCGCCCTGCTGTTCGGACCCGGTCGCGTCCTCGAACACGAACCGGGGGTCGACGAATTCGCCGCGGCCGCAGAATCGGACAGGGCAGAACCGGACAGGGCCGAACCGGACAGAAGCTAGTCGAGACCTTCCTGCGCGCCTCGATCACCGCGTCGGACACCGGCGCGCTGGACGAGGACGATCGTCGTCCCGAGCAGACCGACGGCCAGGCCCACCAGGCAGACCGGTAGCGCGCGGTCGCCACCGAGATCGGTGACCGCGACGATCACCGTCGCCACCACCCACCCGATCATCCCGACCACGATGACCGGCTCCGGGGCGCGCAACGCGCGGGGGAGTTCGGGGATCTCGAGTGTCGTGGACATGGACAACAGGGTAGCTTTCGGAACGTGCCACACGATGAGCCGAGTGAGTCTCGCGATCTGAGGTCCTCCGACACCCCGGGTGCGGACATGTCGAAGGGGAACCTCCCCACCGAGCCCGACTTTCCCGCGACCACCCCGGGGCCGGATTCTGCGGTCCCGCGCGGCCCGCTCGACCGGTTCTTCAAGATCTCCGAACGCGGTTCGACGATCAACCGCGAGTTCCGCGGTGGCCTGGTCACCTTCTTCACGATGGCCTACATCGTGGTGCTCAACCCGATCATCATCGGCGGTATCCCGGGCGGGGACAAGAACACCGACGTCCTGGGCAACGTCCTGCCGCTGGCGCAGGTCGCCGCGGTCACCGCGCTCGTCGCGGGCGTGATGTCGATCCTGTTCGGCCTGGTCGCCAACTATCCGTTCGCGATCGCGGCGGGTCTCGGCATCAACAGCCTGCTGGCGGTGTCCATCGCGCCGCAGGTGACCTGGCCCGAGGCAATGGGTCTGGTGGTCGTCGACGGCATCATCATCGTCCTGCTGGCCGTCACCGGATTCCGCACCGCGGTGTTCAACGCGGTGCCCCCCGAACTGAAAGCCGCGATCGCGGCGGGGATCGGTCTGTTCATCGCCTTCATCGGTTTCGTCGACGCGGGATTCGTCAAGCGCATCCCCGATGCCGCCGGCACCACCGTCCCGGTGCAGCTGGGCAGCGACAACTCGATCTCCACGATCCCCACACTGATCTTCGCGGTCGGGGTGCTGCTGATGGGCGTCCTGGTGGTGCGTCGGGTCCCCGGTGGCCTGTTGATCGGTATCGCCATCACGACGGTGCTGTCGATCGTGCTGGAGCGGATCTTCGATTACGGGTCCAGCGTCGACAACCCCTCCGGCTGGGGTCTCAGCGTGCCCGACATCCCCAGCGCCCTCGGCGGTCTGCCCGATCTCAGCCTGGTCGGTGACGTCGACCTGTTCGGCGCGTTCACCCGGATCGGTGTGCTCGCGGCATCGGTGCTGGTCTTCGCGCTGGTGCTCTCCAACTTCTTCGACGCCATGGGCACGATGACCGGCCTCGGCAAGGAGGCCGGGCTCGCCGACGAGAAGGGCAACCTGCCCGGTATCGGCCGAGCGCTCGTCGTCGAGGGGACCGGCGCCATCGCCGGCGGTGCCGCCTCGGCGTCGTCGAACACGGTGTTCGTGGAGTCCGCGTCCGGTATCGCCGAAGGTGCGCGCACCGGCCTCGCCAACGTGGTGACCGGAATCCTGTTCCTGGTGGCGATGTTCCTGACACCGCTCTACGAGGTGATCCCGCTCGAGGCTGTCGCCCCCGCGCTGGTGGTCGTCGGCGCGATGATGATCGGCCAGCTCACGTCCATCGACTTCAAACGGCTCGACTACGCGCTGCCGGCCTTCCTGACCGTCGTCTCGATGCCCTTCACCTACTCGATCGCCAACGGCATCGGCATCGGCTTCATCAGCTGGGTCGTGATGGCGACCGCGGCGGGCAAGGCACGCACCGTGCATCCGTTGCTCTGGTTCGTCGCCGCGATCTTCGTCGCCTACTTCGCGCGCGGACCGATCTCCGACCTCATCGGCTGACGGACTTGGTCGTCTGTCCGGGTTTGCCCGTTTCGGTGTAGTCCACCCGGTTCAATTTCGTCGCGGACGGGCAGTGAGGCCGATTTCCTGGCCTACGATTTGGCAATGCATGCACCTTATGGTGACGGAAGTCTGTCCGGCGACCTGTCCCTCGCCGTGGTGCGCCTGGCGCGCCGACTCCGAGGTCGGCGGGAGAACAAGCTGGTCTCGCTCACTCAGCTGTCCGCCCTCAACACGCTGCACCACGAGGGCCCGATGACACCAGGTGCGCTCGCGGCCGCCGAGCGGGTTCGCCCGCCGTCGATGACCAGGGTCATCGCCTCGCTGTCGGATCTCGGGATGATCAAGCGCGAACCCCATCCCACCGACGGCCGTCAGGCCATCGTGACGTTGTCCCCGGAAGGCGTCGAAGTCGTGACCGACGAACTCGCCGCCCGCAAGGCATGGTTGAGCGACCGCCTCGCGGAACTGTCCGCCGAGGAGCGGGACATCCTGCGCGAGGCCGTGCGCATCGCCAACAAGATCCTCGGGCAGGCCGACACCGACGTCCCGCGCTCACGCGCGATCTGATCCCGCTCCCTGAGGAGTCCCGGAGCTTGCGGAGGGACGTCTCGAAGGGTCAGAAGAACGTGCCCGAGAATGGGGCGCGGTCGGTCATGAACGCGTGGTCCAGCGCACGCAGCGTCGCCGGGGAGTCGACGCGCAGGCGTCCTGCCGCCGCGAAGGCCGAGGGTCGGATCCCGCCGAGGTAGATGCTCGACAACACCGAGATGTCGAGCGAGACGGTGGGCGTCGCTCCCGACTTCGCCGGTGCGACGATCGCCCCGCCCTCGCGTACCGAGATGTCGAAAACGCCTCCGTGCCCGCGGAATTCGTCGGTCACCTCGATCACGGCGTCCAGGTCGGCGGCATAGTGACGGGCGCCGAGGGCGGCCGGGACGTCGAGGATGCGCAGCCACATCGTGTCGGCGGTCCCGGTGACCGACACCGACCGCGGATTCACGAGTTTCTGCGACAGCGGGTCGTCGACCGGGATGGTCGCGGTGAGCGAGGGGATGAGGTCGAGGCTGATCAGGACGCGCCACAGATCGGTGTGTGCGTCGTCGGTGACCGCGAAGACCTCGTTGACCTCGCCGCGCACCGCGCCGGTCTCGTCCTTGTAGATGCGATAGCTCGCGTAGCCGTCGGCGTGGAGCAGGTAGTGCAGACCGCTCGCCGACAGCGGCCGCTCCGACGCCCGGTCGGCCAGGATGGGATTCCACCAGGCGGGGGTGCGGGTGAGCGCGCCCGGGGTGGTCAGCGTCCACCGCGCGTGGAGGTCGGGGATCGCGGCGGCGACCGCGTCGGCGTCGGCATACCGGACGGTGGCATCGTCGGGCTGGGCCGCGCGCATCTGGGCGCCCGGGCTCAGCGACACCGAGTTCGCGAAGCACGCCGGTCCGAAGCCGAAGCGTTCGTAGATGGTGCCCTCACTCGCGGTGAGTAT
The DNA here is from genome assembly GCF_016924115.1 of Gordonia sp. BP-119. NCBI lineage: Bacteria > Bacillati > Actinomycetota > Actinomycetes > Mycobacteriales > Gordoniaceae > Gordonia > Gordonia sp. BP-119. The sequence goes on from NZ_JAFFZF010000049.1 coordinate 12,394, forward strand.
TCCGAAGGTGTACTTCTCCGATTCCCACTGCTCGACGAGTTCGGTGAGCATGCGGCGGAGGATGCCACGCCGCCGGTGGGTCGACGCCACCGAGACCCACGACAGTCCCGCCGCGTCGGACACGCCACCGCCGGGCAGCGACATCGACATCCGGTAGAACATCGCCACCCCGACGAGGGGCCGCGTGTCCAACCCGGTGTCGCGCACCAGCACGACGTCGTCGTCGGCGACCTTGCCGCGCAGATCGGCGACCTCGTCGTCGGGCAGCGGGTTGCGCATGGCGAACGCGCGGGCATCGGTGGTGATGATGTCGGCCCAGTCCGCGTCGGTGGCGCGGGCGAGGGACAGACGTGACATCGGAGTCGAATCGCTGGTCACGCCCTCCACAGTTTCACACCCGTGCGCTGCCGGTTTCGTCCGGGTGGCAGACTGTTGCGGTGCCCGGGCTCGCAGTGAACGTGATCGACATCGACGACACGGAGGACCCGCGCGTCGACGACTTCCGCGACCTCAACTCCGTCGACCGCCGGCCCGATCTCCCGGTTCTGCCCGGCGGGCGCCCGGGTCGCGGTCTGGTCATCGCCGAAGGTGTTCTCGTCGCCCAGCGGATGATCGCGTCACGGTTCGCGACCCACGCCTTCCTCGGTGTCGCGAAACGCCTCGACGAGCTCGACGCCGATCTCTGTGATCCCGGGCTGGCCGGTGTCCCGTTCTTCCGCGCCACCGCGGAGGTCATGGCCGAGATCGTCGGCTTCCACCTCAACCGCGGCGTGCTCGCCGTGTCGCGCCGACCGCCCGTGCTCACGGTGCCGGAGGTCCTCGAGAGCGCGCGGACCGTTGCGATCCTCGAAGGTGTGAACGACCACGAGAACATCGGCTCGATCTTCCGCAACGCCGCCGGATTGGGCGTCGACGCAGTGCTTTTCGGTCAGGGTTGCGCCGACCCGCTGTACCGTCGATGCGTGCGGGTGTCGATGGGCCACGCACTGCTCGTGCCGTTCGCGAGATTCGACGACTGGCCGCGCGGGCTGGACCTGGTGCGGGAACGCGACTTCCGGTTGGTCTCGTTGACGCCCGATCCCGCCGCCGTGACACTGGCCGAAGCCGTCACCGCCGAGAAGGTCGGCTTCCTGGTCGGCGCGGAGGGCCCCGGTCTCACCGCGTCGGCGATGGCGGCCACCGACGTGAAGGCGCGAATCCCGATGAGCCGAGGCACCGACTCGCTGAACGTGGCGACCGCTGCGGCCGTTGCGTTCTACGAGCGGGCCCGGTCGGGCACCATGGGATCGTGACCGTCGAGCGGGAGGGTGTCGAACCGACGCCGTGGGCCCTGGGGCTGATCGTCGGTGCCTCGTGCGCGCTGTTCGCCGCATTCGTCTTGGTCGGCGTCTACTTGCTCATCGGCGAGATCCTGCGGTTCCTCGGAATCGCCGCCGTATTGGTCGTCGCGGGCGGACTCGGGTGGACCCTCTGGGAGTTCCGGGCGCGGCCCGTGTGGCGGTGGGTCGTGTGGGGGTTGCTGCTCGGCTTCCTCGCCGGGGTCGCGTCGTCGATCGCGCTGCTCGCGCTGGGACGTCCCGCACCCTAGAACCCGAAGTACTCGCGGATGCGCCCGCGCTTGCGAGCGTCCTGACCGGGCGATCCCGTCCGCTCCCGGGCGCGCGAAGCCGTTGCGGCGCGGTAGTTCTCGTAGTCGGCCGCGGTCGGTTCGTATTCGGTCGGGTGCAACGCGAAGCAGGTGACGGTGATCTGGGCCGGGTCGAGATCGGACTCCGCGAGCGGGTGGGTATAGCGGAACCCGAGCCACGCACGGTTCGACTCCTCGGCGAGGTGCGCGGGATGGAAGGGGAGCGACATGGGTGCGGTGGGCACGCCCTCGGCGTGGCTGAGCGGGTGTTCGCCACCCCAGAACGGCTTCTCGAACGTGAACGGCAGGCCGTGGTCCTCGTGGATGGTGACCGGGTCGGCGGCGAAGGAACGTCGAAGCGTCCCCGACTCCCACCGGGCGAACACTCCGAGTGAGGAGTCGGGCTCGGTGTAGAGGAGGGTTGTGGTCGCGCTGGGACGAATCCGCGCGAGCGCGCGGGTCAGCGTCGACGGCGTGGTCGTCTCGAACAGCGAACACGACACGACGGCGAGCGGGCCGTAGAACCCGGCGTAGACGTGGGTGTCGCGGACCGCGGCAGCGGACGCGAGATCGGTGTCGACGAGAGGGACCAGGACGCTGTCACCGAAGACGGTCGTCGCAACCTGCTGGGCGTGCTGCGAGTCGTTGGCCGGATGCGAGCGGAGAATCGCGGCCGGGTCGTCGGTGTCGATGAACCAGACCGTCGCCGCGCGCGCGGAGGACACTCAGCTGTTCCCGTTGCTGCGCACGCCGAGCAGGACATCCTCCCACGCCGGGACCGCCGGTTTACGTGCCTTCTTGCGGCGCGGACGTTCGGGGCCGGACGACGGTGCGGGCACCGATTCGTCGGCGTCGGCGTCGTCGGCGTTGGAAGTGGCCGCCGCGTCGTCCGTGTCCGAGGCTTCGGCGGTGTCGGCGGACGGCTCGTCGTCGAATCCGAAGTCGAACGGCACGGCGCCGTCGTCCTCGGCCGCGGTGCGGCGGTCGTGCCGGGCGCGCTGCGCACCGATGATCGAGGCCGCGTCGATGGTGACCTCTTCGCGTCCGTCCGGGGTCGTCTCGACCGCGACTTCGGGGGTGGCGACCGGGGTCAGCCGACGACGGGGCGCGATGGTCTCGGGATGGGTGAGTTCGTCGGCCAGGTCGTCGAGCGGGTCGACGCTGCCACCGTGCGATCCCGGCTGGTAACGCCAGTGCGCCAGGTTGTCGGTGCGTCCGACGCTCCACGCGACCTGAACCACCCAGTACCCGTCGTCGCCCTTCCATGCGTCCCAGTCGGCGTCGTTGGGATTCTGGCCGTAGGCGAGGAGTCCCTCGGCGACCGATTCGACAAGGGTCGCCACTGCCGGGCCGTCATGGCGGATGGGATGCGCGGCGCCGGCGAGTTCGGTGGCGCGGCTGCGTTCGAGGAGGACCGGGTGGGCGAAGCGTTCGATCTTGTCCACACCCACCCCGGCTGCGGCCGCCACCTCGGCGACGGTTGCACCCGCTCGGATTCGTGCCTGGATCTCGCGTGGCCGCAATGCACTCTCCATCTCGATCTCGATCTGTCCCAGTCGTGAGATGTCGCCGCGGGCGGCGGCGCGGAGGCGTTCGTCGGAGGCGATCCGGAATTTCTCGCCCGATTGCGGGTCCTGGCAGATGACATGGGAGCCGTCGGTTTCCACCCCGACGACGCGGAGCTCACGCATCTGCTCCTCCTCCGGTCGGTGCACGCATTGGGGTCACATTAACTCACCGATCTGCCGGTTCACTGTGGGACACGCGGCAAAACCGCAGTTCAGCACGCGTGGGGCGCAAGCGACGCCAGCGATCGATGCGTCATATGTGGTCTGTGGGAACCAGGCTACCGGTTCGGTGAAGCACCACCGGCGCGCCGCAACGATCTGTGCGGCGCGCCGGCGACGAGGTGTCGAGGAGGCGATCAGAGGCGCTCGACGATGTAGTCGATGCACTGGGTGAGCTTGCTGACGTCCTCCGGCTCGATGGCCGGGAACATGCCGATGCGCAGCTGGTTCCGGCCGAGCTTGCGGTACGGCTCGGTGTCGACGACCCCGTGCGCGCGAAGGATCTTCGCGACGGCCGCGGCGTCGACATCGTCGTTGAAGTCGATCGTGCCGACGACCTGGCTGCGGTTGGCCGCCTCGGTGACGAACGGCGTGGCGAACTCGCTCGCCTCGGCCCACTGGTAGAGACGCGAGCTGGAATCGGCGGTGCGCGAGACGCACCAGTCGAGGCCGCCGTTGTTGTTCATCCACTCGATCTGGTTGGCGAACAGCAGCAGCGATCCGACGGCCGGGGTGTTGTAGGTCTGGTTCTTGCTGCTGTTGTCGACGGCGGTCGGCAGCGACAGGAACTCCGGGCACCAGCGGTCGGTCTCGGCGATCTCGGCGATGCGTGCGAGCGCCCGCGGGCTCATCAGCGCGACCCAGAGCCCGCCGTCGGCGGCGAAGCACTTCTGCGGCGCGAAGTAGTAGACGTCGGCGTCGGTGATGTTGACGGGCAGACCGCCCGCACCCGAGGTGGCGTCGATGGCGATGAGCGCGTCATCCGAACCGGCGGGACGGACGACGGGCACCGCGACGCCCGTCGAGGTCTCGTTGTGTGCCCAGCCGATGAGGTCGACGCCGCCGAAGTCGTCGACGGTCAGCGCGGCCGGGTCGGGCGCGGTGCCGGGGTCGGTCGAGATGACCGCGGGCGAGTCGAGGAAGGGGGCTTTCTTCGAGACCGTCGCGAACTTCGACGAGAACTCGCCGTAGGTGAGGTGCAGTGAACGCTGCTTGATCAGGCCGAACGCCGCGGCGTCCCAGAACGCCGTGGTGCCGCCGTTGGAGATCACGACCTCGTAGCCGTCGGGCAGCGAGAACAGGTTCGACAGACCCTCGCGGATGGAGCCGACGACGTTCTTCACCGGTGCCTGGCGGTGGCTGGTGCCGAACACCGAAGCGCCGGTGTCGACGAGGGACTGCAACTGCTCGGGGCGAACCTTCGACGGCCCGCAACCGAAGCGGCCGTCCGACGGCAGCAGGTCGGCGGGCAGGGTGATGGATGCGGTGGCGGCTTCGCTCATGACGGCAATTCTAGGGAGTGGCCCTCGCCACCTGTGGGGGCGCCTCGGGTTAGGTGTCGGCAGCCGGGTGGTGCAGCGGCGATCTCTGCGCCGGTGGCCCCATGCAGAATCGCTGTTTCATCGAAAGGTGGGCTACCTGGAAGTAGCGCACCTCTGGGTCGAGTAGGGCTTCTGGGGCGGGCACGTCAGACGAGTCCCGCATCGCGGAGGGCATCTGTGATGAGGCCACGGAAGTGATGCGGGTCCAGGAGGTCCTGCCACGTCCACCGCACGACGAGCCGCCCCGTTCGCCGGATGGCGTCCTCACGTCGTTTCTCGTCGACCACCGTTTCCGACGCGGGCGTGCCGAACTGTCCCGAGTACTTGACCTTGCCGTCGAACTCGCCGATGACCTTGTCGTCCCAGCCGAAGTCGCCGCGGGCAACGAACCTGCCGTCGCCGTCGAGGATGGTCACCTGGAGGTCGGGGAGCGGGAGTCCGACGGCGATCATCGTTGCGCGGCTGAAGGATTCGCCTACGCTTTCGGATCGTGCGTCGGCCATCGAGAGCGCCTGACGCAGTTGTCGGATGCCCTTCATCTTGATGCTCGACGCCACGACGGCCTGGATCTCGGCGTGTGTGATGCCGGAGCGGAGACCACTGTCGAGGCAGCAGACTGCCTGTTCGAACGTCCCCAGGCGGGCCACGTCGGCGACCGTGCGGGCCGGCGTCGTCACCCGGGCGTTGTCGACGGACATCACCTGCTCGTCCGGCAGGTTGTCGCGGTGTATGTGGATCTTGTCCCCGGTACGACCGGTCTTGGACGAGGTGAAGTGGACTGTGGTCATGTCCGGTCGGAGGAGGGGGATGCCGTGGAGCGCGGCGGCGGACTCGTGGCTGACCACGCGACCGTTCCCGCCGACGGCCACGGCGCCGCGGATCTTCAGGCGATAGCGTTCGAGCTCGTCGTCGGGCGCGGGTCCGAGGTGCACCGCACCTCGCCATACGCTCCGCAGCGCGCCAGTCTCCTGACGCAACCGGATCTCGTCCTCGCCGAGACGGGCTGCGAGAGCGGACCGTCGGATCACGTGATTGTCGGGCATGCGCTCGATGGTGAGGCCGCCCCGGTCCGATTGCGGGTGCCTCGGCGTCCCTGTGGAATTCACTCAGACGTTGTCCACAGCCGATTGGCCTCCACAGGGTCGCTACCTCGACCACAGATTCGCTATCTGTGAATAGCGAATCTGTGGGGGAAGTAGCGATTCTGGTGGAACGGACCTACAGGCCCGGCTTCACGACGTCACCCCAGCCCTCGACGTCCTCAGGGCGACGGGGGCTCGGGCCGGTGTAGATCGCGGCCGGGCGGACCAGCTTGCCGAGGCGCTTCTGCTCGAGGATGTGCGCACACCAGCCGGCGGTCCGGCCGCAGGTGAACATCGCCGGCATCATGTGCGTCGGCACCTCGGCGAAGTCGAGGATGACCGCCGCCCAGAACTCGACGTTGGTCTCGATGGCGCGGTCGGGGCGTCGTTCCCGGAGTTCGGTGAGCGCGGCCTGCTCGAGTGCGGCGGCGATCTCGAAGCGGGGGACGCCCAATTCCTGGGCGGTGCGGCGGAGCACGCGGGCACGCGGGTCCTCCGCGCGGTAGACGCGATGCCCGAAGCCCATGAGCTTCTCCTTGCGGTCGAGGATCCCCTTTACGAGTCCCCGTGCGTCACCGGTGTTCTCGACCTCCTCGATCATCGGCAGCACGCGTGCGGGGGCGCCGCCGTGGAGGGGGCCGGACATGGCGCCGATCGCGCCGGACAGCGAGGCCGCGACATCGGCTCCGGTGGAGGCGATCACCCGTGCGGTGAACGTCGACGCGTTCATGCCGTGCTCGGCGGCGCTGACCCAGTAGGCGTCGATCGCGGCGATGTGCCGGGGATCGGGGTCGCCCTTCCAGCGGGTCATGAAACGTGCGGTGACGGTGTCGCATTCGTCGATGACGTGCTGGGGGACCGCGGGCTGGTGGATGCCGCGCGCGGACTGCGCCACGTACGACAACGCCATCACCGAAGCGCGGGCGAGGTTGTCGCGGGCGGTTTCGTCGTCGATGTCGAGCAGCGGCTGGTAACCCCAGATCGGGGCGAGCATGGCGAGCGCGGCCTGGACGTCGACGCGCACGTCACCGGTGTGGATCGGCAGCGGGAACGGTTCGGCCGGCGGTAGGCCGTCGCCGAACTTGCCGTCGACCAGGAGGGCCCACACGTCGGCGAAGGTCACCTTGTTCTCGACCAGGTCCTCGATGTCGACGCCGCGGTAACGGAGGTTGCCGCCGTTCTTGTCCGGTTCGGCGATGTCGGTCGTGAAGGCCACCACGCCCTCGAGTCCGGCGACGAAATCCTCGGGAACAGTGTTGGCCATGGCAACCCACCTCACTCGACGTCCGTGTCGTGCATCCACGAGGATGCAATCCACGACGAACTGTAGATCAGCACGACGCCCCGCGTGTACCCCGGAGTAACGAGCACGGTCGGAGTAGCGTCAGGAAAGTGCTGGACGAGTCGCGCGACCCCATCGACCTGCCGAACATGCGCGTCGGATACGGCGGCGGCATCCCACCGAACATCGGCGAGGGCGACCGCGCCGCCGGTGCCGACGGCATCCGCGAGAACCTCGACCCGAGCTGGCTGCGCGGCGACCCGCCGTGGCTCGATCTCTTCCACGTCTGGCTCCGCGAAGCCGTCGACGCTCGGATCGCCGAGCCCAACGCGATGGTCCTCGGCACCGCCGACGCCGAGGGCAGGCCGTCGACCCGCACCGTCCTGTGCAAGGGGGTCGACGCGAACGGCGTTGTCTTCTTCACCGGGTACGACTCCGACAAAGGCCGACACCTGGCCGCGAATCCGTATGCCTCGGTGACGTTTCCCTGGATCGCGCTGGAACGGCAGGTGCACTTCCACGGACCGGTCGAACACGTCAGCGCCTTGGAGATCCAGGCGTACTGGGAGCTTCGACCCCGCGGGTCGCAGCTCTCGGCGGCCGCGTCCGAGCAATCACGGCCCATCGGCAGCCGCGTCGAACTCGAGCAGAAGGCCGCCGAACTCGCCGAGGCCTACGGCGGGTTCGACGAGGGTGCCGAGGTCCCGGTCCCGTCCGATTGGGGTGGGTACCGCATCGTCCCGGTCGAGGTCGAGTTCTGGCAGGGGCGAGCGAACCGCCTGCACAATCGGGTTCGGCTGACCCACGTCGATCACTCCTGGCGGGCCGAACGGCTGCAGCCCTGAGCGTCGACACCCGTTCTGCGGGCCGTCAGCGGTAGTCGAGGCGGTTCGGGTCGAGTCTGGCGATACCGCACTGCGCCTGGGCGAAGATCGGTGCCCGGTACACATGGTGCGCGACGCGCACGCCGTTCACCCAGATGGTGCAGCGGGCGTAACCGCCCCACGACGTGATGTTCGCGGCTGTCTGCTGTCGCTGCTTGTGCGAGGTGAAAGTGGTTGTGGTCGACCACAACCGGGTCTTCGGATCGTAGTCGCGCAGGCTCATGCCCACGCGGCCCCCGCGAGGTGACATCCGGTTGTGACCGTCGACCCACCAGAAGCCGTACGCGCTCTGCTGATCCGACGCGACCTGCACCGTGATGCGATCGCCGGCCGTCGGATACCGCGGACCGGCCTGTGCCGTCCCCGGAACCGCGAGGCCGAGTACGACGGCCACCGCGACCGTCACCACCGTCATCCAGCGTCGAACACCCATGTGCATCCCCTTCTCCGAGCCCCGACCAAGGTGCAAGGTGCGCCTCGGGCGGAATGACCATAGCGGAGGGCAGCGACCACGCGACGGCACTGTCCACAGGCGGCCTTGTGGAGTGCCTGCGTGGCCGGACGTCGGCGGGCGGTCCTAGCATCATGGAAATGCCCCGCCTCCTCGCCGACACCGCGCCGCTGCGCAACCAGTACTTCCGGCGACTGTGGCTGGCGAACATCGTCACCGTCATCGGCGCGCAGTTGAGTGTGGTCGCGGTGCCGGCCCAGATCTACGAGGTCACCGGTAGCTCTGCCTACGTCGGACTGACCGGTGTCTTCGGCCTGGTGCCGCTCGTCGTGTTCGGGCTCTGGGGTGGGGCGCTGGCCGACGTCGTCGACCGCCGGACCCTGCTCATCATCACGACCGTCGGCCTCATCGTCTGCAGCGCCCTGTTCTGGGCGCAGGCCGCGGCGGGTGGGCAGAACGTGTGGATCGTGTTGGTGCTCTTCGCCGTTCAGCAGGCGTTCTTCGCCGTGAACCAGCCGACGCGGACGGCGGTGCTACCGCGGCTGCTCGACGCCAAGGACCTGCCCGCCGCGCTGTCGCTGAACATGACGGTCATGCAGGCCGGCGCCATCGCCGGGCCACTCGTCGGCGGCGCCCTGATCCCCGTCCTCGGCTATTCGCTGTTGTATTTCGTGGACACGATCTTCCTGCTGCCGACGCTCATCGCCGTCGCGATGCTGCCGTCGCTGCGGCCGGAGAGCGATGCCGCGCCCAAGGTGGCCGGCCTGCGTTCGGTCCTCGAAGGGCTGCGGTATCTCGCCGGGCACAAGATCCTCCTGGCGTCGTTCCTGGTCGACCTGATCGCCATGATCTTCGGCATGCCGCGGGCGCTCTTCCCGCAGATGGCCCACGAGAACTTCGGCGGCCCCGAGGGCGGCGGCATCGCCTTCGCCCTGCTGTTCACGGCGATCTCCGCGGGAGCCGTCGTCGGTGGGATCTTCTCGGGCTGGGTCGCCCGCGTGCAGCGCCAGGGCCTGGCGGTCATCGTGTGCATCATCATCTGGGGTCTGGCGATCACCGGAACCGGGATCGCGGTGTCGTTCGCCGACGGCACAGCCATGCCGATGCTCCTCGTCGCGGTGGTGTTGCTGATGATCGGCGGTGCGGCCGACATGGCGTCGGCGGCGTTCCGGCAGTCGATCCTGCTCACCGCCGCGACCGACGAGGTCCGCGGCCGACTCCAGGGCGTGTTCATCGTCGTGGTCGCCGGCGGGCCCCGGATCGCCGACGTCGCCCACGGCGCCGCGGCCGCCTCGATCGGGGTCGCCGCCGCGACCGCGTTCGGCGGTATCGCGGTCGTCGTCGCGACCATCATCGCGGCGTTGCTGATCCCCGCCTTCGTGCACTACCGCGCCGGTCAGCGCACCTGAGAACGGGTTCCGCCGACCAGCGCGGTCTCGCGATCGGTGCCACCATGGACGCCATGACCGCCGCCGCCACCGGATTCGACGTACCGCTCATCGACATCTCGCCGTACACGCGGAACGGTGACCCGGCCGATCGGGCCGTGGTGGCGGCCAGGTTCGACGACGCGGCGAGTTCGGTCGGCTTCATCCAGGTCGTCGGGCACGAGATCCCCGCCGCCGTCATCGACGAGTTCACCGCCGCCATGGACGTCTTCTTCGCGCTGCCACTGGAGCTGAAGAAGACCTACCGCACGCCGCCGGAGATCAATCGGGGATACGCGCCCCCGAAGTCGGAATCCCTGTCGTTGTCGCTGGGGGTCGAGTCCGCGGCACGCATGAACGACTTCTTCGAGGCCTTCAACGTCGGCGTGGAGGCGACGCAGTACCCGGAACTCGATCTACCCGCCGACCACTACGCGACGAACACGTGGCCGGCCGTCGAGCATTTCCAGGCGGCGGTGTCGGCATACTTCAACGAGGCACGACGCGTCGCCCACACGCTCACCAGGATCTTCGCCGATGCCCTCGACCTACCCGCCGACTTCTTCGAGGGATTCACCGACCATTCGCTCGACGTGCTCCGGATGAACAACTATGCGCTGCCGCCCGGTGAGATCGAGCTGGACGGCGATCCCACCGGCATGGGGGAGCACACCGACTACGGCATCGTGACCGTGTTGTGGGCCGACCAGGTCAAGGGTCTGCAAGTTCTCGACCAGCACGGTGACTGGCACGACGTGAGTCCCGCCGACGGTGCGTTGCTGATCAACCTGGGTGATCTGATGGCGCGCTGGACCAACGAGCGGTGGATGTCCACCTTGCACCGGGTGAAGCCGCCCGTCGTCGACGGAACGGTGGAGCGGCGTCGTTCGGCTGCCTATTTCCACGACGGCAACCTCGACGCGATGATCTCGACCCTGCCGTCGTGCGTGGGGGCGGGCAGCCGCTATTCGCCGATCACCGTGGGCGAACACATCGGTGCGAAGCTCGCCGGCTCCCGAGCGGGCCGTCCGAACCCGCACGCCCCTCGGGAGGCCGGACGTGTCCGGCAGGCGATGCGCCGAAGCCAGGGGCAGCAGTAGTCGTTCGGGCGTATGTCAGTCCGCGGTGAGCACACCCGGGTACGACGCCCGCCGTGCCGCGGTCACCGGGCAATAGTGCATCGGGTTGCCGCGCTCGCTCTGCGGCGGGAGATTGCGCGTCGGCGTGTGCACGATCGGTGCATCCACGGCGACCTTGCCGTGCACGCGATCCCACGCATCGCGCGGTCGGGGGTGGCGCAGCGCCCGCTTGGGTAGGAGCTTGTGCATCACGAGGTTGATGCCCTGACCCACCAGACGGAATAGACGTTCGTCCTTGTCGGTCCACTCGAGCCCGAGGATCTCGCGGATCGGCTCGTCGTAGAACCCGGTGGTCAGCCACATGAACAGTTTCTGGTTCTGCGGCACCAGGTACCGGTCCCACAGCCACGTCGGGATGAAGCTCAGGAACGGCGGGGGCGGCAGCTGGGTGATGTCGAGGACCGTGCGGACCGATACGTGATCACGAAGCACGTTGCGGCACATGTGGTCCCAATACTCCAGGAAGTCCTCGTAGGTCTCCGGGACGGGACGCATCGAGACGCCGTACTGGGCGTACCAGGCTTTGGACTCCTCGAAGAGCTGCCGCTTCTGGTCCTCGGTGAGGAAGGGTCCGAAGCGTTCGCACAGTCGGACGTTGCCGTACCAGAACGTGGCGTGGGCCCAGTAGAAGACGTCGGGATCCAATGCGTGATAGCGGGACCCGTCCTCCATGGTGCCCTTGACGGCGAGGTGGTAGTCGCGCACCTCTTCCCCCGTCCGGGCACCCGGGATGACGGAATCGAAGACGACGCCGCTGATCGGATACAGGGAGCGCATCAGGCGCTGCCACCGTTCGCCGAAGAAGTCCGAATGGTCCCACACCGCCGCACCCAGCTTGGGATGCATGTTCTGGATCGACCCGGCCCACAAGCCCTGGAACATCCCCGTCCAGGTCCCCCAGATCTGCCAGGTCAGCGAATCCGGGCCAAGGGGTTCGTACCCGTGTGTCGCCGACGACGCCGCGCCGGCCGGGCAGGTGGCCTCGGCCGACGCGGCGTCGACGGGACAGGTGTCCTGGGAAGCGTGCAGAACCTCGGCCATGAGACGAAACGATAGGTTCGTCTCACTCGGGTGTCAACCGAGGTCTACCGAGAGTCACTCCGGATTCTCGTGGGTCACCGCCCGGTACCCGCGCGCTCCGGCGCGGTCGACGGCGGCGCGAACGAGACCGAACACGAGTCCTTGCAGCGCGGCGGCCACGAGAACCTCTGTGTTGCTGCGCTCGAGATCCTTGGGATCGGGCGCCGACTCGTCGTCGGAGATCCGCTTCCAGATCTGCCCGAACACCGCGCCCGCGGCGATACCGCCGAGCACGCTGGTCGCGAGGGACATCGGTTTGTACATCGCCTTCGATACGGCACTCATGACAGCTCCTTGCTCTTGGCTCGACTACAACCGCCCGACGGCGGCCTCTCAGCGACGACGGCCGGTCAGCGACGACGGCGGCGGATCACGATGAACGCGCCCAGCGCCACCACCGCGGCGACGGCCGCACCGATCAACACGGTCTGGTTCTCCTGGGCCTTCACCTGCGCGGTATGCGCGGTTTTCGACGCCGCCTCGTTCACCCGTGCCGGGACATCCAGCTTGGCCGCGAGAGCGTCGACCGTCTCGGCCAGCTCCTCCCGCTGTTGTTCGATCGGCGGCGGATCGTCGGTCGGATTCTGGTCGGGATGTGTCTCACTCATCTACAGGTGCTCCTTCACAGTCGCCACGTCACGCTGGACACTCTCGACGGTTCGCTCCGGTGCCGGGGGCACAGCGGATTTGGCGCGCTTGGCGCCGATCGCCGCGGCGGCCCCGCCGATGACCAGCAGCACGACGCCGACGATCACCGCTGCCAGCCACGCCGGCACGGCGTTTGCCAGTCCGAGCACGGCCGCCGCGACCAGCGTGCCGAGCCCGAACAACACCAGCAGCGTGCCCGCGCCGGAAATCCCCGCACCCACCCCGATGCGGGTGCCCTTACCCTTCATCTCCGCGACAGCGTGCTGCAGTTCGGTCTTCACCAGGGTCGTCGTCTGCTGTTGCAGACGTTCGACGAGTTGCACGGTCGACAAGTCGTTCACAGACGGATCACTCACGCTCGTACCTCCTATCGGGACGCTCGTATGCGTTCCCGCGGCGGTCGAAGGCGAAACATCGTGTCCGCGCGATCAGCACTGACGAAATCGGATCTCCGATCCGGGTACAAGCTGCGCGGCCAGGTCCACCGCGCCCGCGGCGAGGACCGCCACCACGGGGTAGCCGCCGGTGACCGGGTGATCGGCGAGGAAGATCACCGGACGGCCGCTGGGCGGGACCTGGACCGACCCGTGGGCGATCCCCTCCGAGCGGAGCTCGGCGGCGCCGGCGCGATGGGCGAGGAGCGGCTGCGCCGACCCCTCCGCGCGGTCGATCCGCACCCCGACCCGGTTGCTGTCGGACCCGACCAGCCACGTTCCGACGAACAGATCGGACGGCGACTCGAGATGCCCGGCCCGCGGACCCTCGTGGCACTCCAGCACGACGACACGAGGGTGGTCGCGGTCTGCGGGGGCGGACAACGCGGTGGGCCAATCGCTCGCCGCATGGCCCACGGGCAGACGGTCGTCCGTGCCGAGAGGTGGCGGTCCGAGCCCGGACAGCGTATCGGTGGACCGGGAACCCAGTACGGGCTCGACGTCGATCCCACCCCGCACGGCGATGTAGTTGCGCAACCCCCAACCGGGGGTGTCGAGGGCCAGCTCGTCACCGGCGCGCAGCACCAGTGCCGCGGCGAGCCCCGCGGGGACCCCGTTGTGGCGCACCACGGTATCCGCCCCGGTGACCGCGACCAGGGCGTCGGCGTCGACGCGTGCCCGGAACCCGCCCAGCGTCGTCTCGACGACTGCCGCCCACTCCGCGTTGCCCACAAGGCGATTGGCCAGCGCGAGGGCCCCACGATCAGCACCGCCGGAACCGGGGACACCGAGATCGGCGTAGCCCGGTCGGCCGTGGTCCTGAACAGTCGCGAGGGGTCCCGTCGCGAGAACAGTCAGCGCGGTCATGTGCCGTCGCGTCCGGCGTCGACGAAGCGGACCACCCGGCCCGCAGCGAGCCGGGCGGGGGGATCGGCACCGGCATCCCACAGCCGAACATCGGTGCGGCCCAGCAACTGCCAACCGCCGGGACTCGACCTCGGGTACACCGCGCTGTACCCGGCGGCAATCGCGACCGACCCCTCCGGAACATTCGTGCGGGCCTCCCGGCGTCGGCCGACGGCGTCGAACGGATGCGCTGCCTCGTCGTCGGCGACGAGATACCCGAAACCCGGTGCGAAGCCCATGAACTGGACGCGCCATCGGGTGCGACAGTGCAGCCCGATCACCTCGTCGGTCGTCATCTCCAGTGCCGCAGCGACATCCGGGAGGTCGGCACCGTCGTAGACGACCGGGATGACGATCTCGTCGGTGCTGTGGATGTCGGGATCGCCCGCGCGCTTCCGACGCCGGAGCGCCCGGCGGACACCGAGTTCGTCCAGCCCGCGGCCGGGACGGGCCTGGACCAGGACGGTGTGCGCGCTGGGCACGAGGTCGGTGACCTCGGGGAGTTCACCACCCCGGATCGCTTCGCGGAGCGCCGCGACCGCGCTGAGTACCGCGGCCGACGGTGAGTCGTCGGCCGAGAAGTCGAGGACCACCGCGTCGGGGCCCGCCGGCAGCTCGTGCATCCAACGAACTTACCCCGCGCGACACGGTGTCCCACCGATTGAACTCGGGCGGAGGGGCCTGCGTCCGGTGGCAGACTCAGAGAGGACGGGCGCGGGATGGCCGACGCGGAACGTGAGGAGAGACAGTGAGAGAGATCGTCGTCTGCGGTGAGGCGCTCGTCGATGTCGTACAGCAGGGCGGTGGCCGGCACGACACGACCGCCGGCGGTCTGGCGCCGTTGCAGCCCGCCCTCGGTGGTGGCCCGTTCAATGTGGCAATCACGCTGGGACGGTTGGGGAGTGCGGTCTCACTGCTGTCCGCGGTGTCCACCGACACCTACGGCGATGCGGTCCTCGACGCACTCCGGGCCGCCGGCGTGGGAACCGCGTTGGTCCAGCGTCGTGACGAGCCCACCTCGTTGGCCCTGGCGACCATCGCCGACGACGGTTCGGCGCACTACTCCTTCTACGTGGAGGGCACGGCAGATCGTGCGATCGACGATCCCGGCGCACTGCCGCCGACCGTCGCGGCGGTGACCTTCGGGACCCTCTCGCTGGTCCTGGAACCCGGTGCCACGGTGTACGAGAACCTGATGCGCAGATGCCGGGCCGAGGGCCGAGTCGTGGTGTTGGACCCGAACATCCGGCCCGCGGTCATCGCCGACCCCGAGGCCTATCGACGGCGCTTCCGGAGCTGGATGTCGTCGGTGGACGTGGTCAAACTGTCCGACGAGGACGCGGCCTGGCTCAACAAGGGGTCCGCGGGGAGTTCGACGACAGACTGGCTGGCCGACGGCGTCGCCGCGGTGGTCACCACAGCGGGAGCCGCGGGCATCACCGTTCGCACCGCGGCCGGTGAGGTGACCGCACCGGCTCCGGCCGTCGATGTCGTCGACACGATCGGCGCCGGGGACAGCGTGCTCGGGGGCCTCGTCAATCACCTGGACCGGCGTGGTCGACTCACGCCCGGAGCAGTGCGATCCCTGACCCTCCAGCAGTGGCGGGAAGCGGCTGAATTCGCAGCTCACGTGGCTGCGGTGACGGTCTCGAGGCCCGGCGCCGACCCTCCGTGGGCGGGCGAGCTGAGAAGCGACTAGGTTGTACCTGTGTGTCCTACCCGGTCACTGTAAAAATCTCTGATCTGAATAAGGGGTTCGTGTGTCTGCTGAAACAGTCCCAGCCGACCAGGCGTCCGACACGGCCTCAGCGACCTTCACCTACCCCGGTGGACAGCTGGAGCTCCCGATCCTGAAGGCCACCGAGGGCACCGACTCGGTCGCGCTCGGCAAATTCCTGGCCGAGACCAATCTGACCACCTTCGACGGTGGCTTCGTGAACACCGCGTCGACCAAGTCGGCCATCACCTACATCGACGGTGACGCCGGCATCCTGCGCTACCGCGGAATCCCGATCGACCAGCTGGCCGAGAAGTCGACCTTCATCGAGGTGAGCTACCTGCTCATCTACGGGGAGCTCCCGACTCCGTCGCAGCTCGAGGACTTCACCACCAAGATCCAGCGCCACACCCTCCTGCACGAGGACCTCAAGCGCTTCTTCGACGGATTCCCCCGCAACGCTCACCCGATGCCGGTGCTCTCGAGCGCGGTCAACGCTCTGTCGGCCTACTACCAGGACTCGCTCGATCCCAAGGACGACGAGCAGGTCGAGCTGTCGACGATCCGCCTCCTCGCGAAGCTGCCGACCATCGCGGCGTACGCGTACAAGAAGTCGGCGGGACAGCCGTTCCTGTATCCCGACAACTCGCTGAGCCTCGTCGAGAACTTCCTGCGGATGACCTTCGGCTTCCCCGCGGAGCCCTACGAGGTCAACCCCGAGGTCGCCAAGGCCCTCGACATGCTGTTCATCCTGCATGCCGATCACGAGCAGAACTGTTCCACCTCGACCGTCCGCCTGGTGGGCTCGTCGCAGGCCAACCTGTTCACGTCGATCTCCGGCGGCATCAACGCGCTCTGGGGCCCGCTGCACGGCGGCGCCAACCAGGCCGTGCTCGAGATGCTCGACGACATCCGGGCCGACGGTGGCGACACCAAGGACTTCATGAAGCGGGTGAAGAACAAGGAGGCCGGCGTCAAGCTGATGGGCTTCGGTCACCGCGTCTACAAGAACTACGACCCGCGCGCCGCCATCGTGAAGAAGACCGCCGACACGATCCTGGAATCGCTTGGCGTGCAGGACGACCTGCTCGACATCGCCAAGGGTCTCGAAGAGGTCGCCCTCAACGACGACTACTTCATCGAGCGCAAGCTGTACCCGAACGTGGATTTCTACACCGGTGTCATCTACCGTGCGATGGGCTTCCCGACGCGCATGTTCACCGTGCTGTTCGCGCTGGGACGCCTGCCGGGATGGATCGCGCACTGGCGCGAGATGCACGAGGACCCGACCACCAAGATCGGCCGTCCGCGTCAGCTCTACACCGGCTACACCGAACGCGACTACGTGCAGATGGGCGATCGCTGAGCGACCGTTCCGACGCACCGCCTGACCGCCGAACACCCGACTCAAAGGAGAGTCCAGTGACCAGCACCGAGAAGCCAGTGGTCGAGTTCCAGGCGGGACCCCCGCCGACCGACCTCACCATCTCCGACCTCATCGTCGGCGAGGGCGAGGAAGCCGCTCGCGGCGGCATCGTCGACGTCCACTACGTCGGGGTCGACTACGAGACGGGCGAAGAGTTCGATTCGTCGTGGGATCGCGGCCAGTCGGCCAACTTCCCGCTGGACCGGTTGATCCCGGGCTGGCAGGAAGGCATCCCCGGGATGAAGGTCGGCGGACGCCGCCAGCTGACGGTTCCGCCCGAGCTGGCCTACGGCTCGGCCGGTGCCGGACACCGTCTCTCGGGACGGACCCTCGTGTTCGTCATCGACCTGCTCGGAGTGGGCTGACGTCCGCCACCGAACTGGTCTGGCTCAGGCGCGATCTACGCCTGAGTGACCTCCCGCCGCTCGCCGCGGCCGCCTCGAGGACCGATTCGTCGGTCCTCGTGTGCTTCGTGGTGGACCCGCGGCTGGAGAAGTCCGCGGGCGAGCGGCGGCTCGCGTTCCTGTTCGACTCCCTGCGGGAACTGGACGACAAGCTCGACGGCAAGCTGCTCGTCGTGCGGGGCCGACCCGAGGTCGAGATCCCGAAGCTGGCCCGGGCGGTCGACGCCGAACGGGTGCACATCTCCGAGGACTTCGCCCCGTTCGGCCGCCGACGCGACGAGGCCGTCGCCGACGCGCTCGGCGACATCGAGCTCGTGGCCACCGGGTCGCCGTACCTCGTCTCACCCGGTCGTGTCACCAAAGACGACGGCGAGCCGTACAAGGTCTTCACGCCGTACTTCAAGCGGTGGCGTGACCACGGCTGGCGTGCGCCCGCCGACTCGTCGGTGCCTGCGAAGAAGATCGTCGATCCGTCCGAGCTGACGAAGACCGGGCGCATCAAGATACCGAAGTCGCCGACCGGGTTGTCGTTGCCCGCCGGTGAGGACGCGGCGCTCGAGCGGTGGGCCGAGTACGTCGACGACGGTCTCGCCGACTACGACTCCGGCCGCAACGATCCCGCGGGTGACAGCACCAGCCGGATGTCGGCGTATCTCAAGTACGGCAACATCCATCCCCGCACGATGGCCGCCGATCTCGGCAAGTCTGGTTCTGCTCCCCGAGGTGCGAAGGAGCGCAGCGACGGAGCCTCGAGGGGGCCGCAAGCGTATCTACGCGAACTCGCCTTCCGCGACTTCTACGCCGACGTGCTGTTCCACTGGCCACATAGCTTGTGGCACAACTGGAATCGACAGTTCGACGGCATCGACCTCGACACCGACAAGAAGGCCTACGAGCGTTTCGACGCATGGAAGGCAGGGCGTACCGGTTTTCCGCTCGTCGACGCCGGGATGCGTCAGCTCGCGGAGACCGGGTACATGCACAATCGGGTGCGCATGGTGACCGCGTCCTTCCTCGTCAAGGACCTGCACCTGCCGTGGTGGTGGGGAGCGGAATGGTTCCTCGAGCAGCTCATCGACGGTGACATGGCGTCGAACAACCACGGCTGGCAGTGGGCCGCCGGTACGGGAACCGATGCGGCGCCGTACTTCCGGGTGTTCAACCCCGAGGCGCAGGCCAAGAAGTTCGATCCCGACGGCGAGTACGTCCGACGCTGGGTCGGTGACGTCGAAGCCGACGACTATCCCGAGCCGATGGTCGATCACAAGGCCGAGCGTGAGGAAGCGCTCCGCCGTTTCGGCCAGATCTAGTGGTGTGTCTCGCAATTGTCTAGCTCGTTGTTCGGTAGGCTGGGTTGATGAGTGCACCGGCAGCGTGTTTGCGGTTGACGAAAGCCGAGCGGGAGACGTTGGAAACGTTGGCGCGGGCGC
>NZ_JAFFZF010000005.1:0-172683 GCF_016924115.1 Gordonia sp. BP-119
GCGACCGTGCCCACAATCCCATGTTCAGGGCGTCGAGGGCGAGGTCGGTGTGCATGGTGGTCGAGACCTGCCAGCCGACGACCATCCGCGAGAACACGTCCAGGACGAACGCCGCGTACACCCAGCCTGAATCACCCTAGGTTCTGTGCCGCCTCCAATTGGGCTGGTCCTCGGGGCCGAGGCCAGCGTAGTGAAGCGTTTCGAGCTCGGTCGGGGGGATCTGGCCGATACTCGAGTGCAGTCTGCTGTTGTTGTACCAGTCGACCCAACCAGCGGTCGCGAACTCGACGTCGGAGACTGTCTTGTACGGACCGGAGTGGAAGATCGTGGTCCGGATGAATTCGGTCTTGTACAAGCCGTTCACCGACTCGGCCAGCGCGTTGTCGTAGGCGTCCCCGACCGTTCCGATCGACGCCGCGATGTCTTCGAGTCGCAGACGTTCAGTCAGTGTAACCGATGTGTACTGACTTCCCGCATCTGAATGGTGAATCAGCTCAGCGGCTTTCACCGGATGCCCTTCCCGCTTGCGCTGCCACAGCGCCATCCGAAGCGGGACCGTCACCAGCTCGACTGTCTTCGATGTCGATGCGTGCCACGCCACGATTCGACGGGAGAACACGTCGATGATGAACACCACGTACACCCACCCGGCCCATGTCCGGCAGTAGGTGAAATCGGTCACCCAGACCCGGTTGGGTTCGGCGGCACTGAACTGTCGGTTCAGCAGATCCTCCGCGCGTACACCGTCAGCGGAGCGGACGGTCGTGCGGACCCCTTTGGATCTTCGAATTCCGTTGTGGCCTAGCATTTTCATTGCTCGATCAACAGCGCCGTAGGACACCCCAGGCAGTGTTGTGCGGTGCAGATGGGCGCGCATCTTCACCCGCCCGTAGAGGCCCTCGGGAGTCATCTTCCGTCGGCCGTCGTCATCGGTGCGCCAGACGACATTGCGCACCGCATCGACGACGTGAGCGTCGGAGACGGTACGAGCAGCAGGCATTCGTGTTCGCCATGCCCGGTAGGTTCGTGCGGCAACCATGCAGCCCTGCTCACGCAGGACCCGGCAGATCGACTCGACCGCAAAACCGTTGCTGCGCATCTGATCTATGAACGCCACGATCATCGGTTGCGGGGGTCGAGTTCCCCCGCGAAGAAAGTTGTCGCCGCCTTCAGAATGGCAACGTCTTCTCGCAACTGCTTGTTCTCCGCCTTGAGACGCTTGATCTCGGCGGACTCCTTCGAGGTGGTCCCGGAGCGGGCGCCGGCATCGACCTGTGCCTGCACTGCCCACCCGCGTACCGTCTCTCCGCCGACACCGACCTGCTTAGCGATCGCTTCGGCAGCGGCAGTCAACGACGTGTACTCGCCGCCGTGGGCCTCCAGCAACCGCAGAGCCCTCGAACGGACCTCTGGATCGATCTTTTTAGGCATGAGCTCATCCTTCCTGACTCAGAAGGAAGCGGCATCAAACCAGGGGTGATTCACCCGGTCACCGCAGCCCCCACCCGACAACCCAGGACAACGAAGAACCGGCGACACAACGCCGGAAAACCCGCACGCCCACACCACAACCCCACCAAACACAACCCCACATGAAAGATCCAGGCTCAGGGAGCAGTAGAAGGGCTCGCGCCGCGCACAACGGTTCTTTCGTGATCCACGACGGCGGCCGGGCCGCGTCACGAAGGGCCTGGCGACCAATGTCCCCGCTCCCAGCGAATTCGACGTGATCTGCGCCGCCGACCATAGCCAGATGTCGAGGGCTGATCGTCGGGTGCGAATTCTTGTCGGTGGTCGGGTCTACCTTGGATGTATCAGTTGGACCGGTCAACCAGGCCGGGCGGCAACGACTTTGGGGGAGTCACTGTGGGGGCATGGACGGATCTGCCGGGCGAGTTCCTCGCCGGGGTCGATCCTGCCCGCCCGGCCGAAGCCGACACCGCCACCCATATGCAGCGCCTGGGGTCGATCCGCGCGGGCGAGTCATATCTGGCGTGGTGCCGCTACCAGACGATCCTGGTGCTCTGCGATCGGCTGTTGACCACTGTCGGCAACAGTTACGTCTCCGACGGTTTCGGTGACATCGTCGCCCGGGTCTCGCGCGAGGCCGGGATCACCCGCTACCGGGCGGGGATGCTGGTCGACGAGGCGCTGTGTCTGCGTGACCGGTTGCCGCGGGTGTTGGAGACGTTGCGCGACGGTGTCATCGGGCCGCACCAGATCCGGGAGATCATCGGACGCACGCACTTGGTGTCCGATGATCACCTTCTCGACCCCGACGACCCCGCCAGCCGCCGGATCATCGAGGTGCTCGACGAATCGATCGCCGACCTGCTGCGCTCCCGGTCCGGGTCGTGGTCGACGTCCGGTTTGCGCGACATGATCGACCGCCTGGTCTTCGGCCACGACGCCGACGCCGTCCGGGAACGGCGCCGCGAAGCGCTCGACAAACGCGGGGTGTGGACCGAGAACCACGGTGACGGCACCGGTGAGATCACCGCGGTCATGGCCGCCGAGAACATCCGAGCTTCCAACGCCTCGGTACGGGAGTTGGCCGCATCCGTCTGCGACCGGGATGGCCGCACCCTCGGGGAACGTAAGTCCGACGCCATGTACGCGTTGCTCACCCGAACAGCGTTCACGTGTGCGTGCGGTCAGTCCGACTGCACCACAACACCAGTCGATCCTGCCGGTGCGGCGGCGAGTACCGAGATCGTGATTCACGTGGTCACCGACGCCGACACCCTGGCCGGGGGGTCCGGACCCGGCTGGGTCGACGGGCACGGAGTCATCTCCGACGAGCATGTGCGCGACCTTGCCGCCCGGCCCGACGCGACGATCAGGCCGGTCACCCCGGTCCGCACACCACCGTCGCAGGTCGTCGCCGGCGGCCCAGCCGCGACCGGCGAGGGCGGATACGACGACGACACCACGCGTACGGCGAACATCGCCGCGCCACAGCAGGCTACAGATGACGCCGACACCAACACCAACACCGACGCCGGCGGCGCGGGTGACGCGTCGACGCCCCCGACTTCGGCCTCATCGTCGGCGGAGCCGGTGTCGTCGGAGGTCGTGGTGGTCTACCCGGCTGCCCTGCCTGGTGACCCGTATCGTCCGACAAGTGCGTGCGCGGAGTTCGTGCGGGTGCGCGACGGCTACTGCACCGAGCCGGGTTGCACGCGTTCGGCATTCACCGCCGATGTCGATCACGTCGCCGAGTACGACCACGCCCGGCCGGCACGCGGGGGTGCGACCTCGAGTGAGAACCTCAACGCCAAATGCCGTCCCGGTCATCTCCACAAGACCCACGGTGACTGGACCGATGTGCAGTACCGCGACGACGAGGGCCGCCTGGTCACCGAATACGTCACGCCCGAGGGCTTTGTGATCCCCGGCGAGGCCGAAACCCTCGAAGACCTCTTCCCCAACCTGCGTCGCATCCGGTTCGAACAAGCCGCGAAAGCCCCACCGACACCGCGGATCATCGTGCCCGAACGGCAAGGCAGACAACAGCAAGGCCGACCACCGCGCACGATCACCGAACGCACCGCCGCCAAACACGCGAAGCGGCGAGAAGAACGTGCCCGCAACAACAAACAGCGCGAAGCTAACCGCCGCGCCCGGAACGAGGCAGCCCACCATCAAGCGACAACCCACGACGACGAGCCCCCGCCATTCTGACCCGGCGCTCGGCGTGGCCTGTGGCGGCTAACTCCGCGGGTACCCGTTCGTGTCCGCCGGAGCGTCTTCGTGTCCATTGCCGCCCGACCCCTTCGGCGGACGGGTGAGGCGTTTGGGAAGTCGTTCGGCGAGACCGCCGAGCGGTGCGACCGTCTGGTTGAGCAGGTCGACGGTCTCGGCGAGCTCGTGGACCGTTTCCTGCATGGCGAGCAGGTTGGGTCCGAGCTGCCCGATGACCTCGGTGAGCTCGGAGATCCGGTCCAGCGGCCCGCCCGGTGCGATCGCACGCTCGACCGCGCCGTTCTCGCCCAGGAGCTGATCGAGCAGGCCGTCGTCCTCGGCGAGCCGGTCCAGGATGCCTCCCGCGGCGGTCACCTTCTCGAGCACACCGTCGGGCGCGGTCAACTTGTCGACGATGCCGCCCTCGGAGGTGAGGCGCTCGAGGATGCCCTCGTTCTCGGTGAACTGGTCGACCACGCCACCCGGCCGGGTCAACCGGTCCAGCGGTCCACCCTTCGCGGTGAGGCGCACCAGGATGCCTCGTTCCTCGGCGACCTGGTCGAGGAGTCCGCCCTCGGCGGTGAGCTTGTCGAGCGGACCGTTCGGGGCGGTGAGCCGGTCGACGACACCCCCGGGATCGAGCAGTCGCTCCAGCGGACCGCCGTTGGCCAGGATCCTGCCGAACGGCCGCTCGGGGCCGAGTAGTTCGGACAGCTGGTTGAGGAGAGCGAGCGGCGTCCGGAGTGATCCGAGCTCGTCGGCGTCGACGCCCACTGCCAGTGCGATCTCGTTCTGCACGCTCCCAGCCGTGATACGGGCGATGGCGACTGCGGACTCGGCTGCACTGAGCACCACCCCGGTGACCGCGAAACCGAGTCGGAACGGCATCTCGACGAGCGCACGGCCCGCGTCCGCCGTGGCCACCGGTCTACGGTCGACGCGGCGACGGTCGGGTGGCGGCCGATCCGGAAGGGACTCCATGCTTTCCGACCCTAGGCCAACCGACCGGCGTTCGGGGCGAGGGTTCGGTGATTTCGAAGGGCGGTGTCGCTACCGCGCACCGGTCGCCGGTGCCTCTGCCGCCTTGGCGGCCTTCGCCGCCTTCTTGAAGTCGCGGACCTTCTGCAGCGAATCCGGGCCGGTCACGTCGGCCACCGACCGGAACCCCTTCTTGCTGTAGTCGCCGGCGACCTTGGTCCAGCCCGACGGCTTGACGTCGAGCTGCTTGGCGACGAGCGCGACGAAGATCTTTGCCTTCTGGTCGCCGAACCCGGGCAGGGCGCGCAATCGCTTCATCAGGTCCGCGCCGTCGGCGGCCTCGGTCCAGATGCGTGCGGCGTCGCCGCCGTACTCCTCGGCGACGACTTTCGCGAGCGCCTGGACCCGGCCGGCCATCGACCGACCGTAGCGGTGGATGGCCGGGGGAGTGGCACACAGGTCGGCGAACGCCTCGGGGTCGGCGTCGGCGATCTCGACCGGATCCATCGTGCCGAACCGGTCACGGATCTTGGCCGGCCCGGCGAAGGCCCGTTCCATCGGGAACTGCTGGTCGAGGAGCATTCCCGTGAGGAGGGCGAACGAATCGTTCGACAGGAGTTCGTCGGCCGCGGGTTCCTGCGCGATCTGGATCTTCGGCATGGGGTCGATTCTGGCAGACGGCACCCGCGTGCGGCTCTAGACTGCCCCCATGATGAGCGGGGAGAACACGGTCGGCTTCGAGAACGGCAGACGTCGGCGGGGACGCGTCGGAGTGGGAACGGTCGCGACGGTGGCCGGCGCCGTGCTGGCGCTGGCCGTGTCGCTGTTCGGTACTGGAGCCGCCGGGGCCGCACCGGCAGACGACGGGGCGAACTACGTCACCACCCTGCGGTGCGACAGCGTCAACCCGTGGCCGGCAGGCACGGTCAAGGTCCGCGTGGACGTGTTCAACCAGATCCGGCACCCCGCGGACGGACTACCCGGACCCGTCATCGCGCTCATCGGCACCGACCGTGCCCGAGCAGTGGCCCTCGAATACACCTACGAGGTGTCGGTGTCGTGGCGGAACCTGCGGACCGGACGTACCGGCGTCACCACTGTTCCGGGCCGCGGGTACACCATCAAATGGCAGGTCGACATCCATCCGGGCAGCGGTCCCGTCGCCTTCACGATCCGCCAGAAGATCGGTGCGCTGGCCTTCTTACCGATGACCAATCCGAAGTACTCGACCTGCTCGGGCCGCGCGGTCGCCTGACTCACCGGTCGGCGAGTCCGCCGATCAGCAGGTACTGCGCGGTGAAATAGCTTGCGAGCACCCAGGCCTCGCCGGCCACCCGGAGTCGAGGGTCGGTGACCAGGTGTCGTCGATTGATGATCGCGAGGTCGGAGAGCAGGAAGAACCACCCGCCCGCCCGCAAGCGCGGTTGCGGCGTCGGCACGTCCGCCGCCAGCGCCGACATCGTCGCGAGCGTGTTGCCGTACGTCCCCAGAACCGGCAGCAGGGCAGGGCGGTGTCGGCTCAGCACCGTCGCCGACTCGGCGAGAACGCCCACCCGCGGCGCGACGGACCGAACCGTCGGTCGTGCGCCGGCACGCCACATCGCGACCGCGTAGCTCAACTGTGCGCCCGCGAAAGACGTTGCACCCCTGCGGAGAAAACGATCCTTCGTGGCCGGGTCGTCGTGTTCGAATTCCTCCTGCAACATGAACCGGTCGCCGAGCGCGGAGAACCCGACGACGGACGCCAGGGCGACGGTGTCGGCGACCGGGCGGCGTCGTGCTCCGGCGGCCACCCGCGCCGCGAGAAGCGCGATCGGCAGCGGTTTGGTGATCGCGGCGCTGCGTCGATCACCGGCCGACCCGGCGATCGTCGCTGCCGCGGCAGTGGCCGCATAGGCGATCCGGAACGTTCGGTTCACCGCAGGACGCGGGCGACGAACGCGCGGATGTCGTTGTCGGAGAACCGCTTCGACTGGGCACCGTCGAGCGTCAGATAGGTACGCGCCGACACCTTTCTGTCGCCGACCCGGGCGTCGTTGAGGTACTTGAGGGTGAGCGGTACGACGACGGAGGTGTCCTGCAGGGTCTGCGTCATCAGGACCGGACGCTCGAAGCCGCGAGTGGGCAGCTCGGTCGCCTTGGTCAGCAGGGCGGTGAGTTCGGTGTTCCCTGACAGCGGTTTGGTGAACAGCGAGCCGATGGCGAGACCGTCCACCTCACGCGCGAACTCGGTGACACACGACGCGGCGGCCTTGGTCAGCCATTTCTTGCCGGTGTCGGTGAGGTAGGCGTCGAGATCGAGGTCGGACTGCGCGTTGCGGATCGCGCTCAGCGTGTACAGCGCGTCGGCGGCCAGCCCGGACGGCATCGCCGCGGACGACGGCCCGAGATTGGCCACGAGCGAACCGAACTGGGCGGGAATCGAACTCGCCGCGGCACCCTTGAAGTCGAGCTTGCCGCCCTGGATGGTCGGGGCCAGTCGGGCCAGCGTGATCGCGGCCGCGGCTCCCTGGCCCTCGCCGACCACTGCCCACGAGCGCGACAGGTTGTCGGCGATGTCCCGAGAGGCGCGCACCGCGTCGACGATGTTGCGGGCAGTGGCCTCGAGATCGTAGTACTGCGGCGTGCCGGGGGTCCCGACGCCCGCGTAATCGGTACTGACGACGGCATATCCACGACCGAGCCATCGCTTGAGCTCGTCGGTGTCCTCGGCGGTGGGCCGCGACGACGGTGCGCACCGGTCGGCGATGCCGCGCGAACCGTGGGCCCAGGCGACGATCGGCCAACCGCCGGCCGGCGCCCGCCCGCCCGGCACCATCAACACGCCCGAGGACAGATGGGCCTTGCCGTCGGCGCCGGTGCTCCAGTACGTGAAGTCGTTTCCGGACCCGGCGCCCGCTACCGTACGTGCCCGGGGGAGTTCGCGATTGGCGTAGACGGCGCCCGGCGTCTGTCCCGGACCTCGCGTGTCGACGGTGCCCGCATTGTCGTCGGCGGGCGCGCTGTTGTCCGTCGACGACGGTTCTGCCGACGGCTCGGCCACGCCTGGCGTCGATGTTCCCGGAGTAGGTTCGGCCGCGGCCGTCGCCGTCATGCCGACGGCGGCCGGGGCCACGACGATCGTTAGCGCGACTGCGGCCGCGAGGGCGCGTGCGAGGTGGGCACTCCGTGGTTTCGAAGTGTTGCCGTGGGGGTTCATGTGTCGTCAGTTCGTTCTGTGAGGCGTGACCGGATGCGAAAAGCGTTGTGCGTCAAGCATTGACGATGCCGACGGCAGGTAGGAACCAGCAGTTCTGGGTACCGTTGCTGGCGTTGCCGAAGACTGCCGACAGGATGGTGCCGCTGCCGGTCTTCACCGGTGCCAGCCGGACCCCGGACAGCAGGGGCAGCGCCGTCAGCGCGGTGCGGTCGGTGATCGGGTCGAGATCGGCGAAGCCGCCCTGGAGCGTGCTGGTGTTGAACCAGGCGACCTGCATTGTGCCGCCGCTACCGGCCGTCGGCGAGGCGGGCACGAAAGCGTATGCGGTCTCGCCCTTCTCGACGAGGTTGAGCTTCTCGGGCAGCTTCACGCCGGGGATCATGTCGAGCAGCGGCTTGAGCTGGGTCAGGGGGTCGGTCTTCATGGGCCAAGGACCCGCCACGGCGCCTGCTCCGGCGGTGACGAGTCCGAGCGGGTTGTCGGCGGTGGGGGCGGTACAGAACGGCGACACCGACGGGGTGAGCGTCTGGATGCCGAGCGTGCGCAACAGGGCGATGGGGTCGGTCGGGGCCGCGACCGGAGTGGCGGCCGACGCGGGTGCGCCTTCGGCGGCCGCGGGGAGCGGGAGAGCTCCCGCACGCCCGGCGATGTCCTCGACCGAGAGTTGTCCGGCGCTCCCCATGATCGTCTGGGCGGCCTGCACGGCGATCTGGTCGACACCCGCGGCCTTGAGCAGCCGGACCGCCCCGGCCAGCTCGGCGTCGAACGGGATCGACAGCGCGCCGAGCAGGTTGGCGGGGATGAGTGGCTCGGCCGCCGCCGGTGCCGAGGTGGCGGTGAGGGTGGCCGCCGCGATCGCCACACCCATGAGACAGGCGCCGCAGCGCTGGATCGCGCGGCTGCGAGTGACGCGACGCGGAGCGTCGGAACGCGTGAACCGAGACGTGAGGGACATGGCTCTCCTTGGGGCAACCGGCTGTGACGGCCGAGCACCCGCCACGTGTGGCGGGTGTGACAGATGGGACTCGAGTTACAAGAGACCACGAAGACTCGGAACCCGGCAAGTCGCGAGTCCGACCTGTGACATGGGCGCGATCCGCGAGAGACCGAAACCGCGGCGAACTGCGGGTTCAGTGCCCTTGAGCACGGCCTCGGACCGCCGCACAGAGGCCGACCACCGCCGGCACGCTCAGCTCGCGCCGCCGATTCCCTTGCCGATCAACACGACTCCGATGACCAGGATCAGCACCGCCATCACCGTCGCGTTGTTCGCCTGCAGCCACGACTTGAGGCGGTCGAGTGGTTCGCGCAGGCGGGCCGCGGCGAGCTGGTAGCCCACGACCGGGACCACGACCGAGGTCGAGGCCAGGAGTGCGAAGATCGCCACCGCGATCACGTCCTGCGGCATCGACAGCGCGCCCGAGGCGATCGAGACACCCGCCGCCGCGCAGAGAACGAGATTCTTCGGATTGATCGCCGCCAGCGCGAACGCGATACCCGTGGCGGTCACCGGACGCATCTCGTCGATGGCCGACATCCACTTCGGCGTCGCGGACTCCGCGTGCCGGGAACGCCACTGACGCAACCCGACGACGAGCAGAACGACACCGAGCGCGATCTTCATCCAACCGGTGCTCGACGACGATCCGTCGAGGTCGACGGCGCTTCCGAGGGCCACGAAGACGGCCACCGCGACGACGATGCCGACAAGCCAGCCGATCGCGAAACCGATACTCGTCGTGCGCGCATGGCGTCCCAGGAGCATGAGGATCGCCGCGATGATCGGGATCGGCGACACCGCGACACCCACCGCAAGGGGTAGTAACTCACCGAGCACGGGTCCCATCGAGAACTCCTCACGACATGGTGCCGACAGATGACGTTTGTACGCCATGAGAGTGGCGAATGTCGGACTGTTTGCGTGACGGACGGTCTTGATATGTCTTGCATGCCATTTCGCGTTCTGTTCGGCCGATGTTCACGTGATCTGCCGCGCCTTCCGATAGTGGCGCCCTGAGCGCAGGTCCTCTCACGACGAAGGCACCCCGTCTGCGAGCCGGGGTGCCTTCGTCGTGAGAGGAGAAAGAGATCAGATGATCGCGAGCCCGATCACCGGGACGATGGTGCAGGAGACGACCTTGCCCTTCGTCTTCGTGGTGACGTTGCCGTGGATCGCCGAGATGACGCGGCCCTTGCCGGTTCGCGAGATACCGGTGAAAGTGCCGGGGCCTTCCTTTACGTTGATCTTCGGGTTGCGCTTGAGCGTCGTGGTACCCGTGCGACCGGTGTCGACGTTGAACCAGCTGACCGTGAGCGGCGCGGCCTTGTTGTCGATCGCCGGACCCGTGCCGAGCGAGGTGTAGACGTAACCGCTCTCGCCGCGCTTGGGGCCGGGGGCAGGTGCCTCCTGCGGTCCGGCGGTGACCAGGGCGCGACCGAGCGAACCGCCGCCGGGGATGCAGCCGAGGCCGAAGGTCGGGTAGAGGAATTCCTGGATCTTCGGGGCATTCGGGCCCTGCGGGATCTCGGGATCGCCGGGCTTGGGCTCGGCGGCGAGCTGACGCGCGGCCTGCTTGCGGCCGGGTTCGCCGAGGAAGTCGGCGATCGAGCGCCAGATCTTGCTGACCTCAGCCGGCATACCGGGGGTGTCGGCGAACGACTGGGCCTGGCGGAGCAGGTCGACCGAGACCTTGCCGTCGGGTCCGGGCGTCGCCACGGAGCCGATGATCGCGGGAGCGAACGCGCCGAGCGAGTCCAGCACGCGCTGGTCGACCTTCGGGGCCGGGGCGGCCTGCGCGGCCATCGGCATCGCGAGTGAGGTCGCCGCCGCGAGCGCCGACACGGCGACGAGGAGTCGACGGGTCCGGAGTCGACGCGGGGCATGGCCGGATCGCAACCTCAGTGGCCGGGAGAAACGCACTGGTGTGTCCTAACGGTCGTGGCGCCGACGATCAGTCGATCAGCGCCTCGCGGGTCGTGTCATCCGCCCGGGTGTCGGGTAGCGGACAGTCCATCCTCTCACCCGGGTCGTCGCGGGTCATTCTAAGCCCCCCGCGGGTTCCACTGTCCAGACCGCCGGTCTGTTACGGGTGGGGTTGTTGTGGTAATTGATGCAATTGTTATCGAAGTGACGTCGGGGCGGTTGAATCGAACGGACAGGCGGCAACCTGGTTGGATGAGGAGAATCGGGGATCGGGGACGGTCGAACAGGAGTCTGAAGTGACAGAGCTGCGCGCTGACGCGTCGGGTCGCCCACGCGGGAGGTCGCGACTGACGCGACTGGTGGTCGGTGCGGCCGCCGTCATTCTCGCCGCGACGTCGGCGAGTGCGTGCGCCGACGACTCGTCGTCGGGCGCCGAGGTCACGCTGCTCACCCACGATTCCTTCGAACTGCCGGAGTCGGTGATCGACGGGTTCCGCCAGGAGACCGGACTGACCCTGAAGATCGTGAAGTCCGGGGACGCCGGGCAATTGGCGTCGACGGTGTCACTGACCCCGGGTGCGCCCAAGGGAGACGCGGTCTTCGGCATCGACAACACCTTCGCCTCGCGTCCGATCGACGCCGGCGCCCTGGAGTCCTATGAGTCACCCGCCGCGGCCGACGGTGCCGCCGATTTCGCGGTGCCCGGCGCGGAGGGGCAGCTCACGGCCGTCGACCGCGGGGATGTGTGCCTCAACATCGACGACGGTTGGTTCGAATCCAGGTCTCTGACCCCACCGGCGAGCTTCCGCGACCTGACCCGCCCGGAATTCGCCTCGCTCACCGCGGTGACCGACCCGGCGACCTCCTCGCCGGGCACGGCGTTCCTGCTCACCACCGTCGGTGCGCTCGGAAACGGCTGGCAGGACTACTGGAAGCAGGTCGTCGGCGGCGGCGCGACCATCGTCTCGGGCTGGGAGGTCGCCTACAACCAGCTCTTCACCGCCGGAGAGGGCCGTGGCGACAAACCCATC
Organism: Gordonia sp. BP-119; assembly: GCF_016924115.1. Lineage (NCBI taxonomy): Bacteria > Bacillati > Actinomycetota > Actinomycetes > Mycobacteriales > Gordoniaceae > Gordonia > Gordonia sp. BP-119. Next base: position 11,816 of record NZ_JAFFZF010000005.1, read on the forward strand.
GTGCTGTCCTACGCCTCGTCGCCGGCGGCGACGCCCGGGACGAGCGCGCTGCTCGACAGCTGCTTCCCGCAGGTGGAGTACATCGGCATCCTGAAGGGCACCCGGAACTCGACCGGCGCCCGCAGGCTCGTCGATTTCATGCTGAGTCCCACTGTGCAGAAAGAACTCCCGAACTCGATGTATGTCTACCCGGTGCAGCGCGACACCCCGCTGCCCGCGGGATGGCCGGCGCGCGCGGAGGTGCCCGCCTGGATGTCGTCGTTGCCGCCCGCCACGATCGCGGAGAACCGCGAGATGTGGCTCGATCAGTGGCGTGCCGCGGTCGGCCGGTGACGACTCGGTGACCCCGGCCGGGACAGTGGTGACCCGGGTGGCCCGGGCCGCCGGACCGGTTGCGCTGTGGGTGGTCCCGGCGCTGTTCGTCGTGGTGCTGTTCGCCTGGCCGGTGATCGCGCTCGTCCGGCGCGCCGTCACGATCGCCCGTGACTCCGGGGTGGGCCTGTTCGAACTGCTCGACCGCACCGACGCCCTGGGGCTTCTGGGCGTCACCCTGGGCCAGGCGGCCGCCTCGACGGTCCTGGCGCTCGTCGCCGCCGCACCCATCGCGTGGTTGTTCGCCCGGGTCCGCGGGACCACCGCGGTCGTGCTCGCCGTCGTGGTGACCGTGCCATTCGTGCTGCCGACGGTCGTCGTCGGTGTCGCCTTCCGTTCTCTGCTGTCCGGCCCATTGGCGTTCCTGCACATCGAATCCGGGCTGCCGGCCGTGCTCGCGGCACACATGTTCATCAACATCGCCGTCGTCGTCCGCGTCGTCGGGGCGGCCTGGCGCAACCTCGACCCGCGGCTGCTCGAGGCGGCACGGTCGCTCGGGGCGGGCCGGATTCGGGCGACCATGACCGTGGTCGTGCCGCGCCTGGTGCCCGCCACGGCGTCGGCGGCCGCGCTGATCTTCCTGTTTTGTTCCACCAGTTTCGGCGTCGTGATCATTCTCGGCGCCGGGGAGCTGCGGACCCTGGAGACCGAGATCTACACGCAGGCCATCGGATACTTCCGGATTCCCGAGGCGGTCGCGCTGTCGATGCTGCAGATCGTGGTGGTCATGGCGGCGCTGCTGCTGACGCGGGTGTTCGCCGATCCGGCGAGCCGCGGATCGGGTGGCGGCGCCCGGCGGGCCGAACGGAACCGCAGGGTCGCCGGCGGCCGCTGGACGCGGCCGGCGGTCTGGGTGGTGGGGGCGTGGACAGCAGTCCTCCTCGTCGGACCGGTCCTGGTGCTGATGGTGCGGTCGGTCCGACCGGTCGCCCACGGCGACTGGACCCTCGCCGGCTACCGCGCACTGGCCGAACCCGTCAATGGGGTGACACCCCTGGAGAGCCTGCGCTATTCGCTGGTGACCGCCACTGCGGCGACCGCCATCGCCCTGGTGGTCGGTACGCTCGCCGCCGTCGCGCTGCATCGCGCGCACGGAGTCGTCGGGGCGATCGGCTCGGCCGTCTCGCTCATCCCACTCGGGATCAGTGCTGTCACACTCGGATTCGGCTACCTCATCGTGCTGGCGTCGTTGCCGTACGAGATCGCCGCATCGCCCGCGGTCATCCCACTGGTCCAGGCCCTCATCGCGATTCCGGTGGTCATCCGCATCATGATGCCCGCACTCGAGTCGGTGCCGGTCCGGTTGCGGCATGCCGCGGCGACGTTGGGAGCCACGCCGTTTCGCGTGTTCGCGACCGTCGACCTGCCGATCGTCGGAAGGTCGATGGGGGCTGCCGGTGGGTTCGCCTTCGTCATGGCCCTGGGCGAGTTCGGCGCGACGAGCTTCCTCGCCCGCGCGGACACGACCACTCTTCCGGTACTCATCGGGTCCGCTCTGAACCGCCCGGGGGCCGAGAACCTGGCCACCGCCATGGCCGCCTCGGTGGTCCTCGTCATCGCGACGGTCGTCGCAGTCGTCGTGGTCGAGGCGTTCCGGCCCCGCTCGGAGGTGCCGCTGCTGTGACCACGCAGAGTTCATTGGAGATCTCCGACCTCACGGTCGCGTACGGCGGCGAGACCGTCATCGACGGTCTGTCGTGGCGGCTCGGGGGAGAGGGGTCGCTGGTGACCGCGATCCTGGGCCCGTCGGGGTGCGGCAAGTCGACCCTGATCCGGACGATCGCCGGACTCGAGTCGCCGGTCGGTGGAACGGTGCGGTTCGGCGGAGGCGACCTCGCCGGCGTCGAGGTCCATCGGCGGGACTTCGGGGTCGTCTTCCAGGACGGGCAATTGTTCGGCGGGCGCAGTGTCGCGTCGAACGTCGCGTACGGGCTGAAGGTGCGGCGCTGGTCGCGCCGCGCCATCGCCGATCGCGTCGCCGAGATGCTCGACGTCGTCGGACTCACCGGTTACGACAAGCGTCTCGTCGAGACCCTGTCGGGCGGCCAGGCCCAACGGGTCGCGCTCGCGCGTGCCATGGCCCCGCGTCCGCGTCTGCTGTTGCTCGACGAGCCGCTCGCCGCGCTCGACCGGCGGTTGAGAGACGAATTGGCCGTGGAGATCTCGGAGATCGTCCGAGCGGCCGGCGTGCCGACGATGGTGGTGACCCACGACCACGCCGAGGCGGCCACCATGGCCGACGAGATCGCGGTCATGCGGGACGGGGTGATGATCCAGACCGACGTTCCGGCGGCGCTGTGGCGACACCCGGTCGACGAGTGGACCGCGCGTTTCCTCGGCGCCACGACCGTCGTCGATGCCCAGGTCCGGTCGGGCGTCGCGCAGACCGTCCTCGGTGAGATGCCGCTGGATCGTCCCGACGGTCCGTGCCGGCTCGGCCTGCGGCCCGAGTCGGTGGCGATCGGACCCACGCCGTCCGATGCGCCGGAGAGGCCGGGAACGACGGCGACCGTCGTGCTCGTCGCCGAACTCCCGGCCGGCCCGCGCGTGCGCATCGACACCCCGGTCGGCGAGATCGATGCGGTCACCGATGCCTTCGTCGCGATCGGCGACCGGGTGCGGATGCGTCTGGTGCCGGAACGGGTCGCGGTGATCGGGTCGTGACGCCGCGTGGGCCGGCGAGGAGGTCGTCGTGCCGGTGACACGACGAGACGTGCTGGTCCCGCCGGGACTGATGGTCGTCGGAGCGACATCGATGTATCTCGGCGCGGCCGTCGCCGTCGGCCTGTTCGACGTCATCTCCCCGGCCGCCGTCGCGTGGTTGCGGATCGCCGGGGCCGCGCTGGTGTTGCTCCTGTGGGTGCGTCCACCCCGCGGCGCCTGGCGCTGGGAGCGATTGCGCCTCGCCGGATGCTTCGGGCTGATCACCGCCGGGATGAACATCGCCTTCTACGAGGCGCTCGCGCACCTGCCCCTGGGCACGACCGTCGCCCTGGAGTTCCTGGGCCCGATCGTGGTGGCCGCGTTGGGTTCTGCGACGCGTCGCGACGTCGCCGCACTCGTCCTGGCGGCGGTCGGCGTGGTCCTGATCGCGGACGTCCGATGGTCGGGAACGGCGATCGGCGTCGTCCTGGCGCTGACCGCGGCCGCCTGCTGGGCGGGGTACATCGTCCTGGGCAAACGGGTCGCGGCGCGAGGCACGGGCGTCGAGGACCTGGCGACCGGTTTCGCGGTGGCCGCGTTGCTCACCGCGCCGCTCGCGTGGTGGGTGGCCGACGCGGTACGCGCGGGGGCCGCGTTGCCGGTGGTCCTGGCCCAGGGGTTGCTACTCGGCATCGCCTCGACCGCGGTGCCGTACGCACTCGACCAGATCGTGCTGCGGCGGGTCGGCCAGGCGAAGTTCGCGATCCTGCTCGCGCTGTTGCCGGTGACGGCGTCGGCGATCGGGTTGCTCGCGCTGGCGCAGGTGCCGCGGCCCCTGGAAGCGGTCGGGATCGCGCTCGTCGCGGTGGCCGTCGCCGTGCGATCGGTCGACGACGACAACCGGTCCGACGATCGTGCGGCGGAGATGCCGCCGGGGTGACCGGGAATCAGGCGGCGCGCGCCTTCTTCAGTGCTTTGTGCAGCTCTTTCTTCGACATGTCGGAGGTGTCGAGCTTGCGCATACGGTGGATGACCACCGGGCAGCGAACACAGCGCGTCGAACTCTTGCAACACTTCTTCTTGGGCTTCAGAGAGCCCACCTTGGTCGGGTCGACCTTGCCCATACGGCGAGGTTAGCAGACCCTAACTACGACTCTTGTGGGTGCTGTGATCGCGGTCTCACCGCCCGAGCCGATAGTCTGTGACGTTGAATCCCTAGGTGATCTGCTCCCCGCGCCGGTCAGAGCCGTTCGGCTGCGAACGTTCCCCACGTTCGGCAGTGACCCGGACGCCGGCCGCCGCTGCCGGTCCCCAACCACACGAAAGAGAGCCAGTGAGCGCTGTCCCCACCTTCCGCAACGTCGCGATCGTCGCGCACGTCGACCACGGAAAGACCACACTCGTCGACGCCATGCTGCGCCAGTCCGGCGTCTTCGGCGAGCGCGCCGAGGTCGTCGACCGGGTGATGGACTCCGGTGACCTCGAACGTGAGAAGGGCATCACCATCCTCGCCAAGAACACCGCGGTCCACCGGCGCCAGCCGGACGGCACCGAGGTCGTCATCAACGTCATCGACACCCCCGGCCACGCCGACTTCGGCGGTGAGGTCGAGCGCGGCCTGTCGATGGTCGACGGTGTGGTCCTGCTCGTCGACGCCTCCGAGGGCCCGCTGCCGCAGACGCGCTTCGTGCTCCGCAAGGCGCTGGCCGCCGAGCTGCCGGTGATCGTCGTGGTCAACAAGACCGATCGTCCGGATGCCCGCATCCAGGAGGTCGTGGACGAGACGCAGGATCTGCTCCTCGACCTCGCCTCCGACCTGGACGAGGAGGCCGCGAAGGCCGCCGAGCTCGTCCTCGAGCTCCCGGTGCTCTACGCCTCGGGCCGCGCCGGTGTCTGCAGCACCGAGCAGCCGGCCGACGGCGAGATCCCGGCGGGGGAGAACCTCGACTCCTTCTTCGACGTCCTGCTCGAACACGTCCCGGCGCCCAAGGGTGACCCGGACGCCCCGCTGCAGGCACACGTCACCAACCTCGACGCCTCGGCCTTCCTCGGCCGTCTGGCGCTCGTCCGCATCCACAACGGGACCCTCCGCAAGGGTCAGCAGGTGTCCTGGTGCCGCGAGGTCGACGGTGAGGCCGTCGTCGAGCGCGCCAAGATCACCGAGCTCCTCGCCACCGTCGGCGTCGACCGGGCGCCCGCCGAGTCCGCATCGGCCGGTGACATCGTGGCCGTCGCCGGTATGCCGGAGATCATGATCGGCGACACCCTCGCCGACCTGGAGAACCCGCAGCCGCTGCCGCGCATCACCGTCGACGAGCCGGCGATCTCGGTCACCATCGGCACCAACTCGTCGCCGCTGGCGGGCCGGGTCTCGGGCCACAAACTGACCGCCCGCATGGTCAAGCAGCGTCTGGACACCGAGCTGATCGGCAACGTGTCGCTGCGCGTGCTCGACATCGGCCGGCCCGACGCCTGGGAGGTGCAGGGACGCGGCGAGCTCGCCCTGGCCATCCTCGTCGAGCAGATGCGTCGTGAGGGCTTCGAGCTGACCGTCGGCAAGCCGCAGGTCGTCACCCGCAAGGTGGACGGCAAGGTCCAGGAGCCGTTCGAGCATCTGACCGTCGACGTGCCCGAGGAGTACCTCGGCGCGGTCACCCAGTTGCTCGCCGCCCGCAAGGGCCGCATGGAGCAGATGAACAACCACGGCACCGGCTGGGTCCGGATGGAGTTCATCGTGCCCTCGCGCGGCCTCATCGGGTTCCGTACCGACTTCCTCACCGAGACCCGCGGCACCGGCATCGCCAACGCGGTGTTCCAGGGTTACGACGCCTGGGCGGGCGAGATCCGGGCCCGCCACACGGGTTCGCTCGTCAGCGACCGGTCGGGAACGGTCACCCCGTTCGCGATGATCCAGCTCGCCGACCGCGGCACGTTCTTCGTCAACCCGGGCGACGACTCGTACGAGGGCCACGTCGTGGGGATCAACCCGCGCCAGGAGGATCTCGACATCAACGTCACCCGCGAGAAGAAGCTGACCAACATGCGTCAGTCCTCGGCCGACGTGATGGAGACGCTCGCCAAGCCGATGCAACTCGACCTCGAGGGCGCCATGGAATTCTGCGCCGCGGACGAGTGTGTCGAGGTCACCCCGGAGGTCGTGCGAGTGCGTAAGGTGCACCTCGACTCGACGACGCGCGCCCGTGAGCGCTCGCGGGCCAAGTCCCGGGATGCCGCCGTCAGCTGAGTGTCGATGGCGCTCCGGCGCCGCATCACGGTGGCGGGCGCGTCCGACGGACCGAGAAGCTTCTTCGTCATGGGGGTATCCGAGGTGAATCGCGCGAGACCACGACCGGGCCGCGAGGCCGCGAACCGGGTCCGTGGGCGGTTGCTCGGCATCCTCTCGTGCAGCGTCGCCCTGCTCGTGGTGCTCACCGCCTGCATGTCGGATCCGCCGCCCCCGGTCCGCGACACCGGGCCACCGCCGACCCCGACCGAGTACCCGGTGGAGAAGACGATCTACATCGCCACCGACTCGGTCGGATCGGGCTTCAACCCGCACATCGCCGCCGATCAGAACCCGGTGACGACGGCGGTCGCGGCGATGACGCTGCCCAGCGCGTTCGCGCCGGTCCAGACCCCGGGCGGGACGGTGTGGGAACTGCAGCGCTCGTTCGTCACCTCCGCGGAGGTGACGTCGCGGGCGCCGTTCACCGTGACCTACCGCATCCACACCGACGCCCAGTGGTCCGACGGCCTGCCGGTGACGGGCGACGACTTCAACTTCCTGTGGCAACAGATGTCCCGGCAGCCCAACGTCGTGGCACCGGCCGGCTACCGGCTCATCGACTCGGTGCAGTCCCGGGAGGGCGGCAAGGTCGTCGAGGTGCGGTTCGAGTCGCCGTACCCCGCGTGGCGAGAGCTGTTCACCGGATTGCTGCCCAGTCACGTGCTCAAGGGTGCGCCGGCGGGCTTCCAGACCGGGATGGACACCGGCAAGCCGGTCTCGGCCGGGCCCTACGCGATCGTGGGGATCGACAAGACCCGCGACGAGGTCCGCCTCGCCCGCAACGACCGGTACTGGGTCACCCCGCCCCGGTTGGATCAGATCGTCCTCCGCCGCGCCGGCACGTCGGCCCAGATGCTCGACTCCGTACGATCCGGCGACTCGGCCATCGTGGCCCTCGGCGCCTCGCCGGCCACCGACGCGGAACTGACCGCGCTGCCCGGTCTCGAGACCGCCCGCAGCCTGACGTCGCGGTCACTCGGTGTCAGCGTGAACGCCCGCACCGACGCGATGAGCTCGGTGGAGGTCCGGCGCGCGATCCTCGGGTTGGTCGATCCGCGACTGACCACCTTCGCCGGTGCCGGCGACTGGGTCGTCGAACCGTTCGCGAACACCGTCTTCGCGCCGTCGGATCCGGGCTATTCGCCGGTCGACCGCCCGCGCCTCGGACCGGCCGAGGTCGACGCCCTGCTCGGCGCCGCCGGTTACCGCCGCGCCGCGCCCGAGCCCGTCGGCTCGGCATCCCCGGTGCCGTCGGCGTCGTCGTCGGAGCCCTCCTCGGTGTCGCCGTCGTCCCCGTCCGGGTCCACGCCCGCGTCCGAGGCGCCGTCCGCCGGCGGCTCGGCGACGCCCGGGATGAGCGAGACCCCGATCGAGGGTCTGGTCGAGGTACCGGAACTGCCCGAGGGAATCCTGCCGTTCCAGCGCGACGGGCAGGACCTCATCGTCCGTGTCGGTGCGGTCGCCGGCGATCCGCGGACCACGTCGGCCGCGTCGAGCATCGTCGACCAGCTCCGAGGTGCAGGGGTGCGCGCTCAGGTCGTGACGCTGCCCAACAGCGAGCTGTACGGGTCGGCGCTCACCAACCAGCGCGTCGACCTGGTCGTCGGGTGGTCGGGGCTCGGCGTGCCGCCGGCGTCGTCGCTCGCGTCTCAGGTCGACTGCAACCAGCCCAAGCCCGGTACCGAACCGTCGCCCGCGACGCCGCCGACGCCCACCAGCATCGCGCCGAGCGGTGGCGATCCCGGGGACAGCTATGCCAGCAACGTGTCCGGGTTGTGTGACCCGCGGCTCATCGAGCTCGCGCGCACCGCACTCTCCGAGGACGACCCGATCCCGACGCTGAACGAGGCCGAGCCGCTCCTCGCCGCGCAGGCGATCTACCGGCCGCTGTACCAGGACTCGATGGTCGTGGGAACTACGTCCGCGGTGCGCGACGTCCCGCTCACCGGACCCATCCAGGTCTCGATCTTCGGGACCGCGGTCGATTGGGAGCTGACGTGACCGGTGTTCCGGCGGATCGCCGGCTGCTGCTCGTCCACGCTCATCCCGACGACGAGACGATCATGACCGGCGGCACCATCGCCCGGTATCTCGCCGAGGGCGTCGACGTGCGGGTGCTGACCTTCACGCTCGGGGAGGAGGGCGAGGTGATCGGCGACGAGTGGGCGCAGCTGGTCGCCGACGGCGGCGCCGACCAGCTCGGCGGTTTCCGGGTCCTCGAACTCACGCGGGCACTGGCCGAGCTCAGTCCCGCCGGCCGACCCGCGTTGCGGCCGCGATTCCTCGGCGGTGCGGGCCGATGGCGGGACTCCGGGATGGCCGGCGCGCCGTCCGCGAACCACCCGCGCGCACTCGTGCGGGCACCGTTCGACGAGCCCGTCGGAGCGTTGGTCGACGTGCTCACCGACTTCGCACCCCAGGTGGTCGTCAGCTACGACGCCTCTGGTACGTACGGCCATCCCGACCACAAACTGGTGCACGAGGTCACGACGGCCGCGGTCGCCCGCGCCCGGGAAGCCGGTCCGGGCCCGACCAAGATCTACGAATCGGTGACCGAACGCAGCGCACTGGACTCCGGGCTCGCCGGCGTGGCCGCGGTACCCGACGGCTGGCGGATGCCCCGCGACGGTGAGCTGCCGAGCTATCCCGACGCCGACATCACCACCGAGATCGACATCAGCGCGTACCTCCCACAAAAGGTGGCCGCCCTGGCCGCCCACGCCACACAGGTGACCGTTGCGGCGTCCGGAACCGAATACGCGCTGTCGAACAACATCCTGCAGCCGATCGCCCGCGCCGAGCATTTCATCCTCACCGAACCAGAGCGTCACGAGTCCCTCGGTGCCACGGACACGCGCGAGTCGGACCTGTTCGCCGGGATCGACTGACTCGATGGCCCGCTTTGTTCGGCCCGTATCGGGTTCCGTCCTCGACCGACTGCTCCTGGGGTTCCTCGTCGTCGACGGGTTCGCGATCGGGCTCCTGAGTGTTGCGTTCACCTATCAGCGCTTCGGCGGCGTCGCCCTGCCCGTCGCGGCACTCGTCGCCGGCGTGGTCAATGCGGTCCTGCTCTGGCTCGCGGCCGGCCTCACCGCGACCCCGTGGCGGTACGGGCCCCTCGCCGCGTGGGGGCTCGTCGTCGTGATCGCCGGTGGGCTCCCCGGCCCGGGCGGGGACGTCGTGCTCTCGATCAGCAGTGGTTACCTCGTACAGACCTTGTTGCTCGTCGTCCTCGGTGTCGGGCCGTGCGCCGCGCTGGGCTGGACGGGGCGGCTGCCCGAACCCGACTGACCACCGCTCCGCAGGGGCGCTCCGCGTTGTGCCGCGACGGGCGGCGTTAGAGTGAGAGACATGCTTCTGCGCGCGTGGGCCGAAGACATCATGGCCCCGATCGAGCGCGTCACGGCCGCACTGAGCCGTGTCCGTGACGACCCGACTCTCGGGGCCGACGCCCTCGACGATGACGGCTGGGTCGCACTCCTGGGTGCCTCGGGTGCGCAGCTCGACGAATTGTGCGATCTGGCCGACACCGTCCGTCGGCAGGTGACCGACCCGGAGGTGTTGACCTTCGTGGTCAACCGCAACTTCGACACCGGGGTCGTCAGCCGGCTCGGACCCGACGACCCGGGTCTCGACGAACTGGTCGCCGAGGCGGTCGCACTCGGCGCGACCGAGATCTGCATGCAGGGACCCCTGCCCGCCGAACTGCCGGCCGACGGATACGTCCGGCTCGTGGAGGACATCACGGGTGCCGCCGACGGGCTCCACCTGCACGCCTATCGGGCCCCGGAGATCGTCGACGGCGCCGAGCGTGCCGGGATCACGATCGTCGAACACCTCGAGCGGCTGCGGTCGGCGGGCCTGGGGTCGGTGCCGGGGACCGCCGCCCAGATCCTCGACGACACCGTTCGCGCGACACTCTCACCCACCGGCACGGCGCCGCCGGTCGGCAGCTGGGTCGACGTCATCGAGACCGCCCACCGCGTGGGTCTCTTCTCCACCGCGACGATGCTCTACGGGCACGTCGAGACGCCCGCACACCAGATCGCCCATCTTCGACTGCTACTCGAGATCCAGCGTCGCACGGGCGGTTTCAGCGAACTGATCCTGATGCCGCTGCTTCCCGAGAACGTGCCGCCCCACCTGGCGGACACCGCCTCGCGGACCGCGTCGGAGCGGGAGACCCGCGCGTTGCACGCCGTCGCCCGCCTCATGACCGCAGGCCTCCTCGACCATCTGCAGGTGGCGTGGACCAAACTGCCCGCGGCCACCGTCGATCTGGTGTTGCGCGGCGGGGCAGATGATCTGGGTGGGCTGTTGCTCGACGGCACCCTGATGCCGGGCGCGGGACCGGAGTCAGGTCGTGTCCTCGACGCCGCGGCTGTCGTCGACATCGCGGCGCGAGCCGGACGGAGGCCGCGCCAGCGCACCACCCGCTACGGGGTGCCGGAGCCCGACCGGCAACTCCCGCTGCCACAGGTGTCCGCGTGAGCCGGAGCATGTCTTCCGGGCGGGCGGCCGGAGCGCAGCAGCGCGCGCTGACGATGGACGACGTGGATGTCGCCATCATCGGCGCGGGCTTCGCCGGGCTCGGGATGGCGACGCAGCTCGCGCGCCGCGGGCGGGAGTCCTTCGTCGTGCTCGAACGCGCCGACGGCGTGGGGGGCACGTGGCGCGACAACACCTATCCCGGCATCGCCTGCGACATCCCCGCCCATCTGTACTCGTTCTCGTTCCGGCCGCCGGCCGACTGGTCGGCGCGGTTCCCTCGTGGCGCCGAGATCCGCAGCTATCTCGAACAGATCGTCGTCGACGAACGACTCGCCGACCGCATCGAGCTCAATCGCGAACTCCGCGAAGCGGTCTGGGACGAGCAGGGGGCGCACTGGGTGATCACGGCGGCGGCGCCGGACGGCCGGGCCGTCACCTTCCGCGCTCGCTCGCTGGTGCTTGCGGTCGGACGGTTGTCGGAGGCGCGCATCCCCGACATCGACGGACTCGACACCTTCCCGGGACAGGTCGTCCACACGGCCGCCTGGCACGACGACGTCAACGTTGCGGCTGCGCGGGTCGGGATCGTCGGAACCGGTGCGTCGGCGGTGCAGCTCATCCCGCATCTCGCCGACGCCGCGGACGATCTCGTCGTGTTCTGCCGCACGCCACCGTATGTCGTGCCGCGCGCGGACCGGCTCTACACCGACGACGAGCGGGCCGCCATGCTCGACCCCGTCGTCGCGGCGGAGGTGCGCGACCGACTGCTCACCGAAGCCGACGGGGCGTTTCGGCAGCGGCTCGGGTTGCATCCGGACATCGACGAGATCCGTTCCCGTGCACGGGATCACCTCCACGGGCAGGTGGCCGATGCCGACCTCCGTGAACAGCTGACCCCCGACTACGAGATCGGTTGCAAGAGAATCCTGCTCAGCGACGACTTCTATCCGGCGCTACAACGCTCCAACGTGGTGTTCGAGTCGAGTGCTCTGACGTCGGTCGCCGAGACCAAGGCCACCGCGCACAGTGGTCACACCTACGATCTCGACGTCCTGGTGATGGCAACCGGTTTCGAATCCGCACGCCCGCCCGCCGCATCGCGCATCACCGGTCGTGCCGGTCGGCGGCTGTCCGACCACTGGTCGGCGGGCATGACGTCCTATGCCTCGACCGTGGTCAGCGGATTCCCGAACATGTTCGTCCTCGACGGGCCCAACGCGGCGCTCGGCCACAACTCGGCGATCTACATGATCGAGACGCAACTCGACTACGTCCTGGGCGCGCTGGAGTACATGGCCGGCAACGGGATCACGACGCTGGCGGTCTCGCCTGCCGCCGAAGACGAATACACGCGGGAGATCGACGCTCGCAGCGAGTCGACGGTGTGGCTGACCGGTTGTGAGAGTTGGTATGTCGACCCCGACAGCGGTCGCCTGACCCTGTTGTGGCCGGGCACCGCGGCGTCGTTCCGCGAACGCAACGGCACCTTCGACCCCGAACCGTACGAACCCCGTCCCGACGCCGGCACCGGAACACCTGAGGAGGGTGAGGAATGACCGAGAAGTTGACCGTCCGCGCGGCCCTGGACGCCGCGCGCGACCGGGCGCCGATCGGTCTCGACGAGGCCGTGACGCTCCTGTCCTGCGCAGGAGACGACCTGGTCGAACTGCAATCGATCGCCGGGGCGCTCCGAGACGAGGGGCTGGCCGCGGTCGGCCGGTCCCGGCAGATCACCTACTCCCGCAAGGTGTTCATCCCGCTGACGCGCCTGTGCCGCGACCGGTGCCACTACTGCACCTTCGTCACGGTCCCCGGAAAACTCGCCCGCGCGGGGGAGGGGCTCTATCTGGAACTCGACGAGGTCGTCGACCTCGCGCGCCGCGGTGCCGAACTCGGCTGCAAGGAGGCGCTTTTCACGCTGGGTGACCGCCCCGAGGACAGGTGGCCGCAGGCCGGCGAATGGCTGGCCGAACGGGGTTACTCCTCGACGCTGGACTACGTTCGTGCCGCCGCGGTCGCCGTGTTGTCGGAGACAGGTCTGCTGCCGCACCTCAACCCCGGGGTGATGAGCCTCGAGGAACTGCTCCGTCTGCGCCCGGTCGCACCGTCGATGGGCATGATGCTGGAGACGACGTCGCGTCGCCTGTTCACCGAGAAAGGCCAGGCACACTACGGAAGTCCCGACAAGGACCCGCTGGTCCGCATGCAGGTGCTGCGTGACGCGGGCACCGCTCGTGTCCCGTTCACCACCGGGATTCTGGTCGGGATCGGCGAATCACTCACCGAGCGGGCCGAATCGCTGCTGGCTCTCGCGGATGTGCACGCCCGAGGCGGGCACATCCAGGAGGTGATCGTGCAGAACTTCCGGGCGAAGCCGGACACCGCGATGCGCTCCACCCCCGACGCGGAGATGACCGAGTTCCTCGCCGCCGTCGCGGTCGCCCGGGTCGTCCTCGGCCCACACATGCGGATCCAGGCGCCCCCGAACCTGGTGTCGCCCGCCGAATGTGCCGCGCTGATCGCCTCCGGCGTCGACGACTGGGGTGGGGTGTCGCCGCTGACTCCCGATCACGTCAACCCGGAACGCCCGTGGCCTCACCTCGACGCCCTGGCCGCCCGCACCGCGGAGTCGGATTTCGTTCTCACCGAACGCATCACCGCGCAGCCGCCGTATGTGCTGAACGGTGCCGACTGGATCGACCCGGCACTGACCCAGCACGTCGCCGCGCTCGCCGACCCGGTGACCGGCCTCGCCGTCGACACCCGCCCGGCCCCGCGTCCGTGGCCCGCCGTCGCTTGAGAATCACTCTGCGCCCTCGAGGTTGCGTGCGGAGTCCCGCCCCCTGCTCCCTGAGGAGCGCCCGGAGCTTGCGGAGGGCGCGTCACGAAGGGTCTTCGCAACCCGACTCACCAGGACCCTTCGTGACGGCCTCCGCAAGCTCCGGCCTCCTCAAGGAGCAGTGATTGGGCTCGCGCCGAGCACGGCGAGTTCTTTCGTAGTCCACGACGGCCGCCAGGCCGCAGACACCGACGTGCGATCGAAGGGTCAGCCGAGAACGGGTGCGAGCGCTTCGTATCCGCCGACGACGTCGGTGGCGCGATGTAATCCGAGATCCTGCAGCGCCGCGGCGGCGAGGCTCGACGTATAACCCTGGGAGCACAGGATGATCCAGCGGACGTCATGGTCGACGGCCTGGTCGATGCGGGCGTCGCTCGCCGGGTCGCATCGCCATTCGAGGACATTCCGTTCGATGACGAGGGCTCCGGGGGCCTCGCCCTCCTCCGCGCGCTGCGCCGCGGGACGGATGTCGACCAGAACCGCCCCGTCGGCCAGCTCGGCGGGGACGTCCGCAGCCTCGACCCGCGCGATCCGCGACCTTGCGTCGGCGAGTACGTCGTCGATGGTGCGGGGAGTGCTCATTCGGGCTGGTCGGTGAGGACGGTCCGGTTGCGGCGCAGGTGGCCGCCCTCGGAGATGTCGTAGTAGGACATCGCGGTCAGCGGCGGTGAGTAGGCGTGCACGCTGAGCGTCGGGGTCACCAGCGGGCTGGTCTCCGCACCGATCTCCGGTGCGGCGACGACCGGGTTCCGCACGACGTCGTGCACCCACCCGAGAGGGAAGGCGGCCTGGTCGCCGGCGTCGAGGATGCGCACCGCCAGATCGTCTCCCGTCCAGTGGTACTCGCGCAAGCTGCCCGACAACACCGTCAGGGCTCCGAGCGAACCGGCGTGGTCGTGCAGTTCGGTGGCCTCGCCCGGCGTCCAGCTGATCAGCCACACGTCGACGTCGTCGTCGGCGTGCAGGCGCGTCGACCAGCGATGCCGTTCGTCCCAGACCTCCGGGAGCAGGTCGTCGTGGCGACCGTCGAGGACGTCTGCGACGCCCTGGTCGGTGATGCGGAGCAGGTCGGCGGGCCGGAGCCGCGTCGGCAGGTGACCAAGGGCGCGCGGGGCGGCGGTACCCGGACGCTCGCGCAGCGGCGAAGACGTCCGAGCACGATTCCGAGCGGAGGAAAGAGACGATATGGCGGACTGAGGCGCCCGTTCGGTGCGGGCGAGGGTGGAGGTCATGGCGAATCCTTGCGAGAGTCGAAGAGGATGTGGTGAGGCCGATCGGTTCAGCAACAGCACATCGACATCGACCGCGCGGTGGGTCGGTGCGGCACCCGGGCACACGCGCCCGTGGGTCGGTGTCCGGTGAGGACGGATTCGTCGACGACGATCATGCGCCCGACTCTGCACGCGGATCGTCGCGGCGTCGAGGTTTGGCGGCACGCTGAACGAAACCCGGAGCGGCGTCTCGCGGTCGGCGATGTGATCCTCGTTACTCAAACCCGGATTCGGGCGCCTCTGGACGGGGGTCGATTTCGTCGCAGCGTCTCCCGGGGCGGATACTGTGGGGTGCGGTTCGACCAGCCCTCGGGCCGCACCGGCGCCGACGCCGGAGTGCCGTTCGACGCCGAACTGCGTTTCTCGTCGCGCCGACCCGGATCTTCCCTAGCGAAGGAGTGAGTGGTGACCTACATCATCGCGGAGCCTTGCGTCGACGTGTTGGACAAGGCTTGCGTGGAGGAGTGCCCCGTCGACTGCATCTACGAGGGTGGACGCATGCTCTACATCCAGCCGGATGAGTGCGTCGACTGTGGTGCGTGTGAGCCGGTGTGCCCGGTCGAGGCGATCTTCTACGAGGATGATGTTCCCGACGAATGGGAGCCCTACGTCAGCGCGAACGCCGACTTCTTCGACGACCTCGGCTCCCCGGGCGGCGCCAGCAAGGTCGGCAAGACCGAGGCCGATCCGGCGTTCATCAAGGGCCTCCCGCCGATGAACGAAGAGGACTGACCGCCTCCGCATGAGCAGTCCTGTCTCCCGTACGGCTGCGCCCCTGCGCGTCTCCTCGACCCGCGTCAGCGGGCGTCTGCCCGACTTCCCGTGGGACACGATCGCCGATGCGAAGGCGACGGCTCAGGCCCACGCCGACGGCATCGTCGACCTGTCGGTCGGGACGCCCGTCGACCCGGTGCCCGCACTCATCCGCGACGCACTCGCCGAGAACTCGGCGTTCCCGGGCTACCCGACGACGATCGGGACCCGCGAGTTGCGGGAGGCGGCCGCGGAGTCGCTGATCCGACGCCACGGGGTCACGTCGCTCGACGAGACGGGAATCCTGCCGGTCATCGGTACCAAGGAGGCGATCGCCGGCTTGGCCTCGACCTTCGGGCTCGGACCCGGCGACGACGTGGTCATCCCCGAGGTCGCCTACCCGACCTATGAGGTGAGCGCCCTGCTCGCCGGTGCGCGGGCGGTGCGGGCTGATTCGACCGTCGCGCTGGGACCGATGAACCCGGCGCTGATGTTCATCAACTCGCCGTCGAATCCGACCGGCAAGGTCCTCGGCCTCGATCATCTCCGCAAGGTCGTCGGATGGGCACGCGAGCGGGGGACCGTCGTCGTGTCCGACGAGTGTTATCTCGGTCTGAGTTGGGAGGGCGAGCCGCTGTCGATCCTCGACCCGAGGGTCTGCGACGGCGACCACACCGGACTGCTCGCGGTCCACTCACTGTCCAAGATCTCGAACCTGGCGTCGTATCGCGCCGGATTCTTCGCCGGCGACACCGAACTGATCGCCGAATTGCTCGCGGTCCGCAAGCACGCCGGACTCATCGTGCCGTTCCCCGTCCAGGGAGCGATGACCGCCGCACTGGCAGACGATGCACACGTCCATGAGCAGCGCGAGCGTTATGCCGCGCGTCGTCGGCTGCTGAAAGCGGCTGTCGAGGGTGCGGGCTTCCGGGTCGACCACTCCGAGGCGGGCCTGTATCTCTGGGCCACCCGGGACGAACCGTGCCGGGAGACCGTCGCCTGGCTCGCCGACCGCGGAATCCTCTGTGCTCCAGGCGATTTCTACGGTCCGGCGGGTGAGCGCCACGTTCGGATGGCGCTCACCGCCACCGATGAGCGGATCGGTGCGGCCGTCGCTCGTCTGACGGCCTGACACCGGCCCTGCTCAGCCGCGACCGCTCTTCTGTTGCAGGCGGTCGATCTCCTCGGACGCCTCGGCTTTCGTGAGGTCGGCCGAGAGGGTCTCGCCGGCCTCCCGTGCGAGGGTGTCGAGATAGCTCCGCTGCGCGCCGGTCATCGGCTCGTCGCCGGTCACCCAGTCGTCCGGGTCCTTCTCGGTGGAGTTTCCGGCGCCCGCGCCGAGGACGTCGTCGATATCGTTCGTCGAACGATTGTTCGATGTGCTCATGGGCCCACCATACGTCGGGATCACGAATCCGGCCAGTGAGCCCCGGTGTCAGTCGTTCTTGTGCAGCGCCTCGTTGAGGGCGATGCCGTCGCCCTTCCACGGCACGACCTCGACCGCGCCGGTCAGGCTGTTGCGACGGAACAGCAGGTTGGACTGGCCGGACAGGTCGCGCGCCTTGATCTGCGTGCCGTCGGGTCCGGTGACCTTGGTGCCGGCGGTGACATAGAGGCCGGCCTCGATGACGCAGTCGTCACCCAGCGGGATGCCGCAGCCGGAGTTCGCGCCGAGGAGGCAGCGCTTGCCCAGCGCGATGATCTCCTTGCCGCCGCCCGACAGGGTGCCCATCGTCGAGGCGCCGCCGCCGATGTCGGAGCCGTCGCCGACGACGACGCCCGCGGAGATGCGACCCTCCACCATCGACGACCCGAGGGTGCCGGCGTTGAAGTTGACGAAGCCCTCGTGCATCACGGTGGTGCCGGCCGCGAGGTGTGCACCGAGGCGGATGCGGTCGGCGTCGCCGATCCGTACGCCGCCCGGCACCACGTAGTCGACCATGCGCGGGAACTTGTCGATCGAGTAGACGGTGACCGGTCCGCGGGCGCGCAGCTTCGCCCGTACCGACTCGAAGTTGTCGACCGCACACGGGCCGTGATTGGTCCAGACCACGTTGGTGAGCATCCCGAAGATGCCCTCGAGGTTGGCGCCGTGCGGGGTGATGAGGCGATGCGACAGCAGATGGAGTCGGAGGTAGACGTCGTAGGCGTCGATGGGGGCGGCGGTGATGTCGGCGATCCCGGTGCGGACCGCGACGGTCTTGACCCCGCGGGCCTCGTCGACGCCCACCAGATCACGGAGGTGGGCCGGTGTCGACTCGTCGTCGAGGATCACGGTCTCCGCGGTCTCGACCCCGTCGAGTTCGGGTTCGGGGAACCAGACGTCGAGGACGACGCCGGGAGTCGAACCCCCGTCGATCACGGTCGCGATGCCAGTTGCGTGTGCGCCAGTAGATGTCACGACAGGTGAGTCTAGGTGATCGACACCGGCGCCCCCGCCCCGCCACCGGTGCCCCGGCGTCATCCATTCGGCCCAAAGACCTGGTCACGCGCTGTGCGCCGCTCGTAGGGTCGCCAGCATGACCGGTCATCCCCAGCCATCTGTACCGCCCCGGCGCCGCCGACGCCGCTGGCCGTGGGTGGTGGGCGGGGTCGGCGTCGTGCTCGTGGCGGCGCTGGCGGTCGGGGCCGTCGTCTTCCAGCCGTGGCTGATCTTCGTCGACACCGAGGTCGACGACGCGATCCCGGTCGCGGTCACCCCCACGACGTCGGCGCCGGGGCAGCCGCCGCCCGCCGGGCCGGTGGTCATCTCGCGCGGCAGCCTGATCAGCCACGAGCACTCGACATCCGGAACGGTCTCGATCATCGAACAGCCCGACGGCTCACGCGTGCTGGCGATCGAGGACCTGGACACGACGACCGGGCCCGACGTCCACGTGTGGCTGTCGCAAGGGGACGTGGTCGAGGGGTTCGCCGGGTGGCGTACGGCCGCGGGCGTCCCGCACGTCGACCTCGGCATGATCAAGGGGAACAAGGGCAACCAGGTCTACGAGATCCCCGCCGACGTCGAGCTGGCCGACTATCCGTCGGTGTTCCTCTGGTGCGTGAAGTTCAGCGTCTCCTTCGGCGCCGCGGAGATGGGCTCACTACGGTGAGGGAGTGAGCACCGACCTCGACCTGACCGCCGACCCCGTCGAACTGACCGCCGCGCTCGTCGACATCGAGAGCGAGTCGCGCAACGAGTCGGCAATCGCCGACGCGGTCGAGGCCGCCCTGCGCGCGCAGACGAGCGGATTCGAGATCCTCCGCCATGGCAACCGGGTCCTCGCACGGACCGACCGGGGGCACGCCCAGCGCGTCATCCTCGCCGGGCACCTCGACACCGTGCCGGTCGCCGGCAACCTCCCACACCGCCGCGAGACGGATTCGGAGGAGGGCGACGTCCTGCACGGATGCGGCACCGTCGACATGAAATCCGGTGACGCGGTGTTCCTCCACCTCGCGGCGACCCTGCCGGAACCCGCCTCGGATCTCACGCTGATCTTCTACGACTGCGAGGAGATCGCCGCGGAGTTCAACGGCCTGAACGACATCGAACGCGAACTCCCCGAGTGGCTCGCCGGTGACGTGGCGATCCTCGGCGAGCCGACCGCGGGGCTCATCGAAGCCGGATGCCAGGGGACGCTGCGGGTTCGGTTGTCGACGACGGGAACCCGAGCGCACTCGGCCCGATCCTGGATGGGCGACAACGCCATTCACAAGCTCGGCGGTGTCCTGACCACGCTGGCGGGGTACGAGGCCCGTCGGGTCGACATCGACGGCTGCGAGTACCGCGAGGGCCTGTCGGCGGTCGCGGTCGGCGGCGGGGTGGCCGGCAACGTGATCCCCGACGCCGCGCATGTCGACGTCAATTTCCGCTTCGCGCCGGACCGTTCGATCGACCAGGCGCTGGACCACGTCCGCGAGGTGTTCGCCGCCGACCTGGCCGACGGCACCATCGGGCTGGAGGTCACCGATTCCGCGGCCGGCGCCCTGCCCGGACTGGGGCACCCGGCCGCCGCGGCCCTTGTGGCGGCCGCAGGCGGACGCTTCCGCGCGAAGTACGGCTGGACCGACGTGTCGCGGTTCTCGGCGCTGGGCATCCCCGCAGTGAACCTGGGCCCCGGCGATCCCAATCTCGCGCATCGCGTCGACGAACGGGTGCCGGTGGAGCAGATCCGCGCGGTGACCGACCTACTGCGCACCTACCTGTCCTGACCTCGCGAGACCGGCGGAGCCGGACGGCGCTGCTAGCGTGACCGCCATGTCGACCACGCCCGAGCCGGAACCCGTCGAAGACGGAACGAACCCCGACACCTGCTACGTCGGCCCGATCCGGATTCGGCGGGACCAGCGCGGCAAGACCACGGACCGCCGCCTGCTGGAATGGGTCGACCCGCGCGACGCCACGCGTCGTTCCGAACGAACCATGCGCGACTCCTGGCGGGTCCTGCGCATCCAGTCCGAGTTCGTCGCCGGGTTCGATGCGATGAGCGAGGTCGCCGAGGCCGTGACCGTCTTCGGCTCGGCGCGACTGCATCCGGAGTCGCCGGAATACGCGCTCGGTGTCCGCGTGGGCCGAGCGCTGGGCGAGGCCGGTTACGCGGTCATCACCGGTGGCGGACCCGGTGCGATGGAAGCCGCCAACCAGGGGGCCCATCAGGCCGGGGCGCAGTCGATCGGACTCAACATCGAGCTGCCCTTCGAGCAGGGTCTCAACCCTTGGGTCGATCTCGGCATGAACTTTCGATACTTCTTCGTGCGCAAGACGATGTTCGTGAAGTACGCGCAGGCGTTCGTCTGTCTCCCCGGCGGGATGGGCACCCTCGACGAACTCTTCGAGGCGCTGACCCTGGTGCAGACCAAGAAGGTGGTCCGGTTCCCGATCGTGCTGGTGGGCAGCGACTTCTGGGGCGGCCTGCTGGACTGGATGCGCGACGTCCTCGCCGCGCGCGGGATGATCTCGCCCGAGGATCTGGACCTGCTCACCGTCGTCGACGATCCCGACGACGTGGTCGCCGCGATCGAGGCCGCGACACCCTGAGGGTCGATATGACCTTCCCGGCAGACGATGGCACGATTGCCCGGTGAGTGCTGTCTGCGTCTATTGCGCCTCCGGTCCCGTCGACCAGCCCTACCTCGATCTCGCCGCCGAAGTGGGTCGGACGCTCGCCGAACAGGGGCATGTGGTCGTCTCCGGTGGCGGGAACATCTCCATGATGGGCGCGCTGGTCAACGCCGCTCGCGAGGCCGGTGGCCACACGGTCGGCATCATCCCGCGCGCACTGATGAAGCACGAGGTCGCCGACCTCGGATCGGGCGAACTCGTGGTCACCGAGACCATGCGCGAACGCAAACGCCTCATGGACGAGCGTGCCGACGGGTTCATCACCCTCCCGGGCGGGATCGGGACGCTCGAGGAGCTCTTCGAGACCTGGACCGGGGGCTACCTCGGGATGCACGACAAACCGGTCGTCCTGCTCGATCCTGTCGATTTCTACGCGCCGTTGCTCGACTGGCTGCGAGAGTTGTCGACAACCGGGTTCGTCGCCCGACGATCGCTCGACCGGCTGCTCGTCACGCGGTCGGTCGCCGACGCGGTGGAGTTGGCGACGGCACGGGAAGGCCTTGCTACCGGCCGGTAAGGTAGCGCCTGAGTGCGCGGGGCACTCGAAACGCCAGCGGGAGAGCGGAGGGCAGATGTCCCAAGGGGTCGAGCAGCAGGACAGTCGGCAGCAGAGTGTGAAGAAGACCGTCGGTATCCCCGACATCCTTCGCGGCGTGGTGAAGATGGCGCCACATGCGACCGGGATGATCAAGCACGCGCCGGGGCTCATCCGACGCCCACCGGAGGCCAAGCGGACCATCGGTTCGGTCTTCCAGAAGCACGCGGCCGAGCACCCCGACCGGCCGTTCGTCCGGTTCGAGGGCCGCACGACCACCTACGGCGAGGCCAACCGCCGCGTGAACCGTTACGCCGCAGCACTTTCCGCAGACGGCGTCGGCAAGGGCGACGTGGTGGCGCTGCTCTCCAAGAACTGCACGACCGACCTGCTGCTGATGCTCGCCACCGTCAAACTCGGCGCGATCGCCGGGATGCTGAACTACAACCAGCGCGGTGAGGTGCTCGAGCACAGCGTCGGCCTCCTCGAGGCCAAGGTCCTCATCCACGATCCCGAGTGCGCGGAGGCCTTCGAGTCGATCCCGGAATCGGTCCTGCCCGAACACGTCTACGATTTCGCCGCGTTCGACGCCGCGGCCGAGGGACTCTCGGAAGCCGATCCCGAGGTCACCGAGCAGCTGCCCGCATCGACCAAGGCGTTCTACATCTTCACCTCCGGCACCACGGGGATGCCGAAGGCCAGCGTGATGAGCCACAACCGGTGGCTGGCGAGCCTGTCCGGCATCGGCGGTCTCGCGGTGCGGTTGCGCCACAGCGACACCATGTACGTCCCGCTGCCGCTCTACCACAACAACGCGCTGTCGGTGTCACTGTCCTCGGTCCTCGCCTCGGGTGCGTGCATCGCCATCGGACGCTCGTTCTCGGCGTCGAAGTTCTGGGACGACGTGATTCTCAACCGTGCGACGGCCTTCTGCTACATCGGCGAGCTGTGCCGCTACCTCCTCGCCCAGCCCGAGAAGCCCACGGATCGCCAACATTCCGTGCACACCGTGGTCGGCAACGGTATGCGCCCGGACATCTGGGACGAGTTCCGCGAGCGTTTCGGGGTCGACCGCGTCGTCGAGTTCTACGGGGCCAGCGAACTCAACCTCGCATTCGTCAACGCGTTCAGCGTCGACAAGACCGCCGGCTTCTGCCCGCTCCCGTACAAGATCGTGGAATACGACGAGGAGGGTAACCCCAAGCGCGGCGACGACGGCCGGCTCGTGAAGGTCGGCCGGGGCGGTACCGGCCTGCTGCTCGCCCAGATCAGTGACCGGGTGCCCGTCGACGGCTACACCGACTCCGAGGAGACCGAGAAGAAGATCATCCGCGACGCCTTCAAGGACGGTGACTCCTACTTCAACTCCGGTGACCTCGTCCGCGATCAGGGGTTCGCGCACATCGCCTTCGTCGACCGGCTCGGCGACACCTTCCGCTGGAAGGGCGAGAACGTCGCCACCACCCAGGTCGAGGGGGCGGTCGACTCCTATCAGGCCGTCGCCCAGTCGGTGGCGTACGGCGTCGAGGTCCCCGGCACCGACGGTCGCGCCGGGATGATCGCGATCAAGCTGCGCGAGGGCGCCGACCTCGACCCGGGCGCGTTCGCCCGCCATCTCTACGACGCGCTGCCGTCGTACGCGGTGCCGCTGTTCGTTCGGATCGTCGACGATTTCGAGCAGACCTCGACCTTCAAGAACCGCAAGGTCGAGCTGCGCAAGGAGGGGTACACCGACGCCGAGGCCGAACGGCTCTACGTGTTGCTCGGCAAGGAGAAGGGCTACACCGAGTTCTACGACGACTACCCCGACGACGTCGCCGCCGCCAAGGTGCCCAAGGGGTGAGTTCCGACCCGGAAACGTCGGCATCGGACACGCTGTGCGGGCGGCGGGTGCCGACCGACCGCGCGTTGGTGATGGCGATCGTCAACCGCACCCCTGATTCGTTCTACGACCGAGGTGCGAGCTTCGACGACGCCGCCGCCCAGGCGCACGTCGACCGGGTCGTCGCCGAGGGTGCCGACATCATCGACGTCGGTGGGGTCAAGGCCGGACCCGGACGCGAGGTCGACGCCGCGACCGAGGCCGCCCGGGTCGTCGGCATGATCGCCTGGATCCGCGACCGGCATCCGGACGTGCTGATCAGCGTCGACACCTGGCGCAGCGAGGTCGCCGACCAGGCCTGCGCCGCCGGCGCGGATCTCATCAACGACACCTGGGCGGGATTCGACCCCGACGTCGTCGACGTCGCCGCCGAACGCGGGGCCGGGATCGTCTGCTCGCACACGGGTGGCGCGCGGGTGCGGACCCGGCCGCACCGCGTCGCATACGGGGACTCGGTCGACGCGGTCGTGGCCGACGTGATCCGGGAGGTGACCTCCGCGGCCGACCGGGCGCTCGCTGCCGGGGTCCGTCGAGACTCGATCGTTATCGATCCGACGCACGATTTCGGCAAGAACACTCACCACGGGCTGGCTCTGTTACGCGGTGTGAAAGATCTTGTTAACACAGGCTGGCCGGTCCTGATGGCGCTGAGCAACAAGGATTTCGTAGGGGAGACTCTGGGTACAGACCTAGCGCACCGATTGGAAGGGACTCTGGCCGCGACAAGTCTGGCCGCCGCCCAAGGCGCCCGGATCTTCCGCGTCCACGAAGTCGCTGCCACTCGTCGCGTGGTCGACATGGTCGCTGCCATCGCGGGAGCGAAACCACCCGCCCGAACAGTCAGGGGACTCGCATGACCAAGCAGCAGAAGCGACGTAAGCCCAGCACCGTCAGCCGGGACAAGGCCGCCATGTGGCCGACGGTCGCCCAGACCCCGGGGACCGAGCAGCGCTGGTCGGCAACCCACACCTGGGAGCAGCCGGACTGGACGATCGACGACCTCGTCGACGCGAAGAACGGCCGGACCATCTCGGTGGTGCTGCCCGCGCTGAACGAGGAAGAGACCGTCGCCGACGTCATCGCCACGATCATGCCGCTGTACGGCACCCTGGTCGACGAGATCATCGTGCTGGACTCCGGGTCCACCGATGCCACCGCCGAGCGCGCGCTCGCCGCCGGCGCGCAGGTGATCTCCCGCGAGGAGGCGGTACCCGAGCTGGACCCGGTCAAGGGCAAGGGTGAGGTGCTGTGGCGTTCGGTCGCCGTGGCGACCGGCGACATCATCGCATTCGTCGATTCCGACCTCATCGACCCGGACCCGATGTTCGTGCCCAAGATGCTCGGTCCGCTCCTGCTGAACCCCGAGATCCAGCTCGTGAAGGGCTACTACCGGCGCCCGCTGCGCACGGGCGGTACGCACGACGCGAACGGTGGCGGACGCGTGACCGAGCTCGTGGCACGCCCCCTCCTGGCATCCCAGAAGCCGGATCTCACCGCGGTCCTCCAGCCACTCGGCGGCGAGTACGCCGGCACCCGCGAGTTGCTCTCGTCGGTGCCGTTCGCGCCGGGCTACGGGGTCGAGATCGGCCTTCTCATCGACACCTATGACCGGTACGGCCTGGCCGGGATCGGTCAGGTCAACCTCGGGGTCCGAACCCATCGCAACCGCCCGCTGGTGGAATTGGGGGTCATGAGCCGCCAGATCGTCGGAACCCTGATGCGCCGCTGCGGCATCGAGGACTCGGGCGTCGGGCTCACCCAGTTCACCGCCGAACCCGACGGCTCCTTCACGCCGCACACCACCGAGGTCTATCTCGAGGATCGTCCGCCGATGAACACCGTGCGCGCCCTGACCCCCAAGGCCGAGGAGATGGCCTCCTAGGCGGCTCCGGACCTGATGGGCCGGACCTGATGAACCCGGCCCCGACCCGGCGACGCCGCCCGCCCTGACGCGGGTGGCCGTCGCCGGGTCGGTGCTGTGCCGGGCCGTCGTCCGGGCGCTTCTGCCAGGATGGAACGCATGCAGACGCTGCTGCTGTACCTGCTGATCATGGGACTCGTCGTCGCGATCGTGTTCGCTGTCGTCTGGTTCGTGTTCGGACGCGGAGAAGATCTGCCGCCGGTCGAGCCCGACACCACGCTCACCCGGTTGCCGTCGGTGGGCATCACCGGTGACGACGTGCGTGCGTTGCGCTTCGCCCAGACCCCGCGTGGTTACAAGCAGGCCGAAGTCGACTGGGCGCTGGCACGTCTCGCGCGTGAGGTCGACGACCTGCGGTCGGTGATCACGCGTCTGCGCGAACGGGAGTCGGTGCCCGGGGCGGAAGCGGGCGCGGCTCCGGACGATCCCGCCGCTGGTATCACCGGGAACGGCGGCGTGGACGCCGGGCGGTCCGGCCCGCCGAGCACCCCCCAGTAGGGGCTGTACGTCGAGACCGCGCGGCGCGCGTGTCGCGCACTGACAATCGTGTGCGACCCGGGCACGTATCATGTTCGGAGCAGGGACCTTGAAGGGAGCTTGAGAATGGCGGCAATGAAGCCACGTACTGGGGACGGCCCCCTCGAAGCGGCCAAAGAAGGGCGTGGAATCGTTGTCCGGATTCCGATCGAAGGTGGAGGTCGACTGGTCGTCGAGCTGACCGCCGACGAAGCAGCCGCGCTGGGCGAGGAACTCCGCGGGGTAACCGGCTGAACATGCCCCACGAGGGTAGTTCCCATGAGGCCCGGGCGGACCCACCGACCCCGCACCGGGCGCATGGCCTCACTTCGGTACTCGAGATCCTGCGCTGCCCGGTGTGTACCGGGCGCCTGTCGGCCGACGGCGCGTCGCTGCGCTGTCCGCAGGCGCATTCTTTCGACCTCGCCCGTCAGGGCTATGTCTCACTGCTCGACGGCCGGTCCGGCGCGCTGCGCGCCGACACCGCAGCCATGGTGGCCGCCCGAGCCCGCGTGCACGACTCCGGTTTCCTGCTCCCCGTGGTCGATTTCGTCGCCGGCCGCGCGGCCGAGGTCACGGGTGGACACGACCGGCCGGTGATCCTCGACGCGGGGGCCGGTGGCGGACACTATCTTCGCACCGCGGTCGAGGCGAGTGGGGTGCCCGGCGGTGACGGACGGTCCTCGGCCGCCGGAATCGGCCTGGACCTCTCGAAGTACTGCGCGCGGGCCATGGCGCGGGGACCCCGACCCCTCGCTGCCGTCGTCGCCGACGTCTGGCGCGGCCTGCCCGTCGTCGATGACGCTGTCGCGGTGGTGCTCTCGGTGTTCGCGCCGCGCAACGCGAGCGAGTTCGCCCGCGTACTGGCCCCTGATGGCGCACTGATCATCGTGAGTCCGGGGCCCGACCACCTCGGCGAACTCATCGAGCCGATGGCGATGCTGCGTGTCGACGAGGCCAAATCCGAGCGCCTCCGTGCCTCGCTCGACGCGGGCTTCGAATTGGTCGACGAGTCACCTGTCCGGTACTCCGCAGACGTCGACGCGCAGACCGTGGGGGATCTGGTCGCCATGGGCCCGTCGGCATTTCACTCCGACGAGGCCGACATCCGCTCGCGGGCCGCGGCCTTCGCCGGGGACGGTCGGGTGCCGGTCACGGTGTCGGTCGTGGTGACCACGTGTCGGCCCGTCCGCGGACGCTCACCCGCTCAACGCCGTACGGACTCGTAGACACCCAGCGTCTGTTCGGCGATCGACGCCCAGGAGAACTCGGCTTCGGCGCGTTCGCGGCCGGCCACCCCCATCGCCGACGCCGCCGCCGCATCCGAGGCCACCGCGTTCACCGTGTCGGCGAGATCGTGTTCGAAGGTCGCCGGATCGACGGGGTCGTACCGCACGAGGCGGCCGGTGACGTTGTCGCGCACCACCTCGGGAATGCCGCCGACCGCCGAGGCCACCACCGCGGTACCGCAGGCCATCGCCTCGAGGTTGACGATGCCCAGCGGTTCGTACACCGATGGGCACACGAAGACCGTTGCCGCGGTCAGGATCTCGCGGATGCGGGGGAGTGGGAGCATCTCGCGCACCCAGTGGACGCCGGGACGCGAGGCGGAGAGTTCGCCCACCGCGCTCTCGATCTCGGCGCCGATCTCCGGCGTGTCGGGGGCACCAGCACAGAGGACGAGCTGGATGTCCGGATCGAACCGGTGCGCCGCGGCCACCAGATGTGCGACGCCCTTCTGCCGGGTGATCCGGCCGACGAACGCCGCGATCGGGCGATCCGGGTCGAGCCCGAGTGCGGTCGGCGTCGAGTCGGGTCCGAACGGATCGTCGACCGGGAACCATTGAGATGTGTCGATCCCGTTGCGCACCACATGGACACGCTCAGGGTCCAGACGCGGGTAGGTGTCACAGATCTCGGTGCGCATCCCCGAGCTCACCGCGATCACCGCGTCGGCGTACTCCACCGCGTTGCGTTCCACCCAGCTCGACACCCGGTACCCGCCGCCGAGTTGCTCGGCCTTCCACGGGCGCGACGGTTCGAGCGAGTGGGCGGTCAGCACGTGCGGCACGTCGTAGAGCTGTCCCGCCAGGTGCCCGGCAAGGCCGGTGTACCAGGTGTGGGAGTGCACGACATCGGCACCGGACGCACCCACCACCATCCGCAGATCGGCCGACAGCGTCGTGATCGCCGCATTCGCCCCGGCCAACCCCGGGTCGGGGGTGTACACCGAGGCAGTCTCCCGCTCGGCGCCCATGCAGTGCACGTCGACGGTGATGAGATCGCGCAGATACCGGACCAATTCGGTGACGTGGACCCCGGCGCCACCGTAGACCTCAGGTGGATATTCCCGTGTCATCATCGCCACCCGCATGATCTCGACGCTAGTGCCAACGCGCGCAGATCGCCATCGGTGCTGCCAAACCCCGGTCGCGGCCGACGCCACGCATACTGACCGCCCGGTCATCTGGCCGACGGCTTCGATCGCGGTTAAGTTGGGGGAGTGAGATCTGAGCCGCACGTCCTCGGCATCGTCCTCGCAGGCGGCGAAGGCAAGCGTCTGTACCCGCTGACGATGGACCGCGCCAAACCTGCGGTGCCCTTCGGCGGTGCCTACCGACTCATCGACTTCGTGCTGTCCAACCTGGTCAATGCCGGTTACGAGCGCATTTGCGTGCTGACACAGTACAAGTCGCATTCGCTGGACCGGCACATCTCGCAGACCTGGTGGACGTCGGGATTCCACGGCGAGTACATCACCCCGGTGCCGGCCCAGCAGCGACTCGGACCACGCTGGTACACCGGCAGTGCCGATGCGATCTTCCAGTCGATGAACCTCATCACCGACGAACGACCCGAGTACATCGTCGTCTTCGGAGCCGATCACGTGTACCGGATGGATCCGTCGCAGATGGTGGCCGCGCACATCGAATCCGGCGCCGACGTCACGGTGGCCGGGATCCGCGTGCCCCGAGCGGAGGCGGTGGCCTTCGGCTGCATCGACTCCGACGAGAGCGGGAAGATCACCCGCTTCCTGGAGAAGCCGGCCGATCCGCCCGGCACGCCGGACGATCCCGACGTGACGTTCGCGTCGATGGGCAACTACGTGTTCACCACCGAGGCGCTGGTCGACGCGCTGCGCGCCGACGCCGCCGACTCGGACTCCGACCACGACATGGGCGGTGACATCATCCCGGCCTTCGTGCGCCGGAACACCGCCTTCGTCTACGACTTCAAGGACAACCAGGTACCCGGTGCCACCGAACGCGACACCGGTTACTGGCGCGACGTCGGAACACTGGATGCGTTCTACGAGGCGCACATGGACCTGGTGTCGGTCCACCCGATCTTCAACCTCTACAACGGCCGCTGGCCCATCCGCGGCGAGACCCACAACCTGCCGCCCGCCAAGTTCGTCCAGTCCGGGGTCGCCGAGGACTCGGTCGTGGGATCCGGCTGCATCATCTCCGGGGGCACGGTCCGCAACTCGGTGCTGTCCTCGAACGTCATCGTCGAAGACGGCGCGGTGGTCGAGGGCAGCGTGCTGATGCCCGGCGTCCGCGTCGGTAAGGGTGCCGTCGTCCGCAAGGCGATCCTCGACAAGAACGTCGTGGTGGGCGACGGCGAGCAACTCGGTGTCGACGTGAGCGCCGACCGCGAGCGGTTCTCCGTCAGCGCCGGTGGTGTCGTGACGGTAGGGAAGAACATCCGGGTCTGACGACGGCCCTTCGTGGCTCGCTTCGCTCGCACCTCAGGGAGCGGGGGAGCCGCCGTCCCGCAAGGCCGCGTCGATGAGCGTCGCGATGTCGTCTCCGGCGTCGTCCGGAAGCGCGTCGACCGGCCACCAGCGGAGGTCCACGGACTCGTCACTGCATACGACGCGGGGGAGTTCGCCGTCGGGCGTCGGGGCGGCGACCACCCGGTAGCGGACGTCGAGGTGGCGGGTGGGGACTCCCAAGGAGCAGGTGATCGGGTGGGTGTGGAGGTGGACCATCCCGTCACCGGCGAGCGTGGGGTCGGCGGTGTCGAGCACGAGTTCGGGCATGCCCGACTCTTCTCGCGCCTCGCGCAGCGCCGCGCCGGCGAGGGAATCGTCGGAGGGTTCGCAGTGACCGCCGAGCTGTATCCACTTCCCGACGCGGGGGTGCAGGGTCAGCAGAACGTGTCGGCGCGTCGCGTCGAAGACGATCGCCGAACCCGTCAGATGTCCTGGTGCGCAGGCCCGAAGACACCCGTCCGGGGACGCGGCGAGGAACGCGAGATATGCGTGACGCAGGGAGTCCTGGGCGGGATCGGGTGTCTCCCACCGTGTCAGGGCCTCGACGGCGGAGGCGTGCAGCGACTCGGCGGTCACAGTTCGACGACCCACTCCGCGGTGGGGGCGGGGTCGCGCAACCCGGCCGGTTCGAGCGGATGTCCGATGGCGACGGCCCCCAGCGGTTCCCAACTCGAATCCAGATCGAGGACGCGGCGCACCGTCGGCGCGGCGAAGATGGTCGACCCGACCCAGCAGCTGCCGATGTCGCGGACCGCCAGCGCGGTGAGCAGGGTGGCGACCGCCCCGCCCGCGGCCACGGTGAACATCGTGTGCTCGGCGGCGTTGCGACGATCATCGGGGTAGTCGTGGGCGCCCTCGGGTACGAGGAACGGGATCACCAGTTCCGGGGCGTCGTAGAGGATCTGCCCGCGTCGAAGTCGCTTCTCGATGGATTCGGCTGTCTTCGAGTCCGATTCGAGGTCGGTGCGCCAGTCGCGCGTCATCGCGTCGAGCAGTTCGCGGCGTCGCGAGGCGGAACGCATCCACACGAAGCGGACCGGATGTGTGTGGTGGGGTGCCGGGGCGGTGAGCGCCTCGGCGAGGGCGTCGCGCAGCTCCGCCGGGTCGACGGGCCGGTCGGCGAAGGTGCGCACCGAACGCCGGGTGCGGATGGCCTCTCGGCGGCCCTGTGCGATCGCCTCTTCGGTCCCGAGGCGGAACAGGTCCTCGTCGTAGGGACGGATGAGGTCGGCGGCGGTGGTGCCGTCGTCGGCCGGAGCGAACCCGCGGACGACGGCGACGGGGACGGCGGCGAGCTTGCCCTTGACGAGGTCTGCCGCGGCGGCGAGTTCGTCGGCCACCGCTATCTCGGTGACGATCAACGGATTCCCGTAGTCGTCGACGCCGCCCTCGTATGGGTGGGTCACGGCGATGCCGGCCGCGCCGATGGCAACGTCGGTCTGTCCGGTCCGCCAGGCCCGACCCATCGTGTCGGTGATGATCACCGCGACGTCGAGGCCGGCGGCGTCGGCGATGGCACGCCGCAGTGACGCCGCACTGCGGTCGGGGTTCTCCGGCAGGAGTGCCAGCTGATCGCTGCGCACATTCGAGCCGTCGATCCCGGCCGCGGCCTGCACCAGGCCGAGACGGTTCTCGGTGATCAGGGTTCGGTTCTTACGGGCCAGGACGCGCACCGATTCGGCGTCGACGAGGCGACGACGCAGTGCGTCCCGCTCCTCGGGATCGCTGGGCGCATCGACCATCCGCCCTTCGGCCTTGGAGATGATCTTGCTGGTGACCACCAGCACGTCGCCGGACTCGAGCCAGGGTGCGGCGCCGAGGATCTCGCCCGCGACGTCGGAGTCGGCGGTGAACTCGGGCAGGCCGGTCACCGGCCGGATCTCGAGATGTCCCGGTGCGCGGTGGTCGGGGCGAGCGGTCACTGCACGCCCTTGTTGGTCTCGGGCAGCGGTACGTCGACGAGCGCGCAGGCCGCACGCACCATCTGCGCGGTGGCCGCGGGGTCGGTCATGAGCAGCGGTGCGGTACCGACGGCGATGCCGTCGACAGCGGCGTGGTCGCCGTCGGCGATGAGCCAACCGTCGAGAATCCCGTTGCCGCTGCGGGCGCCGTAGTGTCCGGCGATCCCCTGTGCCGAGGACTCGACCTCGATCACGGACAGGCATTCGTCGGCCATGCCGCGCAGGGGACGGTTGTCGATGACCGGTGAGATCCCGACCACCGGGGCCCTGGTCTGGCGCAGCGCGCTGCGCATCCCGGGAACACTGACGATGGCGCCGATGCTCACGACCGGGTTCGACGGCGCGAGGAGGATGACATCGGCGTCGGCGATCGCGTCGAGGACGCCGGGTGCCGGCGCCGTGTCGTCCGAACCGACCTGCGCGAAGCCGAAGGTGGGGATCTGCGCGCGATGGCGTACCCACCATTCCTGGAAGTGGATCGCGACCCGTTCGCCGTCCTCGCCGTCGGGTTTGGCGACCACGACGTGGGTTTCGTGACGATCGTCGGTGACGGGCAGGAGCCGCACCCCGGGGACCCAGCGCCGGCACAGGGCGGCCGTGACGTCGGACAGCCGGTACCCGGCGTCGAGCATCTGGGTCCGGATGAGGTGGGTCGCGAGATCGCGATCGCCGAGGCCGAACCAATCCGGGTCGGCCCCGTAGGCGGCGAGTTCCTCTTTCGCGCGCCAGGATTCGTCGCGCCGACCCCACCCGCGTTCGGGATCGATCCCGCCCCCGAGTGTGTACATACAGGTGTCGAGGTCGGGGCAGATGCGGACGCCGTGCATCCAGGCGTCGTCGCCCACGTTCACGATGGCGGTGATCTCGTGCTCGGTCGCCGGGGCGCCGGACGCGTCGTCCTGGGGGGCCGGGAACGCCGTCGGGCCGAACAATTCGCGCAGACCGAGGAGGAATCGTGCCCCTCCGACGCCCCCGACGAGTACGGTCACCTTCACAGCAGGTACTCCTTCACACCGCCACTGTAGTGCGCGGTGCGAGTCGGCGGTCAGGCGCTGTCGGTGCGGTGCGGATGGTTTCGACCCGTGCCGGGTTCGGTGTGACATTCACGTCGGGTTGAGGTCAATGTCGTGTCGAGTCACAGGGTTGTCGGATCCTGGTGGTAAACAGAGAATCTTTGACTTCAACTTGACCCGGACCGCCTTGGGCGTGTGTAATCACATCAGTGTCATTCCGAGTTTGAGATCGAGAACCTTCGGATCGAAAACCGCTGGACTTCAACGGATTCGATCGTATGTTCGAACTCGGGTGAGGGTCGGTTCCGGCACTTCGCGGGCCGTCGCTCGGGCGCTGTGTACGTCTGATGTGGGTGTTTCCACATCCGTAGTACAAGTGGTGTGGCAACAGTGGTGGGTGCGGCACACAGGCCGTGTTCGCAGAGGACGCAGAAACTACCAACATCCCGAGCTAGGAGGCGCCGACGATGGCTTTGGAAAACCCGATCGGCAATCCGCTTGAACCACAGAACCGCCCGCAATTCACCGCCGAATTCAACACCCTTGGCCCCGTTGATGATTCGATGATCGGCGGCACCGCCGCCGCGTCGGCCATCGGTATCGGGACCGACTTCGGGTCGCCGCACGGGCCCGTCGCCGACGAGGCCGAGCCGGGTCGTCGTCATCTTTCGTTGGTGCCCAACGACTTCGACGATCTCTTCGACGCCGTCGAAGAGCAGTGGCAGGACCGTGCCCTGTGTGCGCAGACCGACCCCGAGGCGTTCTTCCCGGAAAAGGGCGGATCGACGCGTGAGGCCAAGCGGATCTGCCAGGGCTGCGAGGTCAAGTCCGAATGCCTCGAGTACGCCCTGCACAACGACGAACGCTTCGGCATCTGGGGCGGCCTGTCGGAGCGTGAGCGCCGGCGTCTCAAGCGCGGCATCATCTGACCGGCGTCACCATCTGACCGGACGGCTCGCGACGGAGTCGTCCCCACCGATCATCGACCGCGGATCACTCTGGTCCGCGGTCGATCGTGTCTTCGTCGACGCCCAGATGCGTCGCCACCTGTTGCACGAGTACCTCGTGGATCAGATCCAGCAACTCGGTGCCCTTCTTGGCCCGGGACTCCAGTGGCCGGCGGAACAGGATGATCTGCGCCCGCGTCGGTGCGCCGTTCACATCCATCCCGGCCGGGATCAGCCGTGCGAGCGGCACCGCACCGTCGGCGGTCACCTCGTCGGGCCACTCGACCGTCTCGGGGTCACGTGGCAGGAGCCGGGGGATCTCGTCGACGGCGATGTCGAGTCCGGCGATCTGGTCATGCCACTGCGCGTCGATCTCGGCGAACGCCTCCAGGGCGACCGCGTC
Source organism: Gordonia sp. BP-119 (assembly GCF_016924115.1). Lineage (NCBI taxonomy): Bacteria > Bacillati > Actinomycetota > Actinomycetes > Mycobacteriales > Gordoniaceae > Gordonia > Gordonia sp. BP-119. The sequence continues at coordinate 45,534 of NZ_JAFFZF010000005.1, forward strand.
GAATTCATCGGACCGGCTGTTGTGGGCGGGCACGCCCTGTGGCAGCAACGGCGAGCGCAGTCCCCGTCCGCGACGATCGCGGTGACGACCCGTCCGCCGACGACCGCGGCGCGCCTCCGGCAGGCCGGAGGAGCCACGTGGAGTCGGCTTCGGGTCGATACGCATGGCGAGAGTGTAGGAGGTCGGACGAGTCCGTGTCTCCTCCGGTCACTGCGTGTCTGCTCCGGCGGTCCGGGTCTTCGCCGGCCGCCCGCCCGGTGAGCGTGTCGCCGACGCGGTTGCGAGCGACGAGGGCTAATCTCGTCACGTGAAGCTTCCCCGACTGTGCTGCCGACCCGGCTGCGCCCGATCCGCGGTGGCTACCCTGACCTTCGTCTACGCCGAGTCGACCGCGGTGATCGGTCCGCTCGCGACGTCGCAGGAGCCGCACTCGTGGGACCTGTGCGACGATCACGCCCGCCGGATCACCGTCCCGCGCGGCTGGGAGATGCTGCGCAGCGAGCGGGGATTCTCCGCGCCGCCGGCCGAGGATCAAGAGCTGACCGCGCTCGCCGAGGCGGTTCGGGAAGCCGGAGCCGTCGCCGGCGGTGGACGCCCGCGGTACGTCGACCGCAGTCCGATCGACGCCCTCGACGCCTTCGAGGACACCGCGTTCGTCGAGGCCCATCGCGATGCCGTGGACGACCGTCGGACGGGTCGGCACCGCGCCGGCCCGGTCGATGCACCGTCGCAGCCGGCCGGGGCCCCGCGACACCAGACCCGGCCGCGCCCGGGGCGCCGCGGACACCTGCGGGTACTGCCGGACCCGGTCGACTGACCGGTCACCACCGCGCGGGGGGCGTGGACCACACAGACACTGTGCCGAGTACGTGCGCGCCGACTCCGCGACCTGGCTACCCTGGTGACATGCGAACCGGTTCCCCCGACCTCGACGACGCCGAGGAGCTGATCTCGGCCGATGTCGACGGTTTGCTGAGAGCGGTCGCGCTCGCCGGCGCACAGGTGCGCGCCGTCGCCGAAGCGGTGCGCGAAGGCGTGCTCGCCCCGCTCGCGGACCTGCGTCCCCGTAGCGTCATCGTGGTCCACGGTTCCAGCGGCGTCTCCCATCGGGCGACCGACTTCGCGGTGGCCACGCTCGGGGCCCGGGTGGACGTCCCGGTGGTCAGTGGTCCGGTGTTGCCCGGGTGGATCGGCCCGCTCGACGTCGTGATCGTCGCCGGCGACGATGCCGGGGACATGGCGCTCGCCGACGCCGCCGCGCGGGCGTTACGCCGGCGGGCCGAGGTCGTGGTGGTCGCCCCCGTGGCCGGGCCTCTTCGAGATGCGCTGGGCGGCAACGGGATCAACCTTGCGCCGCGGTTCGACATCGAACCCCGCTTCCGCTTCGTGGGGTTCGCCGCCGCGCTGCTCGCGGTGTTCGGTGCGCTGACCCAGGTCCGGTTCACCGGGAGCGTGCCCGCACTCGACGACCTCGCCGACGCACTCGACGACGAGGCCTCGACCGGACACCCGGCCCGCGACGCCTTCCACAATCGCGCCAAATCGCTGGCGCTGCGCGTCCGGGGCCGCCCCACCGTCTGGACGGCGGACAGCCCGGCCGGCGCGGCCATCGCCCGGCATGCCGTCGCCGGGCTCGTCGGACTCTCCGGGATCGTCAGCGCCGCAGCCGAACTCACGGACGTCTCGCGAATGGTGCAGTTGCTCGGGTCGCGCTCGGATGTCGCACCGAGTGCGGACTCGATCTTCTACGACCCCGACTTCGACGGACCGCCGGCAGCTCCCGCGCCGCGTGTCCAGGTCGTCTCGACGGGGCGGCGGGAATGGTTCACGCGTCAGCGGATCACCGGTCTCGGCGAGGTCGATCTCCTCGTCGGAATCGATCGTGCGCAAGAGACTTCGGCCGCCGGGGGCGCGGACGGCCGCGAGTGGGAGGACCGGCGTCCGGCGCCGGGTGAGGATCCGGTGGCCGACGGCCCGGGGGATGTACTGGATTTCCTGATCGTGGCACTACGGGTCGAGATGGCGGCGGTGTACCTCCGCCTGGTTGGGAACGCGTTGCAATGAGGATCATCGACGGAGTGGTGCGGCCATACGCCTGGGGGTCGCGGACCGCGATCGCGTCCATGCAGGGTAGGTCCGTGCCGTCGGCGCACCCGGAGGCGGAGCTGTGGTTCGGGTCCCATCCCGCGGGGTCGGCTCGGTGCGTCGATGTCGCCGGGATCGAGCAGGATCTCGTCGACGTGATCGACGCGGATCCGATCGGTACGCTCGGCGCGGCAAGCACGGCGGCCTTCGGCGAGCGTCTGCCGTTCCTCCTGAAGGTGCTCGCCGCCGAGGAACCGCTGTCCCTGCAGGCACATCCGTCCGCCGAACAGGCCCGGGCAGGATTCGAACGCGAGAACGCCCGCGGTGTCGCGCTCGAAGCCCGCGACCGCAACTACCGCGATCCATGGCACAAGCCCGAACTGATCGTCGCGACGACCCAGTTCGACGCCCTGGCCGGCTTCCGTCGACCGGAGGACACCATTCGGTTGCTCCGCGCACTGCAGGTCAGTGAGCTCGACCCCTATCTGGGGATGCTCGCGGGGCAGCCGGACTCGGAGGGGCTGCGGGCGCTCTTCACGACGTGGCTGACGCTGCCCGAGTCGCTGCTCCGTCAGCTGGTCCCGGCGGTACTCGCCGGCGCGGTCACCGTGCTGAGCGCGGGTGAGACGGAGTTCGTCGCCGAACTGCGGACGGTGTGTGAACTCGGGGAGGCCTACCCGAACGATCCCGGTGTCCTGGCATCGTTGCTGCTCAACAACATTCACCTTGAACCCGGGCAGGGGCTCTATCTGTCCGCGGGCAACCTGCACGCCTACCTCCGCGGTACGGGCGTGGAGATCATGGCGAACTCCGACAACGTGCTGCGGGGCGGACTGACGCCCAAACACATCGACGTTCCCGAGTTGTTGCGCGTCCTCGACTTCACCCCGGTCGATGTCTCGGACCTGACCCCGCAGATCCGGACCGTCGGCGCCGAGCGCGTGTACCTCACCCCCGCTCCCGAATTCCGGCTGTCGCGTGTCGAACTCGACGGGACGGGCCTCCACCACGCCTCGTCGATCTGCTTCGACATGCCGGGCCCGCAGATCCTCGCCGTGCTCAGCGGCGCGGTGGAGGTCCGACCGGCGGGTGGGAACCCGCTCACCGTGACGGCCGGACGGGCGGTGTGGATCACCGACGACGACCCGGACGTCATCGTCCGCGCGGCGTCGGCTCGTGCGGTCTTCTACCGCGCGCTGGTGCCGGCCGCGGTCTCGGCGCAACCCGACCCGACCTCATCGGTGGCGTCCGCGTCCGAATGATGTCAGTCCGTCAGCGCCGGACCGGAGTAGCCGCAGCGGTGCCCGCGGGTTCGGGGTAGCCGCCGATCAGGTTCCATTCGTCGGGGGTCGCGACCATGGTGACCAGGATCGGCCGCCCGCCGGTGTCGAGTGCGATGTCCTGTGGCGTACGCGGATTCTGACGCAGCGCGACGGTGGCGCCGTCGGCGGGTTCGCCGAGGCCCGGTGCGACGACGATCATCCGCGTGGTGTCGGGTTGTGGGGAAGGTGGCGCCACACCGTCGACGATGACCAGGCCGGGGCCGGGGCGCGCCGGGGTGCGGTCGCCCGAGAGTGACAGCGCGCTCGGATCGCCCACGGCGGTGACCACCGGGGTCCACCGGTGCGGGCGGTCGGTGTGCACGCGCACCGCGGCACCGACCGCGACTGCGCGGAGAGCGATCTGGGCCACGACGTGAATGCCCGCGGCGACCGAGACCGTGGAGATACCGGGTCCGACGAGCCGGGTGGCGACCGCGCGGCCGGCGTGATCGGCGCCGATGAGCTGGCCGCAACCGCCTGCCGGGATACGCGCCGAGGCGAGGAACGCCTCCGCCTCCGAACCCGTGAGTGCGGGTACGGCCCGGTCGAGCCGGGTCGGCGTCGAGATGGGGAGACTCGCTGCGAGAGCGTCGAACTGGCGGCCGTCGAGGGGGATCAGACCCGCGGGCCATCCACCGAGTGCGCGCCTCGCGGCGGGGAACTCGTTGACGCGGACGATCCCGGACACCTCGACCGTCGTGCGATCGCCGCGACGCCTGCCCTCGGTGACTCGTGGGCACAACTTCACGGTGACGGTCGTCGAGACCGCGGAGTTGACCCAGATGCCGCGCAGCACGTCGGTCAGGGCGGCCGGTTCGACGGCGGCGCTGCGCATCCGCAGACCGGCGACGCCGACCGAGTCGCGTTCCTCGGCGAGCGAGTCGAGGCTTGCGCCCTCGATGAGCTGCGCCGTGATGGCGGTGATCTGTGCCGCCGACAGGATGGTCGTCGACAAGCCGTGTTCGGCGAGCCTCTTGGCGACGCGGCGGGTGGTCACCGTCGCGGTGCGCAGTGCACCGGTCGCGCCGCCCCCGCGGCGGGCGACGGCGTCGGCGCAGTCGAGGGGATTGAGCCGGAGGACGACCAGCACCGACCGTTGGGCCGTCGCCGACAGCGGGCCCAGGGTGCGGTCGTAGGTGTCCGGAGCGATGCCCGAACCCCACACGCGCACACCGTGACTGATGACCTCGATGGAGCTGAGCCGGATGTCGTAGGGACTGATGCACTCGGCCAGGACGCCGAGGGGCACCACCTGGCCCGATTCGTCGCCGAGTTCGCTGTGGCCCGGGGTCAGGTAGGTGACGGCCGGGCTGCCCGGGTCCACCCGGACGACGGTGACCAGGGTGTCGCCGACCCACCTCGCGCCGATGGTCGTCGGAGCCGATGTCCGCCGTGCGGTGGCGTGGGTGCTGGGGGCGGGCAGCGGGATGTCGAACGGGGCCGGGGCGAGATCGGCGTGGTCGCGGCGCATCCGCGACCAGGAGAACGACAGATTCGCCACGATTCGGCCGAACACCGACGGCCGGCCGCCGACCCGCACCAGACCTGCGGAGACGACCGCGGCCACGCCGAGTGCGGTTGCACCCCAGACGCTGCCGGACACCACCCAGACGACGAGTCCGAGTGCCAGCACCGCCTCGATCACGACGAGTGTGGGCAGTGCCATCCCACGCCTGTTCCGCTCCACGGTTGCGACCCCCTCGATCACCGCTGCCGACTGGCGTGTGCCGTCCACCGAGAGTGTGCACAAGCGGTGGAGCCCCACACGGCAGGGGCATGTTTGTCGGTTAGGCTACTACCGCGCGGCAGGGGGTATGCCGCAGGAGATCACAACCCGCTCGCCGCCGGAGAAGGTCCGACGCCGCGGCCCGGGTGCGGACAGGGGGAGCCGTGGCACGTCAGCTGACGACCAAAGCCCAGGTCAACGGCTACCGTTTCCTGATCAAGAGGCTCGAGCACGCGCTGGTACGACGCGACGTCCGGATGTTGCACGATCCCATGCGTTCACAGTTGCAGGCGCTCGTGGTCGGGACCGTCCTCGGTCTGCTGGTCCTCGGCGGGTGTGGAATCTGGGGCCTGATCCGGCCGCAGGGGTCCGTCGGCGACGCCACGATCATCGTCAGCAAGAACAGCGGCAGCACCTACGTCCTGATCGAGGACACCCTGCATCCCGTCCTCAACCTGGCCTCGGCACGGCTGGTGACGGGCAGCTCGGAGTCGCCGACCTCGGTCGGGGACAACAAGCTCAAGCCGTACCCGCGCGGACCCCTGTTGGGCATCCCGGGTGCGCCGGCGGCACTGCCGAAGTCGGCGCACCCGGACTCCTCCACCTGGACGGTCTGCGATTCGTCGACCGTGTCGGAGGCGCCGGCCGAGTCGATCGAGCAGACCGTCATCGCCGAGACGCCGCGTCTGGGTGACGCGATCGGGACGGCGCGCCCCGCCGACGCCGTGCTCGTCGACGGCGGCGACGAGACCTTCCTGGTGTATCAGCTGTTCCGGGACGGTGTCTGGAGTCCGGTCCGTGCCGCTGTCGACACCGAGAGCGCGCCCGTCATGCGGGCCCTCGGCCTCGAGGGGGCCACGCCCCGGCAGATGTCCACCGGCCTGCTCAACACCTTCCCACTGGTCGATCCGCTTGCCGTGCCGGCGATCTCGGGCGCCGGCCAGCCCGGGGCAGTCGACGGCGCGAGCGTCGGCAGTGTCGTCAAGTCGGTCGGTGTCGACGACACGACGTCCTATCACCTGGTCCTGCGCGACGGAGTGCAGGAGATCAGCGCCCCGACCGCCGAACTCATGCGGCTGGCCGACTCCGACGCAGCTCCGGTGACGACCGTCGCCCCGGGGCAGCTCGCCGCGCTGAGAACCCTGGAGTCGGAACCCGTCTCGGACTTTCCCGAAGTCGCGCCGACGCTGCTGGACGTGAGCGGCGATCCGACGCTGTGCCGCACCTGGACCCGCGGGACGGGGGAGCCCCGCGCACAGACGACGTTGCTCGCGGGGCGCGAACTGCCGCTCGCGTCGGATGCGGTGCCGGTCCGGCTGACGTCGTCCGATGGTGCCGGACCGAACCTCGACGCGGTCTACATGCCGCCGGGCTCGGGTGAGTATCTGCAGGTGACCGGCAACGAGGCGGACAGCTCGCGTACCGAATCGCTGTTCTACGTCAACGATTCGGGTGTGCGGTTCGGCGTACCGGACTTCGAGACCGGCGGCATCCTCGGGCTCGGGGATTCACCGTCCCGCGCGCCGTGGTCGGTGGTGTCGCTGCTGGCGCCCGGGCCGACCCTCTCGCGTGAGAACGCCCTCGTCGCGCACGACGGCCTGGAGACCGCACGACTCGACGCCGGCGCGGAGCACACCGAAGGACCCTCGACCGGCGGATGATCGACGGCGCTCCCGCCGCGGCCCTACGTGAGCGGGCCGCCGACGATGTTGCCGACGATCCCCCGGATGACGTTGGTGCCGTCCTCGGATCGCAGTTCCTCGTACCAGGCCGCGGTCGCCTCCGGGTCCTTGCCGTGCGTGACGTCGCAGCGCTTGCGTGCGCGGAGCACGAGGTCGGCGGCCCGTTCGGTGCGTGACGCCTCATAGGTCGCGAGGGCCGCGTGCAGGTCGTCGGGGTGATCACGGAAGGCGAACTGCAGGGCGATCGCATCTTCCATCGCCGAACAACCACCCTGCCCGATGTCGGGGGTCGTGTTGTGTGCGGCGTCGCCGAGTAGTGCGACACGTCCCCGGACCCAGGTGTGGAACGGATCGATGTCGAGGATCTCGACGCGGTTGGTGGTCGCGGGATCCAGTGTCTCGATGAGCTTCTGGACGCCGGGCGCCCATCCGGCGAACTCCTCGGCGAGCACCTCGCGTGCGGTTCCACGTTCGAACGGAACCCCTTCGGGCATGGTCACGTCGAAGAAGAAGTAGAATCGGCTTTCCGCCACCGGCATCACCGACACCCGACGCGAATCGCCCACGTAGGTGGTCCATTCGGTGGCCGGTCCGATCTCCTCGTCGATCGGGACGAGTCCGTTGAAGTTCACGTACCCCGCGTAACGACGCTCGACCGCGTGACCGAGCACCTGGTCGCGGGCAAGCGATCTCGCACCGTCGGCGGCGATGACGACATCACCCTGGGCAGTGGTGCCGTCGGCGAATTCGACAGTGGCGCCGTCCGGACCGTCGTGGACGGCGACCATCTTCTTGCCGAACCGGATCTCGTCGTGGCCGAAGGCGTTCATGAGCATGAGCTGTAGTTCGGCGCGTGCGATCGGGTACGGACGTTGCCCGACCTCGTCGATGAGCGGTGCCATGCTGAAGCGGCACATCGTCTCTCCGGTGAATGCGTCGATGTAGCTCATCGAATCGACGATGCCGCCCAGCGCGGCGGTCTCGGCTTCGAGGCCGAGGTGGTTCAGGCACTTGACCCCGTTGGACCACACCGAGATCGCCGCGCCGACGGGGCGGTTCTCGGTGACCTGCTCGTATATCTCGACCTCGTGCCCGAGCTGTCGCAACGCGATGCCCGCCGAGGTCCCGCCCATACCGGCGCCGATGATCACAGCTTTCACAGGAACCCAGGCTAGGTGTCCGCGAGCCGCGGCGCGCGGCGAGTACGCCGGACACCTCGCCGCCTGACCGCCGCCGCGAGGACGTCGTGACCGGGATGGACCCGACGGGTCAGGACCGGTCGTGTCCGGTGACGAGCGCGGTGACCATGTCCTGCCACTGATGGGTGATCGTCTCGAGGTCGAGCCCGACGTCCACCAACAGGTAGCGGACCGAACTCGCCGAGAGCGGCGCCTGGACAGTGAGGGCCAGGAAATCCAGCGCGCCGTCGAAACCCAACTGGCGCAACAGGATCTGCACATGCTGGGTGGACGTTCGGGCCACCGGGTGACTCATGAAGTCCTCGGCGCCGGCGCCGGCCTCCAGCAGGATGTCGAGGTGGTCGGCGGTGAGCTTGAGGCGAGCGCGACCGTAGGCGAGGAGTCGGTCGAGCGGGGGAGCGCCGGGACCCAGCGGCTCCGGACCGGACAGATACGCCTGCTGGATCTCGGACTCGCTGTGGTCGAGGAGAGCGAGCATGAGCCCGGTCCGGCTGCCGAAGCGACGGAACACTGTGCCCTTGCCCACACCCGCTTCGCGGGCAACCGCCTCCATCGTCACCGCGGCCGCACCGTGGTGATCGATGAGGTTCTTGGCGGCAGCCAGCAGCAGACGCCGGTTACGTGCGGCGTCGGCACGTTCGGTCCCCGAAGAATTGAGAGAGATGTGGAGTGGGGAGTGGTCGGGCCCGTTTGGCACGTGATGAGCGTAACTCTTGACCAGATGCGGAATGAATCGGACCCTGGTCCGGTTAGAGCATGTCGTAGACAAGGTCGCGTGGACTTCCACGGACCCCTGTGCCATCGAGAGGAATCACATGTCGGAACGAGTCGTCGAACTGGTCGCGCTGGTCGGAAGCTTGCGTACGGCCTCGGTCAACCGTCAGCTCGCCCACCTGGCCGCGGACAATGCGCCGTCGGGAGTCTCCATCACGGTCGTCGACAATCTCGGCTCGCTGCCGTTCTACAGCGAGGACATCGACATCGAGGAGCAGCTCGACCCAGCCGTGGCGAACCTGCGCCAGGTCGTCGGCGCCGCCGACGGCGTGCTGATCGCAACCCCCGAGTACAACGGCACCATCCCCGCCGCACTCAAGAACGCCATCGACTGGTTGTCGCGGCCCTACGGCACCGGCGCGCTCACGGGCAAGCCCGTCGCGGTGCTGAGCGCGGCCCTCGGCCAGTACGGCGGCGCGTGGACCCGTGAGGACACCCGTAAGTCGGTCGGCATCGCCGGCGGTCGCGCGATCGCGGAGGCCGACCTCGGTCTGCAGCTCGCGGCACTGCCCGAGGCCGGCCTGGATTCTCCGGAGGTCGTCGAGAAGGTCGTCGCGTCCGTAACCCGGCTCGTCGACGAGGTCGCTGTCAGCGCCTGACCCCTCACCGACGTAGCGACGCCGCGCCCGGCCCTTGCCCGGCGCGGCGTCGTCGTGTCCGGGGGTGCCGGCGTCGGGCCGGTGGGCAACCGAGACCGGATGTGGATGGTCGGTGGACATGTTGTGGACCGCCTCGGGACAGCCTGTGAACGACACGCCGGACACGCGGAGGACACGCGGGGGATTTGTGATCGTGCACCGCTCCGACCTGCATGTCTTCCATCAATGTTATTCACAAGCCCTTGTGGTGACCAGAAATGTCAGCCACTAGGTGTAGTGTTTGAGCTACCAGTCAGGCAGACGACGAGAAGCAGTTCGACTCCTCGGAGAAAGCCACCACGATGGTGATCCAGGTCACCATCTTCACGCTGGGAAACCGCACGTCACTGGCGATTCCTACGACCCGAGGAGTACCTCCGAATGTCTATCACCGTCTACACGAAGCCGGCCTGCGTCCAGTGCAATGCCACCTACAAGGCCCTCGACAAGCAGGGTCTGTCCTACGAGATCGTCGACATCAGCGAAGATGCCGAGGCGCGTGACTACGTGATGGCGCTCGGCTACCTGCAGGCACCCGTCGTGGTCGCCGGCGACGCGCACTGGTCGGGCTTCCGTCCCGACCGCATCAAGGCACTCGCCACCGCCGCTGCCTGATCTGTCGTCACCATGACGGTGACATCGCCCGCCCGACCGACGGTTCGGAGGCGATCCGACGGGGAAGCCGGATCACGCCGCACCGCGGGGTCATCGAGGAAATGGTCACGCCGCTCACGGCGTTGACACCGACAGTGCCGGGCCGGACACGGCCGGCGAGATCGACGAGAACGTCCAGGCTGGAGGAGACATGGCGGCAGAATCGCCGTTGATCGTGTACTTCTCCTCGGTTTCGGAGAACACCCACCGGTTCGTCGAGAAACTGGACATGCGCGCTGTGCGCATCCCGGTCCTCGATCGGACCGGTGTTTTCCGTGTCGATGAGCCGTATGTCCTGGTCTGCCCGACCTACGGCGGGGGCAAGGCGACGGGGCAACCCGGCGGCTACGTTCCCAAGCAGGTCATCCGCTTCCTCAACGACGAACACAATCGGTCATCGATCAGGGGGGTGATCGCGGCGGGTAACACGAACTTCGGCGAGGAGTTCTGTTACGCCGGCGATGTCATCGCACGGAAGTGCCACGTCCCCTACCTCTACCGGTTCGAATTGATGGGCACCTCCGACGATGTCGACCGCGTCCGCGCGGGACTCGCCGAATTCGCCCAGAGTCCGGCGTTCGCGGCGAGCGTGTCGCTCAGCGCCTCGCCCGCCTGACCTGCGAATTCCGCTCGATCAGGCTTTGTCGTACCCCTCCCATACTCTGGCCGCACCGGCCCTCGGTAACAGCCACCACTACCCGCAGGAGTCATCTGTCGTGTCGCCCACCGCCGCCGTCTCGGACACCACTTCAGCCAGCAAGTCGGGTGTGCACCCCGGGCCCTCGGGACACGACCCGGGCGAGCTCGACTACCACGCTCTCAATGCGATGCTCAACCTGTACGACGCCGACGGCAAGATCCAGTTCGACAAGGATCGCGAAGCCGCGAACCAGTACTTCCTGCAGCACGTCAACCAGAACACGGTCTTCTTCCACGATCTCGACGAGAAGCTCGACTACCTCGTCGAAGAGAACTACTACGAGCCCGAGGTTCTCGCGAAGTACGACCGCGAGTTCGTCAAGAGCCTCTTCGGGCACGCCTACAGCAAGAAGTTCCGTTTCCCGACCTTCCTCGGGGCGTTCAAGTACTACACGAGCTACACGCTCAAGACCTTCGACGGCAAGCGGTACCTGGAGCGTTTCGAGGATCGCGTGTGCATGGTGGCGCTGACCCTGGCCGACGGCGACACGGTCCTCGCGCGCAACCTCACCGACGAGATCATCGACGGCCGGTTCCAGCCGGCGACGCCGACCTTCCTCAATTCCGGCAAGAAGCAGCGCGGCGAACCCGTCTCGTGCTTCCTGCTGCGTATCGAGGACAACATGGAGTCGATCGGCCGGTCGATCAACTCGGCCTTGCAGCTCTCCAAGCGCGGCGGCGGAGTTGCCTTGCTGCTCAGCAATATCCGCGAGCACGGTGCGCCGATCAAGAAGATCGAGAACCAGAGTTCGGGTGTCATCCCCATCATGAAGCTGCTCGAGGACTCCTTCTCCTACGCCAACCAGCTCGGTGCCCGGCAGGGCGCGGGCGCGGTGTACCTGCACGCGCACCACCCCGACATCTACCGCTTCCTCGACACCAAGCGCGAGAACGCGGACGAGAAGATCCGTATCAAGACCCTGTCACTCGGTGTGGTCATCCCGGACATCACGTTCGAGCTGGCCAAGGCCAACGACGACATGTACCTGTTCAGTCCGTACGACGTCGAACGTGTCTACGGCGTACCGTTCGCGGACGTCAACGTGACGGACAAGTACCACGAGATGGTCGAGGACCGCCGCATCCGCAAGACCAAGATCAAGGCGCGCGAGTTCTTCCAGACCCTCGCCGAGCTGCAGTTCGAGTCGGGATACCCGTACATCATGTTCGAGGACACGGTGAACCGGGCCAACCCGATCGACGGCAAGATCACGCATTCCAACCTGTGCTCGGAGATCCTGCAGGTGTCGACGCCGTCGACCTTCAACGACGACCTGTCCTATGCCGAAGTGGGCAAGGACATCTCGTGCAACCTGGGTTCGCTGAACATCGCCAAGACGATGGATTCGCCCGACATCGGCCAGACCATCGAGACCGCGATCCGCGGCCTCACCGCGGTGAGCGACCAGACCACGATCACGTCGGTGCCCTCGATCGAGCACGGCAACAACCAGTCTCACGCCATCGGCCTGGGGCAGATGAACCTGCACGGATACCTGGCGCGTGAGCGGGTCTTCTACGGCAGCGAAGAAGGCATCGACTTCACGAACATCTACTTCTACACGGTGCTCTATCACGCGCTGCGCGCGTCGAACCGGATCGCCGCCGAGCGCGGCCGGGCGTTCACCGGCTTCGAGAAGTCGAAGTACGCGAGCGGTGAGTTCTTCGACAAGTACACCGAGAAGGTGTGGGAGCCGGCGACCCAGAAGGTGCGAGACCTGTTCGGGCAGGCCGGGATCGCCATCCCGACCCAGGACGACTGGCGTGAGCTGAAGGCCGCCGTCCAGCGTGACGGCATCTACAACCAGAACCTGCAGGCCGTCCCGCCGACCGGCTCGATCAGCTACATCAACCACTCGACCAGTTCGATCCACCCGGTCGCCGCCAAGATCGAGATCCGCAAGGAAGGCAAGATCGGCCGCGTCTACTACCCGGCGCCGTACATGACGAACGACAACCTGGAGTACTACCAGGACGCGTACGAGATCGGGTACGAGAAGATCATCGACACTTATGCCGCGGCCACGCAGCATGTCGACCAGGGCCTCAGCCTGACTCTCTTCTTCAAGGACACCGCCACCACGCGCGACGTCAACAAGGCGCAGATCTACGCATGGCGCAAGGGCATCAAGACGCTCTACTACATCCGCCTGCGCCAGATCGCGCTCGAGGGGACCGAGGTGGAAAATTGCGTCAGCTGCATGTTGTGACCTGCGCATCCGCGAACCACTCACCGCAGGAGGAGGCATGACGTAAAGATTGAGGGTGGGTGAGCTACCAACTCACCCACCCTCGGACGGCCGATACACTCAACCGCGTTGCAGCATCGAGTGTACGGCCTCGGAGTACGACCGCGAAACCATTCGCGGTGTGAATTACAAGACGAGGAAGTACAGATCATGGCTATTCGATTGACAGCAGTTCGGCTCGCCGGTGGGTATGAGCACCAGCACATCACTCATTTGTGGTGGACGAATCCCAGTACCGGGGAGTCGGGCTCCAGCTCCAAGGCAACGCTCGTGGACTGGATCGAGAATGACGGCAAGGCATACGTTGAGGAAGACGGGCATCGAGTGAATGTCGGTGTCGTGAAACCCTCAAGTGGGTCCAAGTATCTGCGGACATATGCCGACGGGGTATGGACCAACAACCTGTTGTCCCTGCCGCGACGTTAGTCAGGCTCGGTGCGGGTGGACATAGCGTCCACCCGCACCGGGCTAGTGTCTTGGTGTCCACTGCTCCAGAGGACGAAAGGAATGTGTGAGATGTGTGTTGCACCAATGTACTTAGCGGTTTGTGAGGACCAATGACCTCCACCGAACGCCACAGCCCCGCCGACGGAGCGCCCATCAAGCTGGTCAGCCGGGTCTCGGCGATCAACTGGAACCGCGTGCCCGACGAGAAGGATGCCGAGGTGTGGGACCGCCTCACCGGCAACTTCTGGCTGCCCGAGAAGGTGCCGGTGTCCAACGACATCCCGTCGTGGGGCACGCTCACCGAATACGAGAAGCAGCTCACCATGCGGGTGTTCACCGGTCTCACCCTGCTCGACACCATCCAGGGCACGGTCGGTGCGGTGTCGCTGATCCCGGACGCCACCACCCCGCACGAGGAGGCGGTGCTCACCAACATCGCCTTCATGGAGTCCGTGCACGCCAAGAGCTACAGCTCGATCTTCTCCACTCTGTGCTCCACCAAGGAGATCGACGAGGCGTTCCGCTGGTCGGAGGAGAACGAGCAGCTGCAGCGCAAGGCGCAGATCGTCATGGACTACTACCGTGGCGACGACCCGCTGAAGCGCAAGGTCGCCTCGACGCTGCTCGAGTCGTTCCTGTTCTATTCCGGCTTCTACCTGCCGATGTACTGGTCGAGCCGCGCGAAGCTCACCAACACCGCCGACCTGATCCGCCTGATCATCCGCGACGAGGCGGTGCACGGGTACTACATCGGCTACAAGTATCAGCGCGGACTCGAGGTCGAGACCCCGGAGCGTCGTCAGGAGCTCAAGGACTACACCTTCGAGTTGCTGTTCGAGCTCTACGACAACGAGAGTGACTACACCGAGGCTCTGTACGACGAGGTCGGGCTGAGCGAGGACGTCAAGAAGTTCCTGCGCTACAACGCGAACAAGGCCCTGATGAACCTGGGCTACGAGGCGATGTTCCCGCGCGACGAGACCGACGTGAACCCGGCGATCCTGTCGGCGCTGTCGCCCAACGCCGACGAGAACCACGACTTCTTCTCCGGGTCGGGCAGTTCCTATGTCATCGGCAAGGCCGTCAACACCGAGGACGAGGACTGGGACTTCTAGTCCCACCGAGGATTTCGTAGCGTCGACGCGTGCTATATGCGCATTGGCGCTACGAATCGCCGGCGGTGAGGCGGTCGTAGAGATCGCCGAGCTCGTCGATCGCCTCGGCGATGTCGGCGGGCGCGACGCCGGTGGCGCGCAACGCCGCCCGTAGTTCGCCGCCGTCGAGCGCGGTCAGCGGGTTCATCCGCGACGGCGACGGCAGCGGAGGCAACGTCGAGGCGGTGCCGTAGTAGTCGTCGACCTGCAGTGAGGTTGCTGACCCGCCGTCGTCGGAGGTCCGTGAATCCGGTGGGCGAGAGTCGATCTCGGCCAGCAGCGCTCGCAGGTCGGTGCCCATCACGGTCAGCAGGGTCAACGGGGTGCGGTCGATCTCGGCGGCCACCTCGTAACAGGTGACGAGAGCATGGATGCACCGCGGCGCCTCGTCGGGGCACGTGCAGTCGGTCATGACGTCGGCGGACTCCGTGGGCACCAGCAGCTCACCCAGCGCCGGCGGCTGTTCGCCGCGGGTGAGCAGCATGAGTTCATCGACAGCGTTGCGCTCGCGGAGAAGGTTCGCAAGTGTCGGTGTGTCGACGGTGCGGGTGGTCAGGATGACGTCGAACGGCTCGAGCTGGGTGCCCTCCACCGAGGCGGTTACCCGGCCGGCGTCGATCCGCAGGCCGCGCAGATGCCGATCGCGGAAATACCTGCGCGCCTTGGTGATACGACGGCTATCGGCGACCGATTCGCCGTCGGCGCCGCGTCCCTCGACGACATCGACGAAGGCGCGTGACCATGAGGTGAGGCCATAGCCGCGGACCGCAATCGTGCCACGCTCACCGCGTCGTTGCGTGCCCTTCTTGCGCACCGTCATTCGCTGACCGCCTCGTCGCGCAGCCGGATGAGTTCGAAGAGTTCGTCGTCGGCGAGGTCGGACACCCAGTTCTCGCCGGCCGCGACCGTCAGCCGGGACAGCTCACGTTTCTTGGCGATCATGTCGTCAATGCGCTCCTCGATGGTGCCGACACAGACGAACCGATGCACCGACACCTTCTGGTCCTGGCCGATCCGGTAGGCGCGGTCGGTGGCCTGGTCCTCGACAGCCGGGTTCCACCACCGATCGACATGGATGACGTTGTTGGCCGCGGTCAGGTTGAGCCCGGTGCCGCCGGCCTTCAGCGTCGCCAGCAGGACCGGCGGCCCGTCGTCGGACTGGAAGTCGGCGACGAGGCGGTCGCGCTCGGTGCGACCCAGACCGCCGTGCAGAAGCGGGATCTCACTGCCGAACTCCGCGGACAACCACGACGACAGCATGTCACCGAAGGCGGCGAACTGGGTGAAGACCAATGCGCGGTCGCCCTCCTCGGCGACGGTGGAGACGATGTCGGCCAGCAGCTCGACCTTGCCTGAGCGGTGTTCGCCGTCGCGGACGAGGTCGGTGCCGTCGGCGAGATAGTGCGCGGGGTGATTGCACACCTGCTTGAGGCGGGTCAGTGCGGCCAGTACGTTGCGGCGTCGTAGTGTGCGCTGCTGCTTGTCGCGCAGTGCCGTCATCAGTTCGTCGATCACCGCGCGGTACAGCGCCGCCTGCTCGACGGTGAGGTTGGCCCGGACGGCGAAGTCCGCCTTCTCCGGGAGGTCGGCGGCGATCGCCGGATCGGTCTTCTCGCGGCGCAGGATGAACGGCCGGGTGATCGCGGACAACCGTCGGAGGGCGGCCGGGTCACGATCCCGTTCGATCGGTTCGGCGTAGCGTGCACGGAAGACCGACGCGGAGCCGAGTAGTCCAGGGTTGACCAGGTCGATGACGGCGCGGAGATCCTCCAGGCGGTTCTCGACCGGGGTGCCGGTGAGAGCGAGGCGATGGCCGGCGGGGACCGTCCGAACCGCCTTGGCCGCAATGGTGTTCACGTTCTTGAGGTGCTGGGCCTCGTCGACCACGATCCGATGCCAGGGTTGCGAGGACAGCAACTCGTGGTCGCGCGCCGCGATCGCGAAGGTGGTGACCACGATGTCGACGGACTCGCGGATGCCCGCGAACGCCGCCCCTGACTCGCGAGAGGGCCCGTGGTGGATCGCCACGCGGAGCGCGGGCGCGAACCGGGCGAATTCCCGCGCCCAGTTGCCCACCAGGGACATCGGGCAGACGACGAGCGTCGGCTTTCGAGGATCATCGGCAGGCGTCGCGGACGGACCGCTACGCTCGTGGCATTCGAGTGCGATGACCTGCAGGGTCTTGCCCAGGCCCATGTCGTCGGCCAGCACGCCGCCCACGCCGAGGGTCGACAGATGGGCGAGCCAGTCCAGGCCGCGCTGCTGGTAGGGACGCAGGGTGGCGGTCAACCCCGTCGGTGGCGCGACGGATTCGGGTCGAAGGACGCCGGTGTCGGCGACGTCGTCGAGCCAGGAGAGGCCTTCGACTCGTGACACAGGTACAGGTAGACGGTCCGACTCGCCGGTGACGAGGTTGAACAGCTCGCCGAAGTCGCTCGGCGGTTCGACCGCGGCCAGTGCGCGCTGGGTGGCGACGAACGTGGCTGCCCGGGTCAGCGCGGCGCCCTCGGCGCGCATCCACACTCCGCGCACGCGGACCAGATCGCCTTTCTGGCCGGACAATTCGTCGAGGTCGGCATCGGTGAGCGTGATCGCATCTGGGGTGTCGCCGAGGGCGAGACGCCACTCGAACTCCCGGATCTCCCGAAGGCCGACCATCGCCGCCGGTGCCCCGCCGCCGGGCGGCGCGAGCGCGCGCAGGGTCAGACTCGGACGGACCTCGGCGATCGTCCTCGGCAGCAGAACCGGGATGCCGACGGCGCCGAGCGCCGCCGCGCCCGTGGCGAATAGTTCTTCCGTGATCGCGGTCGGCAGCAGGAAGTCGAGGGAGCCCCGATCGGGGTCGGCGCGGCCCAGTTCGGGAAATTCACGGACTGCCGTGGCCAACTCGGTCGTCAGTTCGTCGAGTTCGTGGGCGTCGAGGCGGTGCGGCGCGACGGGTTCGACCTGTCCGTCGATGCTCCGACGACAGACCTGCAGTCGCCACCGCGAGGTCTCGGCCACCTCGGCGCGGCTCGGCGGGTCGACGGTGTCGTCGTCCCATGCGTCGGCCCACTGAGCGTCGGCGAGGTCGTCGTACTCGGGTTCGTGCAGCCGGAAGATGAGCGAACGATCGTCGCGCGGAGCGCCGGCGTTCCACCGCGACCAGCCACCCGCGGCGGCGGCGAGACGTTCCGGTGAGCTGGGCGGGCGGGGATCGGCGTCGGGGAGCAGTGCCCGCACGACGGGTGACGCGGGCCGTGGTTCACCGAGGCGGACGGCGGAACGAGCGATGGCAGAACGGCATTCGTGGTCGACGAGTTCGGCGAGGAAGTCGTCCAGGGCGGGTGCGGACCCGTTGTGCAGCAGCGCATCCGGCGCGCTTCCCACGACGACGGCATGCCAGCTGCGCCACGTCGGCGTCGCGACGACGACCCAGCGCACCATCCACTCGCCGGCCACCTGCAGAACCGACGGCGCCACGGTGCCGGACCGCACGAACGACCGCACGCCGTCGAGCAGGTACCGGTACCACCGGACGTCACCCGCCACCGGGACCGACCGCGATGCGTCGAGCAAAGTGACCGCCGACGTCAGACCGAGAGTCGCGGCGCGCACGAACTGCCGTCGATCGCCGGCGTCGACGACGGGGATCTCGCTGCGGAATCGTCGACCGTCGAGGAGGTCGCGTAGGGGTGGCGGGAGATCGGACACATCGCCGTCGATCCACACCGCCATGCCGACGCCCGGCCGCCAGAGGGCGTGCAGGGGCTCGGCGAGATGAGGCTTCGGGGCAGAGTCCGGGGGAGTCTGACCGCTGGACGGCGAATCATGTGGCATCGAGGATCGTCGGCCAGTTTAGCCGTGGCCTCCGACACCGCCCGGGCGTCGCGCGGCCGGCCGGGCAGCGAGGTGGTTTGTCCGCCCGACTCCCCGGGTATCGACGATCGTCGCAGCCGGCACGAGCACGGAGGTATCGATGGGACAGTCCGACAACCACAAGACGTCCGGGACAGACGCTCCCGAGAAGGAAGTGGAGAAGGATCCGCCCGGCCCGCAGGACCACGGACGCGAGGGCGGGATGGCCACGCGCGAGAACGCCCCCGAAGCGGTCCAGCGCTCCGAGGGCGGCGACTCGTAGGAGGGTCGGGTAACCCGGGTCAGGACACCTCGCGCAGGAGTCCGGTCGCGACGTCGAAGACGAACCCGCGCAACGACGTGGTCTTGGTGACGAACGGGCTGTTCTGGATCCGGGTGATCGATTGGCGGACGTCCTCGTCGAGATCGGCGAACGCCTCCGCCGACCACGCGGGCTTCTGCCCGATCTCGTCCTGGATCTGGCGCTTGAAGTCGTCGTCGGTGAACGTCAGCATGCCGCAGTCGGTGTGGTGGATGAGGATGATCTCGGTGGTGCCGAGCAGTTGCTGACTGATGGCCAGGGAGCGGATCTCGTCGTCGGTCACCACCCCGCCGGCGTTGCGGATCACGTGGGCCTCGCCCTCGTTCAATCCGAGGATGCGGTAGACGTCGAGCCGGGCGTCCATACAGGCCACCACCGCGACGTGCTTGGCCGGCGGCAGGGGCAACGGCCCGGTGAAGGTCTTGGCGTATTCGGCGTTGTTCGCGAGGTATTCGTCGGTGACACTCATGCGCCGATCCTGATGTGTCGACGTCGCCCCGGCGAGGGTTTGGACGTGGGTGATCGGAAGTGGTCGAAACGGCCACGCAGATGTAGCGCTTCGTTGCGCCTGGGGCAACGATGTGCGACACCTGCCGATCGGAGACCGTCAGGAGTTGCCGTCGAGTGAGCCCTTGACGTCGTTGAGGACCAGCCAGGCGGCGGCGAGTCCCGAGGACTCGTACCAGACGTCGTCGTCGACGGCGAGCACACGTTTCCACACGGGTGCGCCCAGGCTGAGCCATTCGTCGCTGAGCAGGACCTCTTCCCCGTGGGTGAGGCCTTCCTCGCCTTCGAAGCTCACATAGATGAGGTCGGCGTCGGCGTCGCGGAAGTTCTCGTCGGTGAGGGCGAAGGAGTCGGGCACGCGCTGCGGCCCGGGCCGCTGGACGCCGATGTCCCCGAGCACCTGGCCGGCGAAGGTGTTCATCCCGGCGATGGTCTCGGAGTCGTCGCCGAAGCGCACCAGCGACACCTGGGTGTGCGAGGCGTCCATCCGCCGGCCGGTCTTGGTCGCCTCGGTCGTGTACTCGGCGAGACGCGTCCGACCCGACCCGCCGCGGTTCACGGCGTCGGCGACGGCCTGGAACTGCTGTTGCCAGGTGCCGTCGGCCGGGATGGTGACGGTGCGGACACCGGGGAACGCGCGGGCGGAGTCCGCGGTGTCGGCGGTGGTGAGGACGAGTCCGGCGTCGGCGTCGGCGACCGCCGCGGCGTCGGGCGTCGGTCCGATGGCCGGGACCGAGGTCAGTTGGGGACCGAGATACCCGGGCACGGAACCGGGTTCGGCAGCCACCGCGACGACCTCGGGGCCGAGCCCGAGGGCGCACAGCGCGTCGAGGACGGCGGGGTCGGTCACGACGATGCGGTCGACGTCGGCCTCACCCGGATCCGGCGCGGAGGGTGCGAGGCAGGTCTTCGCGTAATCACGGTCGGCCGAGACGATGTTCACCTCCGCCACCCGTGTCGTCACGGTGGAGATGGGGGAGCCGTCCGGAGTCGTCAGCGGTTCCTCGCCCGAACAGGAGGCCAGCGCGACCACTGTCAACCCGATCGTGGTCGCCAGGCCCACGCGTCGGACGAGTGAGCGTCGGGTCTCGCCGGTGGCGGCGCCGACACTTCTGGCGGCCTCGTTCGCGACCGTGACCCTCCGTTGCACCCGCCCAACCTAGCACCGGTCCCGAGGCGCCCGGCGTAGGCTCGGATGCGCACTCCCGGACGCCGGACGCCGGCGATCGGAAGGGTGCTCCGAGAGCCTGGCGCGTCGTCGAAGAAACCGCCGATGAGCACTGCCGATCCGGTGGCTCCGACATCGAATACGACAGATCGTAGGACCCGCTCGGCCCGGGCACCGGTGAGGGTTTAGGATCAGTAACCAGCGCTCGGTTTGTTCATGTGCCGACCGACGGCCGAAGGGGTTCGGCGTCGGGTTCGGGCAAGAGGAGGATCTGTGACCGCGGTAGACCAACCCACCACGCAAGTGGCTCCAGTGCGTCCGTTCCCGGAGCGCTATCAGCCCAAGGGTTCGTTCATCTACAAGCTGCTGACGACGACCGATCACAAGTTGATCGGCATGATGTACATCACCGCCTGCTTCGCGTTCTTCCTCATCGGCGGCCTCATGGCCCTGCTGATGCGTGGCGAGCTCGCGATGCCGGGCATGCAGTTCCTGTCCACCGAGCAGTTCAACCAGCTCTTCACGATGCACGGCACCGTGATGCTGCTGATGTACGCGACGCCGATCGTGATCGGCTTCGCCAACTTCGTGTTGCCGCTGCAGATCGGTTCGCCCGACGTCGCCTTCCCGCGACTCAACGCACTCGGCTTCTGGCTGTTCGTCTTCGGTTCGACCATCGCCGTCGCCGGCTTCATCACGCCCGGTGGCGCCGCCGACTTCGGGTGGACCGCGTACACGCCGCTGACCGACGCCGTGCACAGCCCCGGCATCGGCGCCGACCTGTGGATCATGGGTCTGGCCGTCTCGGGTCTCGGCACCATCCTCGGTGGCGTCAACATGGTCACCACCGTGATCTGTCTCCGCGCACCCGGCATGACGATGTTCCGCATGCCGATCTTCACCTGGAACATCCTGGTGACCAGCGTGCTGATCCTCCTCATCTTCCCGCTGCTGACCGCGGCGCTGATGGGTCTCGAGGTCGACCGCCAGTTCGGTGCCCACATCTACGACCCGGCCAACGGCGGAGTCATCCTGTGGCAGCACCTGTTCTGGTTCTTCGGGCATCCCGAGGTGTACGTCATCGCCCTGCCGTTCTTCGGCATCGTGTCCGAGGTCTTCCCGGTCTTCTCGCGGAAGCCGATCTTCGGCTACTCCGGTCTGATCTACGCCACGCTCGCCATCGCCGCCCTGTCGGCCGCGGTGTGGGCCCACCACATGTACGTCACCGGCGCCGTGCTGCTGCCGTTCTTCGCCTTCATGACGTTCCTGATCGCGGTGCCCACCGGCGTGAAGTTCTTCAACTGGATCGGAACGATGTGGCGCGGTCACATCACGTTCGAATCCCCGATGCTGTTCTCGGTCGGCTTCATCGTGACGTTCCTCTTCGGTGGTCTGACCGGTGTGCTGCTCGCGAGCCCGCCGCTGGACTTCCACCTGTCCGACAGCTACTTCGTCGTCGCGCACTTCCACTACGTGCTCTTCGGCACCATCGTGTTCGCCACCTACGCCGGCATCTACTTCTGGTTCCCGAAGATGACCGGACGCATGCTCGACGAGCGACTCGGCAAGATCCACTTCTGGCTGACGTTCATCGGCTTCCACATGACCTTCCTGGTGCAGCACTGGCTGGGCAACGAAGGCATGCCGCGTCGCTACGCCGACTACCTCCCGTCGGACGGCTTCACGACGCTGAACATGATCTCGACCGTGGGCGCGTTCATCCTCGGCCTGTCGACCCTGCCGTTCCTGTGGAACGTCTTCCGCAGCTACCGCTACGGCGAGGTCGTGACCGTCGACGATCCGTGGGGCTTCGGCAACTCGCTCGAGTGGGCCACCTCCTGCCCGCCGCCGCGCCACAACTTCACCGAGCTGCCCCGCATCCGGTCGGAGCGCCCGGCGTTCGAGCTGCACTACCCGCACATGATCGACCGCATGCGTGCCGAGGCGCACGTCGGACCGGGCCACGCCGCGGGCAAGGACCGTCAGATGGAAGAGGCTCGTCGCGAGCCGTTCACCGTGGGAACGCACGAGGGATCCCCGGATCCCGACCCGCGCTGACCCGGTGAGCAAGGACTCGACAGCCAGTTCCGGTACGACCGTCCTGGTCACTGTCACCGGTCCCGACCGGCCAGGTGTCACCTCTGTTCTCATGGGTGCCCTGGCCGGTCAGGCCGTTGCACTGCTCGACGTCGAGCAGGTGGTCATCCGCGGGCAGCTGACCCTCGGCGTGCTGGTGTCCTCCACCGGCGACCCCGAGGCGCTGCAGGAAGTCGTCGAACAGGCGATGGCGTCCATCGGTTTCGACGTCCGGGTGGAGATCGGGGTCGATCCCGGTAGCCGCTCGCCGTCCTCGCATGCCGTCGTGATCCTCGGCAGCCCGGTCACCGCCACCGCGTTCAGCGCCGTCGCGGCGAAACTGGCGAGCCAGGGCGGCAACATCGACTCGATCCGCGGAATCGCCGACTACCCGCTCACCGGCCTCGAACTCATGGTCAGCGTTGCCGGCCGGGGTGGTGTCGCCGCCGACGCCGCCCTCCGCAAAGGCCTCGCCGAGGTTGCTGCGAAGCATTCGGTCGATATCGCCGTGGAGCGCGGCGGACTCGCTCGGCGCGCCAAGCGCCTGATCGTCTTCGACGTCGACTCGACCCTCATCCAGGGCGAGGTGATCGAGATGCTCGCCGCGCACGCCGGCCGCGAAGCCGAGGTCGCCGCGGTGACCGAGGCGGCGATGCGAGGTGAACTCGATTTCGCGCAGTCCCTTCACGAACGCGTCAAGGCCCTGGCCGGACTCGACGCGAGTGTTCTCGACGATGTCGCCAAGTCACTCGAACTGACCCCCGGTGCCCGGACGACGATCCGTACGCTGCACCGTCTCGGATTCCACTGCGGTCTCGTGTCCGGCGGTTTCCGTCAGGTCATCGACGGACTCGCGCACGAACTCGAACTCGACTTCGTCCGGGCCAACACCCTGGAGATCGTCGACGGGAAGCTGACCGGCCGGGTCGTCGGCGAGGTCGTCGACCGGATGGGCAAGGCGCACGCGCTGCGGTCGTTCGCCGATCAGGTCGGGGTGCCGATGGAGCAGACGATCGCGGTGGGCGACGGCGCCAACGACATCGACATGCTCAGCGTCGCCGGGCTGGGAATCGCCTTCAACGCGAAGCCTGCACTACGCGAGGTCGCCGACGCCACGCTGAATCACCCGTTTCTCGACGGGGTCCTGTTCATCCTGGGCGTCTCCCGCGACGAGATCGAGGCGGCCGACGCCGCCGACGGCGTCTATCGCCGGGTACCCCTGGGCTGACCTCGCACCGCTCCATGGAATCTGAGCGCACGGGCTCTTCGCAGGTCGATCCGGAAGCGATCGCGGCCGCTCATCGGCGGCTGGTCGCCTACGTCGGAGGCGGCGACGACCCGTCGGACCCCGCCGACGTCCTGGCGATGGCGATGGTGCTCCGCATCGAGAAGAACGATCCGCCCGACCGCACCGAACTGCTGACCGCGGCGGCGCGAGCGGTGGCGTTATTGTGCCTCGACGAACGAAGTGCGGGCGACGGTCCGTGGGCGGCGGCGATGGACGCCTGGTGCGACGCACGGATCCGGAAGATCGCCCGGCGCGCGCGTGGCGCGCAATGGGCTGCCGCGCAGGAGGTCTGGGGTGTGACCGCGACCGAGGGCGGGGCGTCGGCGCGGGCGTTCGTGCCCGGCCGCGTCGGTGACCTCGACCGGCGTGTGGCGAAGCTGCAGATCGGTGGGACCGAGGTCGAGGGAGAGCTGCCCGATCAGCCGCCGGTCTCGGGCGTCGTGCTGTGGACCAATCCCGACCTGCCGATGACTGTCGGCAAACTGGCCGCGCAGGTCGGTCACGCGTCGATGCTGGCGGCCAAGCTCCTCGCCGCGGACGACGCGATCGAGTGGCGTCGGGACGACTGCCCGCTCGCGGTCCGTCAGGCCACGCCCGGGCGGTGGCGAGAACTGCTCTCCGCCGATGCCGCCGGGAGGGCGGTGGCCGTTCGAGACGCCGGGTTCACCGAGATCGCGCCCGGTTCGGTGACCGTCATCGCCGAGGTCATCCGGGCCCAGGAGGACACGTGAGCGCTGCGGTACCGCCGGAATGGGTGAAAGCTCTTGATCTGCAACCCCATCCGGAAGGCGGCTGGTTCCGGGAGACGTGGCGGAGCGACGTCGTCGTGCCGTCGGCGTCGCTTGTCGACGGCTATACCGGCGACCGTGCCGCCGGCACGGCGATCTACTTCGTCCTCATGCCGGGCGACGAGTCGGCGTGGCACACGGTACGCGGCGCCGAACTGTGGCTGCACCATCGAGGAGCGCCGGTCGAACTCGATCTCGGCGGGGACGCCGATGTCCCCGGTGACCCCACCACGATTCTGGTCGGGCCCGACATCGAATCCGGTGAGCACCCGCAAGCGCTCGTGCCGCCGGGCGTGTGGCAGCGTGCCCGGCCCGCCGGGGACGAGCCGTCACTCGTCAGCTGCATCGTCGTGCCCGGGTTCGACTTCGAGGACTTCCGGCTGGCCTGACGGTCTGCCCTCGGATCTCGGTCAGCCGGCGGCGACCGGTGAGTTCACCGGCGCGAGGTGGCCGAAGGTGCCCAGCCACACGTCACGATCGGGCGCCAGCGACGCGACGATCAGCTCGTCGGCGTCGGCGTGCCCGGCGAACCACGAGAGGTAGTCGCGCACCTCGCCCGGCGTCCCGACACCCGAGTACGTCAGCATCTCGTCGATCTGGCGTCCCTGCGGCATCGAGAGGATGGCGTCGGCTTCCTCGTCGGTGAAGGTCCGGCCGCGGCCGTAGAGCAGCGACACGCGTTGACGTTTCGCGATCTGCAGCTGCGCCTGCGCACGGTCGGCGTCCTCGTCGGCGATCGCTCCGACACCCGCGATGACGTAGGGCTCGGCGAGGACCTCCGACGGCCGGAACTCGCGGCGGTACAACGCCACGGCCTCGGTGAGCGCCTGCGGCGCGAAGTGGGAGGCGAAGGCGTACGGAAGTCCGAGGGCCGCGGCGAGCTGCGCGCCGAACAGCGACGAGCCGAGGATGTAGAGCGGCACGTGGGTGCCCGCGCCCGGGGTCGCGCGAACGCCTTCGACACGCGACTCGTCGCCGAGGAAGGCCTGCAGCTCCAGGACGTCGTGCGGGAACCGCTCCGCGGAGGCGTGGGTGCGGCGCAGGGCCGCGAAGGTCTGCTGATCGCTGCCGGGCGCGCGCCCGAGCCCGAGGTCGATGCGCCCGGGATGGAGTTCGGCGAGGGTGCCGAACTGCTCGGCGATGGTCAGCGGGGAATGATTCGGCAGCATCACGCCGCCGGCGCCGAGACGGATGGTCGAGGTGTGCGCGGCGATGTGTGCGATGAGCACCGCCGGCGCCGACGACGCGATGGCCGACATGTTGTGGTGCTCGGCGTACCAGATCCGGCGGTAGCCCCACTTCTCCGCGTTCTGTGCGAGATCGACACTGGCGGACAGGCTTTGCGCGGCAGTCTCGTCACGACCGATCTGCGCGAGATCCAGGATCGACAAGGGGAGGTTCGAAGGGGTCACGACGATGTTCAATGCGGCCGACGCCCCGGACTATTCCCGCCGTCCGGTCTGCCGTGAGTCGAACGGGTCGACCATTCCCTCGTGGTGCAGGATGGGGGAGTGACCGAATCCGATCCCGACCTCTTGATCGATTTTCGCGACGTCGCCGTCGTTCGAGGCGGCAAGACTCTCGTCGGCCCGCTGTCGTGGCAGGTGGAACTGGACGAACGCTGGGTGATCATCGGACCCAACGGCGCGGGCAAGACGACACTGATCCGACTGGCCGGGGCGGAGATCCACCCGACGTCGGGCACCGCCTTCGTGCTCAACGAGAAGCTCGGCCGGGTCGAGATCCGCGAGCTGTCGACCCGGATCGGGGTCTCGAGCCCGTCGCTGGTCGATCGAGTGCCGCCGGAGGAGATCGTCAGCGACGTCGTCATCTCGGCGGGATATGCGGTCCTGGGGCGGTGGCGCGAGAGCTACGACGCCATGGACCGTGCGCAGGCCGTCGAATCGCTGGAATCGATGGGCGCCGAGCACCTCGCGGACCGTCGCTTCGGCACGCTGTCCGAGGGCGAGCGCAAGCGTGTCGTGATCTCGCGCGCGCTGATGACCGACCCCGAACTGCTCTTGCTCGACGAACCGGCCGCCGGGCTCGACCTGGGTGGCCGCGAAGAACTCGTCGATCGTCTCGCGCGTCTGGCCGCCGACCCCGACGCCCCGGCCATCGTGCTGATCACCCACCACGTCGAGGAGATCCCCGAAGGTTTCACACATGCGATGATCCTGTCCGAGGGTGGCGTGGTGGCCCAGGGGCTGCTCGAGGAGGTACTCACGAGTGAGAACCTCACCGCCGCCTTCCGCCAGCAGATCGTTCTGGACAAGGTCGACGGCCGGTACTTCGCGCGGCGCCGGCGCCGCGCGGGTGGCCACCGTCGAGCAGCAGGAGGTAACTGAATGACGTCGACACAGGAACAGGGCCCGGACATCGTGTCCGCACCGTTGCGGGATGCGGCAACCGTCGTGCTCGTCCGCGACGCCGCGGACGGCATCGAGGTCTTCTTGCAACGCCGCGTCAAGCAGATGGCCTTCGCGGGGGGAATGACGGTGTTCCCGGGTGGCGGCGTCGACAAGCGGGACGCCGACGCCGACCTGGCGTGGACGGGTCCCGAGGCCACCTGGTGGGCCGGGCAATTCGGCAGCGACGCCGAGATCGCCCAGGCCCTGGTGTGCGCGGCCGTCCGCGAGACGTTCGAAGAGTGCGGCGTCCTGCTCGCGACCGATGCCGACGGCGCATTCGCCGACCCGGAGGGACTGGCCGAGGATCGGCAACGCCTCGTCGAGAAGTCGTTGTCGTTCGCGCAGTTCCTCACCGCGCGCGGACTGACGCTGCGTGCCGATCTGTTGCGTCCGCTCGCGCATTGGATCACCCCGGTGAACGAGAAGCGGCGCTACGACACCCGGTTCTTCCTGGCGGCGATGCCCGACGGACAGCACGCCGACGCCGAGACCACCGAAGCCGAGGTCGCCCGGTGGGTGAACGCCCGGGTCGCGATCGATTCCTGGGCCGCGGGCCAGCACTTCCTCATGCCGCCCACATGGTCGCAGCTCAACTACGTCTCGCAGTTCTCGACCATCGACGAACTGCTCGACGCCGAGCGTGTCATCGAACCGATCCTGCCGAACGTGACACCCGGCGCCGGGTTGGCCGGCCTCGGTTTCCCCGGCTCCGACGAGTACTTCCGGACCCTCGGCGACCAGCAGCCGCCCGAGATCACGCTCTGACCGGACGCGCTGTCAGGTTGAGGGCGCCAGTGCCCCGGCGGCGTTCGTCCGTCCGCCGAACAGCATGACGATGTCGCGGATCGGCGCCTCGACGACCTCACCCGTCCCGGCCGCGAAGTCGCAGTCGGTGGCCACGTAGCGTCGTCCCTCGTTTCGGCGACGTGCGTGGAACGGGAAACCCGTCGACCACAGGTAGTCGGCGCACGCCGTCGCGGCGTCGGTCGGCATCGGCCGGTCGAGTCCGAGCGGTACCGCGATGTCCTGCCCGTGGAGGAGCGAATCCAGCAGCGGCGCCATGGGAGTCGTCCCGATCGGATGCCGACGCGAACCGACCATGGCGCGCAACTTCGACGCGGCCTCGCCCGCCGTGGTGTCGTCGCGCAGCGCGAGTTCGCGGATCATCGTGTTGAACCGGAATCCGTACCGGCACGCGGCGATCATCGCTCGTGCCGGCGAGGTGTGGGAGTGGGTGAGGTGGACCGCGACGTCGCGCACCGTCCACGCGTCGCACAGCGACGGGGTGGCGAGTTGCTCGGGCGTGAGGGTCTCGATCAGCGCGGCGAGTTCGAGTCGTTGCTCGTCGATGCGCTGCCAGATGAGGTCGGTGTCCATCGGTCGCTCCCGCCGCACAGATAGTCAGGTTCCCTGACTGATATTAGTCAGGTTTTCGTACTAAAGTCAACGTCGTGTCCGACCCGCAGATCGCCGTCCTGATGTTCATCGCCCACCGCGCGACCGAGCGCCGGGTGTTGGCGCGGATCGCCGAGGAAGGGGCCGACGACATCACTCCGGCGCAGTCCCGGGTGCTACAGCGGCTGGCCCCCGAACCCATGCGGCTGACCGATCTCGCCGAGCAGGCGGGTGTCACCAAGCAGACCGCGGGTGGCATCGTCGACCAGCTCGAGGCGGCGGGCTACCTGACCCGGGTGCCGGACCCGTCCGACCGTCGCGCCCGGCTGGTGACGCTGAGTGAGCGGGGCGTTCACCTGTGCGAGGTCGCCGCGCGGGAGGTCGCGGCGCAGCAGCAAGAGTGGCGCGAGCATCTCGGCGACGCCCAGTTCGCCGCCCTGGAAAAGGCATTGCGATCGTTACGCGACGTCACCGATCCATATCGATGATCTCGGCGTCCTCGTCGGTGCCGATGTCGTCGCGGTCGGCCCAGTCGATGAGGGTGTCGAGTCGGTGCGCGACGTCGTCGATCTCCGCGTGCAGGTCGCCGAGTTCGGCGAACCGGGCCGGCACGGTGGCGATGGTGAAATCGTCGGGTTCGATGTCGTCGATCTCGGCCCACGTGATCGGCGTCGACACGGTGGCCCGCTCGTTGCCACGCACCGAGTAGGCCGACGCCATGGTGTGGTCGCGGGTGTTCTGGTTGTAGTCGACGAAGACCGCCGCCGGGTCGCGGTCCTTGCGCCACCAGGTCGTCGTCACGTCGTCGGACGCCCGACGTTCGACCTCCCGAGCGAAGGCGAGCGCCGCACGCCGGACCTGCGGGAAGCCCCACTCCGGCGCGATGCGGACGTAGATGTGCAGCCCGCGACCGCCCGAGGTCTTGGGGAACCCGCGCATACCCAGTTCGTCGAGAACCTCTTCGACGACGTGCGCCACCCGCCGGATCCGGGGGAATGTGCAGTCGGGCATCGGGTCGAGGTCGATACGCCACTCGTCGGGCGACTCGGGGTCGTCGCGCCGTGAGTTCCAGGGGTGGAACTCGACGGTCGACATCTGCACCGCCCAGATCACCGACGCCAATTCGGTGACACACAGTTCGTCGGCGGTGCGGCCGTACCGCGGGAAGTAGATCTCGGTGGTCTCCAGCCAGTCCGGCGCGCCGGCGGGGACGCGCTTCTGGTGGACCTTGTTGCCGCTGACGCCCTTGGGGAACCGGTGCAGCATGCACGGACGGTCGCGCAGCGCACGGACGATCCCGTCGCCGACGGACAGGTAGTACTCGGCGAGATCGCGCTTGGTCTCACCGCGCTCGGGAAAGTAGACGCGGTCGGGACTCGACAGCCGGACGGTGCGGTCGCCGACCTCGAGCTCGATGGGATCACCTGCGGAACCCGACGTTTTCGCCATGACCGCCACTGTATGGCTCCGATGCCGGTGGGCGGCGGACTCCCGGCCGCGTCGTGCGTGCCGGGTCGTCGGCCTGGGTCGTCGGGCTGGGGCACCGACCGGACTTACCTACCGGTAGCCTTCGACCATGCCTGAGTTCGTGACCCTCGAGTGCTCCGACGCTCATCCGGGGGTCGGCACCATCCTGCTGCACCGGCCGCCGATGAACGCGTTGAGCCGGCAGGTGCAGGCCGAACTGGCCGCCGCGGCCGAGGAGGCCACGGTGCGCGCCGACATCAAGGCCGTCGTCGTCTACGGCGGCCCGAAGATCCTGGCGGCCGGCGCGGACGTCAAGGAGATGCGGGACGTCGGCTACGCCGAGATGAGCCGGGTGGCGGGTCGCCTGCAGAGCGATCTCGGCGCGATCGCCGCCATCCCGAAGCCGACCGTCGCGGCCATCACCGGGTACGCGCTCGGCGGTGGCCTCGAAGTCGCGTTGGGTGCCGACCGACGGATCGCGGGCGACAACGCGAAGCTCGGGCTGCCCGAGGTCCTGCTCGGTCTCATCCCCGGCGGCGGCGGCACGCAGCGGCTGGCACGCCTCATCGGGCCGTCGAAGGCCAAGGACCTGATGTTCACCGGCCGCTTCGTCGACGCCGCGGAGGCGCTGGCGATCGGACTCGTCGACGAGGTCGTCGCGCCGGACGAGGTCTACAACGCTGCGCTCGCCTGGGCCGGACAGTTCGACGGCGCCGCCTCGGTGGCGCTCGCCGCGATCAAGAAGGCCGTCGACCAGGGCCTCGGCGTCGACCTCGACACCGGGCTCAAGATCGAGGAGCAGCTATTCGCCCCGCTGTTCGCGACCGAGGACCGCGCCATCGGTCTGACTTCGTTCCTCGAGAACGGCCCCGGGAAGGCGGAATTCGTCGGCCGCTGAGCCGTCGTCGCCGCGTACCCCTCGACCACAGCACCCCATCACCACGCACACAGGAAGCGATCATGACCACCGACGCCACACCGGGCACCGATCCCGCTCCCAATCCGCACGCCACCGAGGAACAGGTCAAGGCTGCCCTCACCGACACCAAACTCGCCCAGGTGCTCTACCACGACTGGGAGGCCGAGACCTACGACGAGAAGTGGTCGATCAGCTTCGACGAACGCTGCATCGACTACGCGCGTGGCCGTTTCGACGCCGTGGCCACCGACGAGCCCCTGCCGTACGGCCGCGCGATGGAACTCGGTTGTGGCACCGGCTTCTTCCTGCTGAACCTGATGCAGTCGGGTGTCGCGTCGAAGGGGTCGGTGACCGACCTCTCGCCGGGCATGGTCAAGGTCGCCCTGCGCAACGCGGAGAACCTCGGTCTCGATGTCGACGGCCGGGTCGCCGACGCGGAGAAGATCCCGTACGACGACGACACCTTCGACCTCGTCGTCGGACATGCTGTGCTGCACCACATTCCCGATGTCGAGCAGGCGCTGCGCGAGGTGTTGCGGGTACTCAAGCCGGGCGGACGCTTCATCTTCGCGGGTGAGCCGTCGACGATCGGTGACTTCTACGCGCGCTGGATGAGTCGGGCGACGTGGTTCGCCACGACCAATGTCACGAAGTTCGGTCCGCTGCAGGGGTGGCGGCGCCCGCAGGAGGAACTCGACGAGTCCTCGCGTGCGGCCGCGCTCGAGGCCGTGGTCGACATCCACACCTTCGATCCCGACGAGCTCGCCGGCATCGCCCGCGCCGCCGGCGCGCAGAAGGTGGCCACCGCCACCGAGGAACTGGCCGCCGCGATGCTCGGCTGGCCGGTCCGCACCTTCGAGGCCGCTGTGCCGCCGGAGAAGCTCGGCTGGGGCTGGGCACGATTCGCCTTCGGCGGATGGAAGCGCCTCAGCTGGCTCGACGAGAACGTGCTGCGGAAGGTCGTGCCGCCGAAGTTCTTCTACAACGTCGTGGTGACGGGGACGAAGCCGCAGTAGGCGGTTCCGCCGTCAGGCCATGGGCTACTCCTTCGATCTCGACGACGTCGCGTTCCTGCGGTCGCGGCACGGCGAGAAGGCGCTCGACACGGTGTCCGGCCTCGAGCTCACCCCGTCGACGATGCTGGCCGACATCACCGAGGTACGCAGCCGATACGCGCCCCACGACGCCGCGCTGATCGAGACGGTGCAGTGTCGTAGGCGCGCCCGCTCGAAGCTGCGCGATGCCGAGGCGCTCCTGCTCACCGACGACGCCCTGCAGCAGGCGACCGCGTCGGTGGTCGCCGCGCACCGTGCGGCCGAAATCGCGGCGCGGTTTCCGGAATCGGTGGTGCACGACCTGACCTGTTCGATCGGGGCGGAGCTACGGGAGCTGGTGCGCGCCAACGGTATCTCGGGTGTCATCGGCAGCGACATCGACCGGGTCCGGCTCGCGATGGCGCGTTCCAACGTGCCGGAGGCGACGCTGCTGGTCGCGGACGCGCTCACCCCGACCTCGACCGCAGACGTGCTCCTCGCCGATCCCGCGCGGCGATCGGATGCGGGCCGCATCTTCCGGCTCGATCAGCTGACCCCACCGCTCTTCGAGCTGCTGACGACCTATCCCGGTCGCACGCTCATCGTGAAATGCGCTCCCGGACTGGACCATCAGATGCTGCGAAACCGCTATGGCTTCGACGGCGAGGTCCAGGTCACCTCACTCGACGGCGGCGTGCGCGAGGCGTGCCTGTGGACGGGCCCGGGTGTGGAGCCCGGCCGGCGGGCCACCGTGCTCCGCACCCGCGCCGACGGAACCATCGCCGAGGTCGAGGTCACCGACCGCGAAGACGACGACGTGCCGGCCGGTGAGGCGGGCGAGTGGATCGTCGACCCGGACGGGGCGATCGTGCGCGCCGGGCTGGTCAAGCACTACGCCCACCGGTCCGGGCTCTGGCAACTCGATCCGCAGATCGCCTATCTCACGGGTGATTCCGTCCCCGACGGCGCCCGCGGATTCCGGGTGATCGAGCAGACGGGCGTGACCGAGAAGGCGCTCCGGAAGGCGCTCGCGGCGCTCGACTGCGGCCCCCTCGAGATCCTCGTCCGCGGACTCGACGTCGACCCCGACCGATTGCGGAAGAAGCTCAAGCTCAGGGGCTCCCGGCCGTTGTCGGTGGTGCTGACCCGGATCGGGCGGAAGGGTGCCGCGTTCATCTGTGAGCCGGGCGTCCGGTTCTGAAACGAACCCGATCACGCAGAGTGCGGGATCGGTATCGGTTTCCGGTACGAATCCCGCACTCTACGAACACCTACTCGAGATCGGCCTTGCTGTCGAAGAAGTACACCTCGCCGAGATTGGTCGCGGTCGCGATCTGTCCGGAGTAGGACACCGAGACGCCGGTCGCGAAACCGCGCGAATTCGGCAGCGGCAGAATCCGTTTCGTCGCGCCGTCGGTCGTGGACACCTCGACCAGGGACAGGGAGTCCTTGCCGGGATCGCGGGCGACCGTCCACGCGGTCTGCTGCTGGGTCAAGGCGGACAGGCTCACCGTCGCCAGATCGGTGCGCTGCCAGACCTGTTCGGCACCATCGCCCCGATCACGCAGCAGGGTCAGCGGGGCGCCGAGCGAACCGGTCGGGATGATCAGACCGTCCGGGGAGACGGTCATCGTCGCGAATCCGTGGCCGCCGATGTCGTAGGTCCACCGCGTCGATCCGTCCTCGGCGTTCAGGGCGACGATCTTGCCGTCGCGCGAGAACGCATAGACGGTCGCGCCGTCGGCCGAGAGCGTCGGGGTCCCGATGACGCCGCTGGGGACGTCGGCCTGCCACGCAGTCCGGACTTCGCGGTTCCCGGCAACGGCGCCGTACTTCATCGCGCGGATCTGCGACGTCGCTGCGCCCTGGGGAAAGAAGTTGAGGAAGAAGCGTTCTCGTTCGGTGTCGACGGCAGCGGGGGCGGGGATCGCGCACTGCGGCCCGTTGCTCACGCAATCGCCGAAGCCGCGGAGCGGTTGCGCGGGGTCGGCGTCGTCGCGCAGTCTCACCTCAGGCGCGAGGAGTTCGTTGCGCTGGGTGTCGATCAGCAGGATCTGACCCTGTGTGGTGGCGACCAGCACCTCGTTCGGGGCCGCGAACTTCGCCGACAGCGGTACCCCGATCACGCCGGCCCGCCAGCGGATGGCGCCGCCGGCATTGAAGGCGAGGAAGGTCGTCTCCTCGCCGAGATAGGGCTGGTCGTACTGATCGACGAGCATCGCGTTGATCTCGACACCGGCCCGCATGTCCTTGCAGAAGTTCTTGCGTCCGGAGCGGCTGTCGAGCACGAGCACGTTGCATCCCTGCGCCGCATTCGACGTCACGCCCACGTTCCCCTTGCCGGAGATCGTCACCGGCGCGGTGACCGGGCCGCCGGTCGGCCGTGTCCAGCTCAGCGTGAGGTCCTCCGGCACATCGGCATACGCGAAGTTGGCGTTGCCCGGGACGCCCCCGTAGCTGGGCCAGCCGACGCTCGGCACGGAGCGGACGTCGATGTGGCCGTCCGAGCAGGCGGCGAGCGCCATCGAGCACACGGCCGTCAGCGCGACGAGCAGGCGGGTCAGCGCGGATCGGCGGCGTCGAGACACCTGCGGTCGTGCCAAAGCCATCCTGCTCCTCGTCGTCGTGCCCTGTTCAGCGTCGGGTCCAGGCGCCGGGCATGCCATCGAACGGCACTCCGCGCCAGCAGTGAGCCTATCGTGCGCGAAAATCGCGTCGATTAGGGTTTCTGGTCATGACCACCATGTGGAATGCGTCGTACCGGTCCCGCCGGCGCGCAGGCCGACGCCGCGACCCCGACCAGGCGCGTTTTCTCACGCTGGACTCGCTGCGCTGGATCAGACGCAACCGGGCGTACACACCGTGGTACCTCGTGCGCTACTACCGCCTGGCGCGGTTCCGCCTCGCCAATCCGCACATCGTGCTGCGGGGCATGGTGTTCCTCGGGCGCAACGTCGAGATCCACGCGACGCCGGAACTCGCGCGCATGGAGATCGGTCGCTGGGTCCACATCGGCGACGGCAACTCCATCCGCTGCCACGAGGGCAGCCTCCGCATCGGCGACAAGACCGTCTTCGGCTGCAACAACGTGGTGAACTCCTACCTCGACCTCGAGATCGGCGGTTCCACCCTCATCGCCGACTGGTGTTACATCTGCGACTTCGACCACAAGATGGACGACATCACGCTGCCGATCAAAGACCAGGGCATCGTGAAGGGCCCGGTGCGCATCGGGCCGGACACGTGGGTCGCGGCCAAGGTGTCGGTGCTGCGCAACA
The DNA here is from genome assembly GCF_016924115.1 of Gordonia sp. BP-119. NCBI lineage: Bacteria > Bacillati > Actinomycetota > Actinomycetes > Mycobacteriales > Gordoniaceae > Gordonia > Gordonia sp. BP-119. The sequence continues at coordinate 80,653 of NZ_JAFFZF010000005.1, forward strand.
CCATCGTCGGGCGAGGATGCGTGCTGGGCTCGCACGCGGTGGTCAAGGGCGTCATCCCCGACTACGCCATCGCGGTCGGCGCCCCCGCCCGGGTGGTCAAGAACCGGATGGACGACTGGGCCTCGAACGCCGCCGAACGCGCCGAACTCGAACGCGCCCTCGCCGACATCGAACGGAAGAAGGCCGCGGCCGAGCGGGACCCTTCGTGACGCCCTCCGCAGGCTCCGGGCTCCTCAGGGAGCAGGGGGCTATGGCTGGCCCGAGTCCCGTTCTGGCAGCGGACGTTCCGGGATGTCGGGCCGTCCGATCGCGTGCCGGACCCGACGCTTCGCGGCGAGGTGCACGCTCGCGGTGCGCTCGGCGACCTCGGCCCAGGAGAACTCCGCGGTGAGCCGCGCCCGGGCCCGCAGTGCCCGCTGCGCGGCCGCGCCCGGATCGGACAGCGTGGCCCGGACCGCCGCGGCCAGACCGGCGACATCCGCGGGCTCGAACGTCAGCCCGGTGTCCGGCTCGCGAACCGCCTCACCCAGACCCCCGGCCGTGGTCACGATCAAGGGCACGCCGGTCGCCGCCGCCTCCAGCGCCACGATCCCGAACGGCTCGTAGCGACTCGGTAGCACGATGGCGTCGCAGCGGTGCATCAGCGTCACCAGCTCGGTGTGGTCGACCGGGCCGACGAACCGCACCGCCTTGCCGACCCGATGCTTGCGCGCCTGCTCCATCAGCCAGTCTCGCTGGGTGCCGTCACCGGCGATCGTCAGCGTCGTACCCGGATGGCTGCGCCGGATCCGGGGGAGAGCCGCGAGCAGATCCTGCACGCCCTTCTCGTATTCGAGCCGACCCGCGAACAGCAGCTCGGCCGGACCGCTCGTCCGAGCACGTTCGGCGAACGGCCACGTACGGATGTCGATGCCGTTGTGGATCACCGTGATGTCGGTGGCGTCGTAGCCGAACAGTCGGTTCACCTCGTCGCGCATCGACGCCGAACACGTGATGAGAGCATCGGATTCGGACACCAGCCACCACTCGACCGAATGCACCTGCCGGTTCGTCCGGCCGCTCACCCAGCCGCTGTGCCGCCCGGCCTCCGTCGCGTGGATCGTGGAAACCAATGGCACATCGAAGAACTCGGCCAGCGCGATGGCCGGGTGGGCGACCAGCCAATCATGCGCGTGCACGACCTCCGGTACCCATCGCGACCCGATCGCTCCGCTCCCGGCGCCGTGCGGATCCGGCCCGCTCGCTCCGCTTCCGGCGCCGTGCAGAATCCGAAGTCCCGCCCGCACGAAGGCATGCCCCATCGCCAGCGTCCAGGCCATCATGTCCTGCCCGAACTCGAACTCCGGCGGGTCCTCGGCGACGGCCAGAACCCGAACACCCTCGACGACGGTGTCCGTCGTCGGATGACTCACCGCATCGGTCCCCGACGGACGCCGGGTCAGCACGACCACGTCGTGCCCGGCGGCGGCCATCTCGGTGGCGAGGTGATGGACATGCCGGCCGAGTCCGCCCACCACCACCGGCGGGTACTCCCACGACACGAACAACACCTTCATCGGATTCCCCCCTCGACACCGACCCGGTCGGCGGTCAGAGCCGTGTGCAGCCGGCGCGCATCGAGTGCGGGAAAGAGATTGTCGGCACGCGCCCAGGCGGCGGCGAGCGTCTCGGCTGCGTCGTCGCGGCCCCGCATCGCCGCGTCGCTGATTTCGCGGGTGGCATGCGCATGCGTGTGAGCTCGCGACACAGCGTACTGCGCCGCGGTGTCCTTCGACACCATGAACGGCCAGTCCGAGGACACGGTCAGCAGCGCCTCGCGCACGATCTGATCGGCGACCCGGCTGCGTGCATTCACTCGTTGCCGCAGCTTGGCGACCGCGTCGAGCGCCGTCTCGGTGACCTCGGCGTTCAGGTCGACCAGGTGCTGCACGGCCGGGCCGTTCCACACCCGCCAGTCCTTACCCGACCCCCACGACGACCTAGGGAGGTCGATGGGCGCGCCGACGAGCCCGGCCTGCGTTGCGCCCGCGAGTGTCCCGACGGTGACCCCGACCTCGGGCAGACGTCGCAGCACCCGTTCCAGCCAGACCGGGCCCTCATGCCACCAGTGCCCGAACAATTCGGTGTCGAACGCGGCGACCACCAGCGCGGGCCGGCCGATCCGCGCGGACTCGTCGACCAGACGCTGCCGCACATGCGCGACGAAGTCCTCGACGTGCCGGTCGACAACCGCGTCGACGCGAGCCGGGTCGTAGGGCTTCTTGTCCTGCCCGGACACGGTCCGGCCGGTGACCCGGAACCGCTTGAGCCCGGTCTCATGGTCATAGGTGTGGAAATCCCGATAGGCGCCATGACCCGGATAGCCCGACTTCGGCGACCAGACGCGATAGCTCACCGTCAGGTCACGTCCGTAGGCGACGACGACGCTGTCGCCGACGGGGCGTCCCAGCGCGGTGTCGCCGTGCAAGGCGGGCCCGTCGACCATGAAGTGGCGCACGCCCGCTCGGTCGTACTCCGTTTCCATCCCCGGCGCGAAGGCGCACTCGGGTGCCCAGATCCCGGTCGGGTCGACACCCCACCGCGCATGGGCGTCCGCGAGCCCCTCGGTCAGCGAGAATCGGCGCAGTCGCGGGTCGAGCAGCGGTGCGAACGGGTGGGCCAGGGGGCCGCCCAGGATCTCGACGACGCCGCTCGATGCCAGTCCGCGGATCAGTGGCGACGCGCCGTGACGCCATCGGGACGCAAAGGTGTCCAGCGCGCGTTGGGCGTCGAGGTACTCACGGCGGCCCGCCGCGGCTCGGTCGGCGTCGCGGGACATCGCCGCTTGCGTGGCCCGGAGCTGCCAGTCGGCGAGCCACTCGTACATCGACGACGCACAGTGCGGATCGTCGAGCTGCGCGGCCAGCACCGGCGTGATCCCGAGGGAGAGCTGGTCGCTGAAACCGTCGGCGGCCAGCCGCTCGAGCATGTCGAACAGCGGCAGGTACGACGCGGCCCACGACTGATACAGCCACTCCTCGCCGACCGGCCAACGTCCGTGATTGGCCAGCCACGGCAGATGCGAGTGCAGGACCAGCGTGAACTGGCCCGGGACGGGTTCGGTGCGGGTGGTCACCCTCAGCCCCGCAACGCGACGGCGAACAGGTCGAGCGAGTCGTCGATGTCGTACACGCCGGAATCGACGACATCGAAGTCCGCGGCGACCACGCCGGCGACATCCGCGGCCAGCTCGTCCGGCCAGGGCTCGCCGGCGAGCGCACGCTCGATCTGGGCGTCGATGAGCGAACCGCCCCATTTGGTGTCCAGGGCGCGAAGGCGCGGTCCGTGGACGACTCCCCACATCGCGTCGATCACGAAGCCGCCGTCGAGAAGCAGTTCGGTGAGTTCGGCCGCGTCGAGCTCACGGGTGTGGAACGGGTTGAGCGGTGTGTCGCGACCGGGGGAGAAGGTGATGCGGTTGGGCGTCGACATGAGCAGGACCCCGCCCGGACGCAGCACGCGGTGGCATTCGGCGACGAATCGCGGCTGATCCCAGAGGTGTTCGATGACTTGGAAGTTGACCACGATGTCGACCGAGGCGTCGGCGAGGGGGAGGTCGACGAGGTTGCCCTGGTGGACGACGAGCTGGGGATAGCGGCGTCGGGTGTGTTCGACCGCGGCGGCGTCGTAATCGACGCAGACCACCGACGACGCCCCGGCGTCGGCGATCATCGCGGCGCCGTACCCCTCGCCGGAGCCGGCTTCGAGGACGTCGTGGCCCGCGCACCGGTCGGCGATGTGGCGGTAGGCGATCTCGTGGCGCCGGAACCAGTAGTTCTCGGCGGGAATCCCCGGGACCGTCCGCTCGCCGGTCAGCGCCAATTGCTGGTCGGTGTCGAGCGCCTCGAGACCAGTGGTTGCCGTCCCGCGCGACGATCCGAGGTCTGCGTCAGTCATCTGACAGAGAGTAGGGCATGCCCCGGGGACCGCCGGGGCCGTCGTAGCGAGCGAGCGAACGGTAGCGTGCATTGTGTGAGGTAGTCGATGTTTAGTGGAAACATAGGAGACGCTAAAGTGGTGGGGACCCATGGCCTTACCCGCCGGTAAGTTGCCGAACCCGATGCAGGAGGTCGACGTAGACCCATGACAAACATTGTCGTACTGATCAAGCAGGTTCCCGACACATGGTCCGAGCGCAAGTTGTCCGACGACGACTACACCCTGGACCGTGAGGCCGCCGACGCCGTCCTGGACGAGATCAACGAGCGCGCCGTCGAGGAAGCGCTGAAGATCAAGGAGGCCGACGGCGGTGAGGTCACCATCCTGACGGCGGGTCCCGAGCGCGCCACCGACGCCATCCGCAAGGCCCTGTCCATGGGCGCCGACAAGGCGATCCACATCAAGGACGACCTCATGCACGGCTCGGACGCGGTCCAGACCGCCTATGTGCTGGCCCGGGCGCTCGGCACGGTCGAGGGTGTCGAGCTGGTCATCGCCGGCAACGAGGCCACCGACGGTCGCGTCGGCGCCATCCCGGCCATGATCGCCGAGTACCTCGAGCTCCCGCACCTGACCCACCTGCGCAAGCTGACCCTGGAGGGCGAGACCCTCAAGGGCGAGCGGGAGACCGACGACGGCATCTTCCACGTCGAGGCCAGCCTGCCGGCCATCGTCAGCGTGAACGAGAAGATCAACGAACCGCGCTTCCCCTCCTTCAAGGGCATCATGGCCGCCAAGAAGAAGGAGGTCACCGTCCTGACCCTCGCCGAGATCGACGTCGAGGCAAGCGATGTGGGCCTGGAGAACGCCGGCTCGGTCGTGACGGCGAACACCCCGAAGCCGCCGAAGACCGCGGGCGAGCGCGTCACCGACGAAGGCGACGGCGGCACCAAGGTCGCCGAGTACCTGGTCGGCCAGAAGATCATCTGACCTTCTCCACGCAGACCACCGGCGAACCCCCAGACATTCAGGAGAAAACCACCATGGCAGAAGTACTCGTTCTCGTGGAACAGGACGCCGAAGGCGCCCTGAAGAAGGTCACCAGCGAGCTCATCACCGCCGCCCGCGCACTCGGCACCCCGTCGGCGGTCGTCGTCGGCAAGCCCGGCTCGGCCGACGGCATCCTCGACGGACTCAAGGAGGCCGGCGCGGAGAAGATCTACGTCGCCGAGTCCGACGATGCGGGTAGCTACCTCATCACCCCGCAGGTCGACGTGCTGGCCTCGATCGCCGAGACCGCCTCGCCGGCCGGCATCCTCGTCGCGGCCACCGCCGACGGCAAGGAGATCGCCGGCCGCTTGGCCGTGCGCCTCGGCTCTGGCGTCCTCGCCGACATCGTCGACGTCAAGGAAGGCGGCGTGGGCATCCACTCCATCTTCGGTGGCGCCTACACCGTCGACGCCCAGGCCAAGGGCGAGGTCCCGGTCTTCTCGATCCGCCCCGGTGGCGTCGAGGCCGCGCCGCAGGCCGGCGCCGGCGAGCGTGTCGACGTCGAGGTCCCGGCTCAGGAAGAGGGCGCGGTCAAGATCACCAAGGTCGAGCCGAACGTCGGCGGCGATCGTCCCGAACTGACCGAGGCGTCGATCGTCGTCTCGGGTGGTCGCGGTGTCGGCAGCGCCGAGAAGTTCTCCGTCGTCGAAGAACTCGCCGACGTGCTCGGTGCCGCCGTGGGCGCGTCGCGCGCGGCCGTCGACTCCGGTTACTACCCCGGTCAGTTCCAGGTCGGTCAGACCGGTAAGACCGTGTCGCCGCAGCTGTACGTCGCCCTGGGCATCTCGGGCGCCATCCAGCACCGCGCCGGCATGCAGACCTCGAAGACGATCGTGGCCGTCAACAAGGACGAAGAGGCCCCGATCTTCGAGATCGCCGACTACGGCGTTGTCGGCGACCTGTTCAACGTTGCGCCGCAGCTGACCGAAGAGGTCAAGAAGCGCAAGTGATCATGAACTGATCAACTGCAGAACCCGGTGACCCCCGACTCCCCGTCGGGGGTCACCGTGCGTTCGGGGGTCGTTCACCCGCAGGTGGCCGTGGCGAGGCCTGTTCATCCGGTGGCGGCCCGAGTTCATCGAACCCGCACCGACACGACACGCTGCGGTGGTCCCGCCGATGCCCGGTCTCGTTTTCATTCGAGTCATGAACGCCATGCAGTCGCCAGTCCGCACCAGCCATGTCGCGCGCGCTCGGTTCTCGCGGGCCGTGCCGACGACCCTGCTCACCGCGGGGCCCATCCGGGTCCTCGTGTCCGACGATCCCGCCGACATCGTCGCCGCCCAGGAACTGCGGTATCGCGTCTTCGCCGACGAACCCGGCTTCTCCAACTGCATCGGTGACGCGGTCACCGGACGGGACGCCGACCGGTTCGACGCCTTCTGCGAGCACCTCATCGTCCGCCACGCCGACGACGGGGTCGTCGGGTGTGCGCGCCTGCTCTCCCCGGCGCGGGCGATCGCCGCCGGCGGCTGGTACTCGGCCACCGAGTTCGACCTCCGCGAGATGAACGACATCGTCTCCGCCACCGTCGAATTGGGTCGGGCGTGTGTCCACTCCGAGTACCGCGACGGGTCGGTCACCGCGCTGATGTGGGCGGCGCTGCTGCAGTACATGGACGACGCCGACCTGCGATACCTGATGGGCTGTGTGTCGGTGCCCCTGCACACGCCGGGTGAATGGCTGCCGGGGTCGTCGCTGCGCGCCCTGCGCGATCGTCTGCGGGACGACCACCGGGACCCCGAGCGACGTGCCCACCCGCTGGCACCGGCGCGCATCGGCGGACGCCTGCTCGACGACATCGTGCCGTCCGACACTGTCGCGATGCCGGCGCTGATGCGTGGATACCTCCGCCTCGGCGCCCGCATCTGTGGCGAGCCGGCGGTCGACGACGTCTTCGACGTCGCGGACTTCCTGACCCTGCTCGACCGCGAAGGGGCCAACAAGCGATACCTCGACCGGCTGCGATCGAGTGCCCGACGGCTGGGTTCGGCCCGCGCGGATGCCACGCCGGAGCCCGGTGGCGCGGCACGATGACCGCCCTGCTGGTCGGTCCGGTCGGACCTCGCTCCGAGCGTCCCCGACGCGAACACGCCGCGTGTCCGCCTGCCCGCCCGGCCGGCGCGCTCGCGCACCCGTGGTTCCCGATCAGCACCTGTGGCGACGGTTGCATCGGTGCACCGCGGGCCGGGCGGTTCGACGCGGTCTTCGGCGCGACGATCGTCGCGTGGCGTCTGTGCCGACTCGTCGTGGTCGTGGTGTGGATCGTCTGGGCGGCGCTGACCACCGGGGCGGTGGCGCGGCTGCGTCGTCGTCCGCCGCGTCCCCTGCGTCGATCCGCGTCGGGTGCACTGCTGGCGGCCCTGGGCATCGCCGTCCGCGTCGAGGACCGGCGCTGTGGCCCGACCCGCGCCGGACTCGTGGTCGCCAACCACATCTCGTTCCTCGATGTCTTGGCGCTCGCGCTGATCAGCCCTGCTGACGTGGTGGCCAAATCCGATGTCGTCGGGATGCCGGTGGTGTCGTCCCTCGCGCGCCGGTTCGGCGTCATCGCCGTCGACCGCGGCACACTCCGCGGTCTGCCGGGGACGGTCGGCGACGTGGCCGGGCGGCTGCACCGCGACTCGTCGGTGATCGTGTTCCCCGAGGGCACCACGTACTGCGGCCGCTCGGCCGGTGCATTCCGACCCGCGTTCTTCCAGGCCGCGATCGATGCGGACGTGCCGGTCGTGCCGGTGAGGTTGCGTTTCGTCGGCAGCGACGGGACCACCGCGACGGCACCGAGTTTCATCGGCGCCGACACCCCCGCCGACACGCTGCGGCGGGTCCTGCGGGCGCGTGGTCTCGTCGTCACGATGGTCATCCACCCGCCCGAGGAACCCGGCGCAGATCGTCGCGAGCTGGCGCGTCGGTGTGAGCGCGTCGTGGCGGGGCGGTTCCCGGCCGCGGAAAGTGACATCACCCGTTCTCTGATATAGGTTTTCCGGTAGCCGTCCGCAGCTCTGCGGACGATCAACCGCGTACCCCCAGGAGGCCGACGATGACGTCCACTCAGACCCGAGAAGCCGCGCGCGCCAAGTTCTTCGAACTCCGGGACGTCGACGGCCGAGTTGACGACGCCGACCTCGACACCGTGTGGGCGGGACTGTCGCCGCTACGGCCCGAGGAGATGCTCGGCGCATGGAAGGGCGGCGAGTTCACCACCGGGCACGCCATCAACGGTGCGCTCGCCAAGGCCAACTGGTTCGGTAAGACATTCACCTCACGCAGCGACGTCCAACCGCTGGTGTGCCGCGACGAGAACGGCAACCTCTACTCCAACACCACACTCGGCAAGGGCGAGGCCAGCCTGTGGGCGATCGAGTTCCGCGGCGAGATCACCGCATCGATGGTCTACGACGGTCAGCCGGTCATCGACCACTTCAAGCGCGTCGACGACACCACGGTGATGGGGATCATGAACGGCAAAGGCGGAGTCATCGACGGCCGTCACTTGTACTTCTACCTCGAGCGGGTCTGAGGCGGGCTGTCGTTCCGCGTCCGATCGCGGAATTTGTCGGCGACCTACGCGCGTTTATCCTTGCTAGCGATGCCCGTGCCAAGCCGACCGCCCGTGAAGGCGCCTGTCTACCTCGACCACGCCGCTTCGACGCAGATGCTGCCCGAAGCCGTCGAGGCGATGACGGCCGTCTTCGCGCAGCCGGGTAACGCCTCGTCGCTGCACGGATCCGGTCGCACCGCACGTCGTCGGCTCGAGGAGGCGCGCGAGGCCATCGCCGCGGCGGTCGGTGCCCGGCCCTCCGAGGTCGTCTTCACCGGCGGCGGCACCGAGGCCGACAACCTGGCGGTCAAGGGGATCTACTGGGCACAGCGGAACGCCGATCCTCGCCGTCGCCGGATCATCACCTCGGCGATCGAACATCACGCCGTCCTCGACCCCGCGCAGTGGCTGGCCGAGCAGGCCGGAGCCGAGCTCGTCCTGCTCCCGGTCGACGCCGACGGTGTCGTCTCGCCCGCCGACCTGCGCGCGGAGCTCGAGGAGCACGCCGCCGAGACCGCTCTCATCTCGCTGATGTGGGCCAACAACGAGGTCGGCACGATCCAACCGATCGCCGAGCTCGCCGCGGTCGGGTCCGAATTCGGCGTCCCGGTGCATTCCGACGCGATCCAGGCCGTCGGCCATCTGCCGGTCGACTTCGCCGCGAGCGGCCTCTCGGCGCTCAGCCTGACCGCCCACAAGTTCGGCGGGCCGCAGGGTGTCGGCGCCCTGCTGCTGGGTCGCGATGTCGGGTGTGTGCCGCTGCTGCACGGCGGCGGCCACGAACGCGACGTGCGCTCGGGAACCCAGGACGTCGCCGGTGCGGCCGGCATGGCCGCCGCACTGTCGTGGTGCGTCGAGCACCTCGACGAGAACACCGCGCACGTCCGCGCCCTGCAGACCCGGCTGACCGACATTCTCCTCGGCGTCGACGGAACGGTGCGGAACGGTGCCGACGGCGATCGTCGCCTCCCGGGGAACGTGCACGTGTCGTTCGCCGGTTGTGAGGGTGACTCGCTGCTCATGCTTCTCGACGCCAAGGGCGTCGAGTGTTCCACCGGATCGGCCTGCACCGCCGGGGTCGCCCAGGCCAGCCATGTCCTCCTGGCGATGGGTCTGGACATGGCCGACGCGCGGTCGTCGCTGCGGTTCTCCCTCGGCCACACCACCACCGAGGCCGACATCGACGCGGTCGCCGCGGTCATCGACGAGGTCGTCGACCGGGCGCGGGCGGCCGGACTGGTCTCGGTCCCCGGCGGAAGGATCTCCTGATGCGCGTATTGGCAGCGATGAGCGGCGGCGTCGACTCGGCGGTTGCCGCGGCCCGGGCGGTCGAGGCCGGTCACGAGGTGGTCGGAGTTCATCTGGCGTTGTCGACGGCTCCGGGTGCGCTGCGCACCGGTTCGCGCGGATGCTGCTCGCGCGAGGACGCCTCCGACGCCCGCCGCGCCGCCGATGTCCTCGGAATCCCGTTCTACGTGTGGGATTTCGCCGACCGGTTCAAGGACGATGTGATCGACGAGTTCGTCGAGGCCTACGCGGCCGGACGCACCCCGAACCCGTGTCTGACGTGCAACGAGAAGATCAAGTTCGCGGCCCTCGCCGACAAGGCGATGGCGCTCGGCTTCGACGCGCTGGCCACCGGTCACTACGCGCAACTGACCGACGGCGAGTTACGACGAGCGGTCGACGCCGACAAGGACCAGTCGTATGTGCTGGCCGTGCTGACGCGTGATCAGCTGTCGCGGGCGATGTTCCCGATCGGTGACACCCCGAAGTCCGAGATCCGGGCCGAGGCGGCCCGGCGCGGCCTGGCCGTCGCGGACAAGCCGGACTCCCACGACATCTGCTTCATCCCGAGCGGCGATACCCGCGCGTTCCTCGGCGCCCGCATCGGCGTCCGGCCGGGCGCGATCGTGGACGCGACGTCGGGCGAGCGCCTCGCCGAGCACGACGGGGTCCACGGTTTCACCATCGGGCAGCGCAAGGGCCTGGGGGTCGAGGCGCCGGCCGCCGATGGCAAGCCCCGCTATGTCACCGAGATCGACCCGGATTCGGGGACGGTGACGGTCGGGACGGCTGCCGACCTGCAGGTCTGGGGCATCACCGCGACGCGCGCGGTGTGGACCTCCGGCGTCACTCCGGACGAACCCTTCGACGCGATGGTGCAGGTCCGAGCCCACGGCGGGCTCGCGCCGGTGCGCGCGACCGCCACCACGATCGACGGTGAACCCGGTATCGACATAGCGCTGCAGGAGCCGCTCACCGGCGTCGCCCGCGGTCAGGCCGCGGTGCTGTACCTGCCCGATGCCCGACGCGGCGACCAGGTCGTCGGGTGCGGACGCATCGCCACCACCTCGTCGCAGCCGACTGTCGTCGCGTCTCGGTGACCGGAGCGGCACTGCCCACCGGAGTGGGCACCGGCGTGGGGTCGATGCCCGGCACCGACGCACGTGCGGCCGCCGCGGTGGTGAACGGGGAACTCGATCTCGCCCACCTCGTCGAACTGCCCGCGCGAGGTATCGGTGCGGATCTGATCGGCCGGATGGCGGCGATCCTCGTCGACCTGCCGATGGACACCGCGACATGGGGTTACCGGCTGGCGCAACGCCACTCCCGCCTGGCCCGACGCGCCGCGGACCTGCTTGCCGAGGACCTCGACGTCGTCGAGGAACTCTGGGAGACAGCGGGTTTCATCGGTACCGGCCGCACCTTCAAGGTGCAGGTGGCCGGTCCGTTCACCACCTCGGCATCTGTCGAGCTGACGAACGGGCAACGAGTCCTGAAAGACCACGGAGCCGTCCGCGACATCGTCGAGTCGACGGCGGAGGGTGTGCGCGAGCACGTCGCCGAGGTGGAACGCCGGCTCGGTGCGCGCGTGGTGGTCCAGCTCGACGAGCCGATGGTCGGCCAGGTCATCGACGGCACGGTGAAGCCGCTGACCCGCTTCGACCCCATCCGGGCGATACCGGCGGTCGAGGTGGCTCGCGCACTCACCGAACTCGTCGACCACGTCGGCGTCCCGGTGGTCTTGCACGATTGCGGCACACCGCGGTGGGACCTCCTCGAACATCTTCCCGGGGTTGCATATTCGATCGACATCACCACACCGTCCGCGACCGATCTCGACGGCATCGGGATGCTCGTCGACCGCGGCGGCGTCCTCCTCGCGGGCCGTGTGACGTCGACAGCGCCCGATCGTCCGCTGGCCGCCGAACACGTGGCGACCGAACTCGCCGCGCTGACCGACCGCATCGGGCTGGACCGCAAAGTGTTGTCGGACAACGTGATCGTGACGCCGACCTGTGGTCTGGCCGGGGCGTCGACGAAGTGGGCCAAGACGGCCTTGGCGATCACCGCGGAGGCCGGTCAGCTGCTCGGCAGCGATCCCTCCGCGCTCTGAAAACCCCTGCGGGCCCGGCGTCGCGGACCTATTCTCGTCGGTATGCCGCACCCGATCATGTTCGACGACGCGGATCCCTATCTGGGCCGCATACGGGAGATCGCGCTCGCGCTGCCCGACGCGACCGAGGTCGTCGCGCACGGTCGTCCGACCTTTCGCTGCGGCAAGATGTTCGGCAACTACGGCGGTGGCGTCAAGGGCAGCAAGGTGCGTCACGATCAGTCGATCCTGGTCCTCGCCGACGACTCCGAGCGGCCCGCGCTGCTGGACGATCCGCGGTTCTTCCTGCCCGCCTACCTCGGGCCGGCCGGCTGGGTGGGGCTGATCCTCGACGACGGGACCGACTGGGACGAGGTCGCCGAACTCCTCGACACGAGTTACCGCCAGATCGCACCCAAACGGTCGGTGGCGAAGCTCGGTCCGTTGTGATGGTCGGCGCGGAAACTCCCGCGGTCCCGTCTCCCTCCCGCTGATCGGATCCGATCAGCGGGAGGGAAGCAGTACCGCGCGAATGAGGCATCGGTTGACGAGCTGGGTCTGTCCCACCACTCCGATACCCTCGGAACGTGGCAGATACAACGGAGTCGGGCCAGCCGGTCACCGAGCAGTCGGGGCCGGAGGCGGACCTGCGTGAGGAGTGGACCGCGCTCGCCGAGGAGATCCGCGAGCACCAGTTCCGCTACTACGTGAAGGACGCGCCGGTCATCACCGACGGCGAGTTCGATCAGCTTCTCCGACGCCTGCAGGCGCTCGAGGACGCGCATCCCGAACTCGCGACCGCCGACTCACCCACCAAGCTCGTCGGGGGTGGCTTCTCCACGGCGTTCTCCGCAGTGGACCACCTCGAGCGAATGATGTCGCTGGACAACGTCTTCGACCACGACGAGATGCGCGCCTGGGTCGACCGCGTGGTCGCCGACGCCGGCGCCCGGGCCGACTTCCTCTGCGAGCTCAAGATCGACGGCGTGGCCCTGGCGCTGGTCTACCGGAACGGGGTTCTCGAGCGAGGTGTCACCCGTGGCGACGGACGCACCGGTGAGGACGTCTCACTGAACGCGCGCACCATCGACGACATCCCGATGCGCCTGACCGAGTCCCCGGAGTACCCGATTCCCGAGGTCCTCGAGGTGCGTGGCGAGGTCTTCTTCCGGGTGGAGGACTTCGAGGCGCTCAACGCCTCGCTCGTGGCGGAGGGCAAGCCGCCGTTCGCGAACCCGCGCAACTCGGCCGCCGGCTCGCTGCGGCAGAAGAATCCGCAGGTCACGGCCCGTCGCAAGCTGCGGATGATCTGTCACGGGATCGGGCACACCGAGGGTTGGCGACCGGAGTCGTTGCACGACGCCTACCTGGCGCTCGGGGCCTGGGGTCTGCCGGTGTCGACCCACACCACCAAGGTGTCCGGCGCCGACGAGATCATCGACAAGATCGCCTACTGGGGCGAGCACCGTCACGACGTCGAGCACGAGATCGACGGCATCGTGGTCAAGGTCGACGACGTCACGGTGCAGCGCCGCCTCGGTTCCACCTCGCGGGCGCCGCGGTGGGCGATCGCCTACAAGTACCCGCCCGAGGAGGCCACCACCAAGCTCTCCGACATCCAGGTCAACGTCGGGCGGACCGGCCGCGTCACTCCCTTCGCGGTCCTCGATCCCGTGCTCGTCGCCGGGTCCACGGTCTCGCGCGCGACCCTGCACAACGGTTCGGAGGTCAAGCGCAAGGGTGTGCTGATCGGCGACACCGTCACCATCCGCAAGGCGGGGGACGTGATCCCCGAGGTCCTCGGGCCCGTCGTCGATCTCCGCGACGGCACCGAGGTGGAGTTCGAGATGCCCGAACTGTGCCCGGCCTGCGAGACGCCGCTGCGTCCCGAAAAGGAGAGCGACGCCGACCTCCGCTGTCCGAACCAGGAGAGTTGTCCGGCCCAGTTGCGCGAGCGGCTCTTCCACCTGGCCGGTCGGGGTTCCTTCGACATCGAGGCGCTCGGCTACGAGGCCGCGTCGGCCCTGCTGTCGGCGGGGGTGCTCACCAACGAGGGTGACCTCTTCTCGCTGACGGCCGAGGACCTGATCCGCACGGATCTGTTCACCACCAAGGCGGGGGCGCTCTCGGCCAACGGCAAGCGGTTGCTGGCGAACCTCGACAAAGCCAAGGACGTGGCGCTGTGGCGCGTGCTGGTCGGGCTGTCGATCCGCCATGTCGGGCCCACCGCCGCCCGCGCCCTCGCCACCGAATTCGGTTCCCTCGAGGCCATCGAGGCCGCCGACATCGACCAGCTCGCCGGCGTAGAGGGGTTGGGAATGACCCTCGCCCAGTCGATCCACGACTGGTTCACCGTCGACTGGCATCGAGACATCGTCGAGAAGTGGCGCGCCGCAGGCGTTTCCATGGAAGACGAGCGCGACGAGTCGATCCCGCGGACCCTCGAGGGCAAGACGATCGTCGTGACGGGTTCGCTGGTGGACTTCTCCCGTGACGGGGCCAAGGAGGCGATCCTGCAACGCGGCGGCAAGGCGTCGGGTTCGGTGTCGAAGAAGACCGACTACGTGGTGGTGGGGGATTCGCCGGGCACCAAGGCCGACAAGGCCGAACAGCTCGGCGTGCCGGTGCTCGACGAGGACGCGTTCAAGAAGTTGCTGGAGACCGGCAGCCCCGAGTGACCGTCGATCAGCCCAGAGCGGACTCGAACGCGCGGAAGGCACGCTGGTCGAAAAGGACGAAACGGACCTCCTCGATCGAGGTCTCCGGCAGCGTGGCACGCACCGTGTCGACCGCCTTGCGGGCGCCGTCGTCCATCGGCCAGCCGTACACGCCGGTCGAGATCGCCGGGAAGGCGATGGTGGTGGCACCGAGTTCGGTTGCGAGGCGCAGGGACTCGCGGTAGCAGGAGACGAGCAGGGATGAACGGTCCTCGTCGTAGGAGTGCACCGGTCCGACCGTGTGGATGACCCAACGTGCGTCGAGGTCTCCCGCGGTGGTGGCCACGGCCTCGCCGACGGGTAGTCCACGTTCGTAGGTGCCCGCCCGCAGCTCCTTGCACTCGGCGAGGATCGCCGGGCCGCCCCGCCGGTGGATCGCGCCGTCGACACCGCCGCCGCCCAGCAGTGTGGAGTTCGCGGCATTCACGATCGCGTCGACCGACTGTGTCGTGATGTCGCCCTGTATCAACGTGATGGACGTCATCAGACCATGATGCCTCCGGATCGACCGGCTGTGGCTAACTCTCGGCGCGCAGCACGGTACTGACGATCCCGGCGAGATAACCGAGTCGGGCGACCTCCGACGGCCGGAAGTCCGGTCCGCCGATGCGTCCGAGCAGGATCGCCTTCGACTCCGAGCCCAGGGGAGCCGCCGCGAGACGGGTGTCCATGTCCTGCCAGGCGCCGGGCACCCAGTCGCCGTCGGCGTCCAGCTCGACGGCTCTCTCGAGCGGTAGCCAATCCGCCCTGGTCAGCGGGGTCTCCGGGGCGCCGGACGAGCCGAAGAGCTGCAGCACGCCGCCGCTGGCGGGTGTGACCACCATCGCCCAGGAGACGCGCAGGACGCGGGGCGCGTTGTCCACCAGGATCTGCAACCGGTCACGTCCGGCAGTGGCCACCTGATCGACCAACTCGAGTTCACGATGGGTGTCCAGCACGCCCGAGTAGGGGCGGATCGAGTCGACACGGACGCCGTTGACCTTCTCGGCCGCGGTGATCAGGCTGTCGGGCAGCGCCCCGGGCGCCACCTCGACGACGAGGTCGTCCACGGCGTAACCGTTGCCGCGCTCGACGACCTCGAGGGACAGGATGTCTGCGCCGACCGAGCCGAGCTGCACGGCGAGCACGCCGAGGCTGCCCGGCCGGTCTTCGAGATAGACCCGCAACAGGTAGGACACGTGCGACATTCTCGCACCCACGCGCCGGCGGCGCGCAGTGCACGGCTGCCAACCGGTGGCTGGGGGAAGCGGTCGTCGCGGGTTCCCATAGTCTGGAGACGTCGCCCAGACGCCGACACGACATCGGTCGACGACACGGCGGGGGACGGCGAGACCCGAACGAAGAGTGATGGAAGGAAGGACGCTGCGGTGGCTGGCGAACCGAAGTCCATATCGCGCAACGAAGTCGCGCATCTGGCGCGTCTGTCGCGCCTGGCGTTGAGCGAGGACGAACTCGATGTCTACGCCGAGCAGCTGGACTCGATCCTGACCCACGTCGCGTCGGTGTCGGAAGTGGCCGCCGACGACGTGCCCGGCACGGCCCACCCGGCCGAACTGGCGAATGTGCTGCGCCCCGATGTCGTCGTCCCGGGGCTGACGACCGACGCCGCGCTGTCCGGTGCACCGGCCGTCGAGCAGGACCGTTTCGCGGTTCCGCAGATCCTGGGAGAAGAGCAGTGAGTCCCGATTCCAGCGCCGCCGCGCCGCGTCCCGACGGCGATCTGACCGGATTGTCCGCCGCCGAACTCGCCACCCGGATCGGTGCCCGCGAGGTCAGCTCGGTGGAGGTCACCCAGGCCCACCTCGACCGCATCGCCGAGATCGACGACCAACTCGGCGCGTTCCTCCACGTCAGTAGCGCCGAAGCGCTGGTCGCCGCGAAGGCCGCCGACGACGCGATCGCCGCCGGGGACGCCCCGTCGGCCCTCGCGGGTGTACCGATCGCCCTCAAGGACGTCTTCACCACCACCGACGCACCCACCACGTGCGGCTCCAAGATTCTCGAGGGTTGGGTTCCGCCCTACGACGCCACGGTCACCGCACGCCTGCGCGCCGCGGGCATCCCGATCCTGGGCAAGACCAACATGGACGAGTTCGCGATGGGCAGCTCGACCGAGAACTCCGCCTACCAGCTCACCCGGAACCCGTGGGATCCCAGCAAGATCCCGGGTGGTTCGGGGGGTGGCAGCGCCGCCGCGCTGGCCTCGTACCAGGCCCCGCTGGCGATCGGTACCGACACCGGGGGCTCGATCCGGCAGCCGGCCGCGGTCACCGCGACGGTCGGCGTCAAGCCCACGTACGGCACGGTCTCGCGCTACGGGCTCGTGGCGTGCGCCTCGTCGCTCGACCAGGGCGGCCCGTGTGGCCGTACCGTCCTCGACACCGCGATGCTGCACGAGATCATCGCCGGGCACGACCCGCGGGACTCGACCTCGATCGATGTGCCGGTGCCCGACGTCGTCTCGGCGGCCCGCGAAGGGGCCGAGCGGGATCTCGCCGGCGTCCGGATCGGTGTCGTCACCGAACTGCAGGGCGAGGGTTACCAGTCCGGCGTGCTCGACTCCTTCCACCAGGCCGTCAAGCTCCTCGAGGAGCGCGGCGCCGAGGTGGTCGAGGTCAGCTGCCCGCACTTCACCTACGCGCTGGGCGCCTATTACCTCATCCTCCCGTCGGAGGTGTCGTCGAACCTCGCGCGGTTCGACGCGATGCGCTACGGACTGCGGGTCGGCGACGACGGCTCGCATTCGGCCGATGAGGTCATGGCTCTGTCCCGGGAGCAGGGATTCGGTCCAGAGGTCAAGCGCCGCATCATGATCGGGACCTACGCGTTGTCCTCGGGCTACTACGACGCCTACTACGGTCAGGCGCAGAAGGTGCGCACCCTGATCGCGCGTGACTTCGCCACCGCCTTCGAGAAGGTCGACGTGCTCATCTCGCCGACCACGCCGACCACCGCGTTCCCGATCGGGGAGAAGGTCGACGACCCGCTCGCGATGTACCTGTTCGACCTGTGCACGCTGCCGGTGAACCTCGCCGGCATCGGGTCGATGTCGGTGCCGTCGGGGCTGTCGGTCGACGACGGCATGCCCGTCGGGCTGCAGATCATGGCGCCCGCCCTGGCCGACGACCGGCTGTACCGCGTGGGAGCGTCGTACGAAGCGGCTCGGGGGCCGATCGTCTGACGACCGGGGCGGCGTGCCGTCCTCGGTGCACGCCGTCGCGGGGCTGTCAATTCCGCATCGGCTGCGGCGGTCCGGACTGTTCGGACCCGTACCGGTGGCCGACCCCGGCCGCACCGTCGAGTGCGCCGAGAAGGTCGATGCTTGTCTGTACGAAACTGACCACGGGTAGCCACGGCGCCGACGGGACCCGCGGACCGCGGATGTGGGTGTCCTCGGTCGCGCGGTGCGGCCTCCACAGTCCGGCGGGTGACCAGCGCACGACGGGGTCGCTGGAATTGGCGAGAACCGTTCGCGAGGTGCGGGAATCCGGAGCGACGGTGCCCGCCGGCGGCGCGACCAGCACGGTCTCGTCGAGCAGAGCGGGGCGCTCGTTCTCCAGCCATACCCGGGCGGCGTCGGCGCCCACGGCACCGAGACTCTGCCCGTAGAGGATCACCCGCGGACGTTCGCGGTCGGGAACACCGTCGAGGACGGCCGCCAGTGCCGACACCACCGCGATCGCGGAGTCCGCCGATCGGGAGCGGTCGGACACGAAGGCCTGCCACGACGGCACGTCGTCGTAGGGGAGTGCGAGAACCCGGACGTCGCCGGCGAACCGGCTCTCGAAACCGTCGACCGCTGCCGGGTCGACCCATCCCGATCCGGTCGGCACGGCAACGACAACCGCCCGCGTCGACAGTCCGCCCGAACGCGCCCACGTCCGCACGAGTTGTGCAGCGGCGCGGTCGAATCCATCGGTGCTCAGCTCCCCGCGGGCCAGGACGTCCGAATGCGTCGCCACCGTCGTCGACGACGCCGGCACCGGCTGTTCGTCGGCGCCGGCGTCGGCGGGTGCCAGCAGTCCCGCCGTGAGGGCGACTGCGCCGGCCGCGAGCAGAGCGCAGCTGCGCGGGACGGCGACGATCGCCAGGACGATGACGGCCGGCGGGATCGTGGCCGCCGCGCCCCACCCGAGCCCGACGGGGGCGACGTCGACCGCCGCACGGATGAGGTTCTGCCACCAGACCGCCACGCCGACCGCGCATCCGAGGATCACCAGGCAAGAGCAGAACACGACGCGCCGTGCCTGGTCGTCCGGCTGTCGCCGGCTGCGCCGGGCGACGATCATCCCGATGATCGCACCCAGGGCGCCGAATGCCGCTGTCACGATCGCGGTCGTCGTCGCGTCCCGGGGCAGCGTGCCCGGATAGACCGCCATGAGGTAACCGAGGGTCACCGCGACACTGATCGCGGGATGCGGCCACGATCGGAACGGGCCGTCACGCAGCCAACGGGCGTCTCGGTACTTCGTCATCGCCGCACCTCGCGCTCGTCGGGATCGACCAGGGCGCGCTCGACGGTCGTGCGGACCAAGGCCGACAACGACTCGCCCCGGGCCGGGGGACCGCCGTACTGCCGCCACGTGTTCCACGCCAACCCGATCCGAGCGCCATGCGTGGCAGTCGTGCAGGCAGCTGTCCGGCAGGAGGCGTACATCCGGTCGATCAGCATGCGGTCCAGCGCGATCCGGGCCCAGGCGCCGAGCGGTTTGCCGTTTCGCTGCGCCGCCCGCAACAGGTCGTAGCCGAGATCGTGGGTGCGGCACAGCGGGGTGAAGTGCGGTGGCAACGGAACCGGCGACGAGCAGTCCCCATCCGGGTCGATCGGGTATCCGTCGACGATCCGCGGGGAGTACCCCTGCGCCACGACGAAGGACGGCGGAAGGGACGCCAGTGCGGTGGCCGGGTGCGGTCCCACGAGGGCGACGACCACGGCCGCGTAGGGATTGGTCGCATCGGCCGCCGGCGCCGCCACCGCCGGGCTCGGTGCTGCGAGGAGCGGGCCTGCGACGGCGTGTGCGGTCGAGGCCCACTGGCCGGTGACGAGTACGGCCAGGGTGAGCATCGCCGCCCACCACCGCGACCGTCGTCGGCGAGTGGTTGCGGAGAGATCGCGGTGCTGGTGTAAGACGTTGTCCGACGGAAGCTTTCGGATGTTCTCTGATCCGGTCATGAGCATCGACGCTATGAGTCCGGATTCGGCCGGCACATCGCTCCGCGGGACCGGCCGCGGTCGTCCCCAGGCCGGTTCGTCGGCGCCGAAACGCTACGACGGTAGCGGGTCGTCTCCCTCGGAAGTATGAGGTCTTCGAGCGGTCGGCGAGCCTAGGGTGAGGGCATGTTCGGATACCGCAAGAAGCTCCGCGCGGTGGGGGCGTCCTCACTGGAATGGGCGTCGACCGCACCGGTTGCCCAGGACCCCGCGGTGCGGCACTACTTCTCGTCGCGCCTCAACTGGTTCTTCCTGTTCGTGGCGCTGGTCATGTACTCGGTTGCGTGGCCGACGCTCCCGATCACCCACTCGATGCCGGTGTTCGTGCTACCCGTGGTCGCTGCCTTCGCGGCCCTGCCGATCGCCCTCGCGTGGTCGGCCCCGTTGCTGGGGTGGGCGATCTCGGTGGTCTCCGCCCAACTCATCGGCATCATCGTCCCGACCCGGGGCGGGTGGGAGCTGACGATCCAGGTCACCCACCTGATCGAACTGCTGGTCCTCACGTTCATGGCTTTCCTCAAGTGCCCGCTGCGATGGATTCCGGTGGTCTGGGTCTCGACGTCGATCGTCATCGCCTTCGCCGTGCAACCGACCGCGCGCGTCGGGTGGGTCTTCGGGATCTCGGTGCTCGCGGTCGTGGTCGCGTTGCTGCGCGGACTGATGGCTTCGCGCCGGCAGTTGGCGGTGCGCACCGAGCAGACCGAGGCCGCCGAAGCCGAGGCGGCCGTACTCCAGGAGCGGGCGCGCATCGCCCGGGACCTGCACGATGTGGTCGCTCACCGGATGTCGATGGTGGTGGTGATGTCACAGACCGCCAGATATCGCCTGCCGGATGTGAGCCCTTCTGCCGCAGCGGAATTCGACGCCATCGCCGAGGCGGCACGTACGTCCCTCGACGAGGTCCGACAGTTGCTCGGGGTCCTGCGCGTCGAGGGTGCGGATGCTTCGGCGGCACCCAATCCCGGCCTGGCCGAACTCGATTCGCTGGTCACCGAGACACGCCGCGCGGGTGCCGAGGTCGTGCTGAACCTGGCCATCGACGCCGACGAGGTCGGTGAATCGGCCGCCCTGGTGATCTATCGGATCGTGCAGGAGTCGCTGGCCAATGCCACCCGGCACGCCCCCGGCGGGCGCGTGGACGTCGAGGTGAGGCGCGGGGACGATGATCTCGTCGACGTCGCCGTGGTCAACACGGCCGCGACCGCTGAACCGCTGCAGATCGGCGGGAGCGGGGTGGGTATCCCCGGGATGATCGATCGCGCTCAGGCGGTGGGTGGTTCGCTGGTCGCCGCGCCGACCCCGACCGGCGGATTTTCGGTGCGGGCTCGCATCCCGGCGACGCCGCGCCGGGACGTCGTCGTGCCCGAGCCGATCGTGACCGCCACGGGTTCCGGTGAGCCGTCGTCGCGACGACGGTAGCGTGACGGCGTGCCGATCACCGTAGTCATCGCAGATGACCAGGCCATGGTGCGTCAGGGCTTTTCGGCGCTGCTCGCCGCGCAACCCGACCTCTCGGTCCTCGGCGATGCCGCCGACGGGGTCGAGGCCGTCGAGGTGTGTCGTCGGGTGCGTCCCGACGTCGTGCTGATGGATGTGCGGATGCCGCGCAAGGACGGACTGTGGGCCGCGGAGCAGATCCTCGCGTCGTCTGCCGAACCGCCCACGCGCGTGTTGATGCTGACGACCTTCGACATCGACGACTACGTGTACGAGGCGCTGCGCATAGGGGCATCGGGATTCTTGCTGAAGGATGCGCCCGCCGATGAGCTGGTGCGAGCGGTCCGCGTCGTGGCCGCGGGTGAGGCGTTGCTGGCACCGTCGATCACACGGCGGCTGATCACCGAGGTCACCGCCAGGCGCCGGCGGCCGGCGCGGGATCAGAAGCTCGACACGCTCACCCCGCGGGAGCGCGAGGTGCTCGAACTGGTGTCCGACGGCAAGTCCAACGCCGAGATCGGCGCGGACCTGTTCGTGACCGAGCAGACGGTGAAGACCCATGTGAGCAGTCTCCTGAACAAGCTCCGGCTCCGGGATCGAGCTCAGGCCGTCGTGTTCGCCTACGAGAACGGCATCAAGTGATTTCGCGACCAGCGCCGGGCTCGCCGGGGCACTAGATTGGGGTTGCTCGGGCAGGTTGACCGATGACGACAGGGAGGGTGGTCTCACCAGTGGCCAAGAGGTTCGGCATTCTGACGTCCGGGGGAGACTGCCCCGGACTGAACGCGGTCATCCGCGGCGCAGTGCTCAAGGGTGAGACCGTGTACGGCCACGAGTTCGTCGGCTTCCGGGACGGCTGGGCCGGACTGGTCTACGGCGACATCGTCGAATTGAACCGGTCGACGGTCCGCGGCCTGTCGAACCAGGGCGGCACCATTCTCGGCACGAGCCGGTTCGGTCCCTACTCCGAACCCGACGGCGGTCCCGAGAACATCAAGAAGGTGTTGAAGAACCTCGAGATCGACGGCGTGATCGCGATCGGCGGCGAGGGCACGGCGGCGGCGTCGAAGCGGTTGTTCGACGACGGCATCAACATCGTCGGGGTTCCCAAGACCATCGACAACGACATCGCCGCCACCGACTACACCTTCGGGTTCAACACCGCGGTGGAGATCGCGACCGAGGCCATCGACCGCCTCCGCACCACCGGCAACTCGCACAAACGGTGCATGGTCCTCGAGGTCATGGGTCGCCATGCCGGCTGGATCGCCCTGCACTCCGGGATCGCCGGCGGCGCCCACGTCATCCTGATCCCGGAGAACCCCGAGAGTCTCGACCAGATCTGTGCCTGGGTCACCAGCGTCAAGTCGCGCGGGCGTTCGCCGATGGTCGTCGTCGCCGAGGGGTTCAAGCTCCCGGAGATGAAGGAGGCGTACTCCACCAAAGGCCTCGACGGTTTCAACCGCCCCCGACTCGGTGGTGTGGCCGAGGTGCTCGCCCCGCTCATCGAGGAGCGGACCGGGATCGAGACCCGGGCCACCATCCTCGGCCACATCCAGCGCGGCGGCGTGCCGTCGGCCTACGACCGGGTGCTCGCGACCCGCATGGGGATGGCGACCGCCGACCTCGTCGCCGAGAAGGGCTGGGGGCAGATGGTCGCGCTTCACGGCACCGACATCGCCCGGATCACCTTCGACGAGGCACTCGGTGAACTGAAGACGGTGCCGTTGGATCAGTACAAGGAGATTCGGGTCATCTTCGGCTGAGCGACTCCGGGCCGTCAGGCCACCGGGGTGACCGTCGCGGCCGGCTCGCGCGGGATGATGATCCAGAGCGCCAGGTAGATCAGGACCTGGGGTCCGGGCAGCAGCATCGACAGGATGAACAGCACGCGGATGAGCGTCGGATCCCAGCCCCAACGTTGCGCGATACCACCGCAGACACCGCCCAGCCACGAGTTGCTGCGCGAACGCATCAGGCGGGGGCCGCTGTAGGCGGGTTGCGGGGTGGTCATCTCGTCCTCCTGTGTGGATTGTGGTCCGGCGTCGTTCGCCGGTGACATCCACGCTACGAGCGGGTCCGGCTCCCGGCATCGGTGATCACCCTGAACGTGCCCCTGGGATATCGCCGCATAAACTGGCCGCTATGACTTCCGCAGCCGTCGACCTGTTGGACTACGACGAGGTGCTTGCCGCATTCGATCCGGTGATGGGTCTCGAGGTGCACGTCGAGCTGGGCACCGCGACCAAGATGTTCTGCGGGTGCCCCACCGAGTTCGGCGCCGACCCGAACACCCAGGTGTGCCCGGTGTGTATCGGACTGCCGGGTTCGCTCCCGGTCGCCAACGCCAAGGCCATCGAGTCCGCGATCCGCATCGGCCTCGCGCTGAACTGCTCCATCCGGCCGTCGAGCGTCTTCGCGCGGAAGAACTACTTCTACCCGGATCAGCCGAAGAACTACCAGATCTCGCAGTACGACGAGCCGATCGCCTACGACGGTTTCCTCGACGTCGTGCTCGGCGACGGCACCACCTGGCGGGTCGAGATCGAGCGCGCCCACATGGAGGAGGACACCGGCAAGTCGCTGCACATCGGCGGCTCGACGGGTCGAATCCACGGCGCGAGTCATTCGCTGCTCGACTACAACCGCGCGGGCGTGCCGCTCGTCGAGATCGTGACGCGGCCCATCGAGGGCGCGGGGGAACGCGCGCCCGAGGTCGCCCGGGCCTACGTGTCGGCGCTGCGCGACCTGCTCAAGTCGCTGGACGTGTCGGACGTGCGTATGGACCAGGGGTCGATGCGCTGCGATGTGAACCTGTCGCTGAAGACGAAGGACGCCACCGAATTCGGTACGCGCACCGAGACCAAGAACGTCAACTCGCTCAAGAGCGTCGAGGTGGCGGTTCGCTACGAGATGCGCCGTCAGGCCGCCATCCTGGAGGCCGGCGGCGAGATCGTCCAGGAGACGCGGCACTTCCACGAGACCGACGGCACCACGTCGGCCGGGCGCCGCAAGGAGACCGCCGAGGACTACCGCTACTTCCCGGAGCCGGATCTGCCTCCGGTGCAGCCGGATTCGGCGTGGATCGAGGAGTTGCGGGCGAACCTGCCCGAGCTGCCGTGGCTACGTCGCGCCCGCATCCAGGAGGACTGGGGAGTCTCCGACGAGGTCATGCGTGACCTCGTCAACGTCGGCGCGGTCGATCTCATCATCGCCACCGTCGACGCCGGGGCAGCACCCGAGGCGGCGCGCGGCTGGTGGGTGTCCTTCCTTGCGCAGCAGGCCAATTCTCGCGGAGTCGAACTCGCCGACCTGTCCATCACGCCGGCGCAGGTCGCCGAGATCATCGGGCTGGTCGACGAGGGCAGACTCACGACCAAGCTGGCGCAGCAGGTCGCGACCGCCGTCCTCGACGGTGAGGGTGAGCCCGCTCAGATCGTTGCCGACCGCGGCCTCGAGGTGGTTCGGGACGATTCCGCGCTCCAGAAGGCGGTCGACGACGCGCTCGCCGCCAACCCCGACATCGCCGACAAGATCCGCGGCGGGAAGGTCCAGGCCGCCGGCAAGATCGTCGGAGACGTCATGAAAGCGACTCGCGGACAAGCAGACCCGGCCCGCGTCAAAGAACTCGTCATCGCGGCCTGTTCCTGAGGGCGCAGCCCCTCTGCTCCCTGATCCGAAAGACGACATAACCATTGCTCCCTGAGGTGCGAGGAGCGCCAGCGACGAGCCACGAAGGGCCTGGTGAGACAGGTTGCGGAGCCCTTCGTGGCTCGCTTAACTCGCACCTCAGGGAGCAGAGATGTGGACGCTCAAGAGTGTTCTTTCACGATCCACGACGGCCGCCCGGCCGCAGTTACTGAGGTGCGGGGAGCGCACGCCGCCGGGCCGAGCAAGCGACGAAGGAGCGCGTCGAGGTCGACGAGCCTTGAAGGGCGCGTCCCGGTCACGTCCGGTCGTTGCCACCGCCGGAGGGCAGGAAGCGGAACACGCGATCGTCGGTGGGCTTCGCTGAACCCACCTCCTTGTTGACGGTCGCCACCTGCAGCAGCCCGTTGGGGAGCGCGGCCATCCGGCCGAGGGCACCGTACCGCCGGTCGAGCACGACGGCCGGAGCGGTGATCGTCGGCTCCTCGCGAGTGGGCTCGTTGATGGCCTCGATGCGCTGGGTGCGTGTCGTCGAGACGAAGATGCTGCCCCCGGCGACCCCGCAACCCGCGATCTGCGGCCGGTCCGGCCACGTCCACAGCACCTTGGGTCCGCCTTCTTCGAGCACCTGCACGCGATCCTCGGTGGCCGTCTGGTCGGCGACGTAGACCGTCCCGGTGGAAGCGTTGGGACACAACGCCACCGACGACCCGAAGCCGGATGCGAGGATCGCCGGCCGCGGGCCGTCGCCAGAGGTGAACGAGGTCACCAGCAGTACCTTGCCCGCGAGGGACGACGGATCGTCCGCGGCCGCGGGATTCCCGGCATTGCCGGTGGCGACGACGAGTTCGGTCGGGGACCGGAAGTACATCGCGCCCATGTTCCCGGTGGCGCCCTTGGGGATGCCGGTCAGGATCGGCTTGGGCACGTCTCCCGGTGCCAGGCGGACGATGCGGTTGTCCGACGGGGTCGTGATGTAGGCGTAGATCAACCGGTCCTGAGAATAGGTGGGGGAGTAGGCGAAATCGATCAGACCGCCGTCACCGGACGCATCGACCGGCGTCTCTCCCAGGGTCCGGGCAGGACCGTAGCGTTTGGTCGTGATGATCTTGCCGGTCGTGCGTTCGGCGACGACGGTGACCTCGCCCTGCTCGTCGCCGGGCATCACACCGCCGGTGGACGCGAGGCACGTCGCGATCACCGCGGGGTCGGGGTCGACGCACGGGCCGGTCGGTGGCGGTTGCGTCTCGCGCGGGGTCTCCGGCGGTGGCGTCGGCTTGGGCTGGCCGCTCGGCCGGTTGTTCGGGCTGAACGCACCCGCCTCGCGTTGATTGTCCTGGGCGCTGAAGTCCGCGCAGCCGCCGACCAGCACCACGACCGCCGTCAGCACCGTCACCAGCACTCGCCACCGGGCCCACACCCGGCGGTCCGCCGTCGCGGCTGAACTCGTCCGGGCATCGTCGCGCGTGCCCGTCGGGCGCCCCTTCCACATGGCGTCCACAGTAATGGTGCTCCGGGTGACGGTGCCCCGAGCGTGGTGCCCCGACTCACCCCGTCGGGGTCCGGTGACCGCAGTCCGCGAGCCTCTAGAGTCGGGCGTGTGAGCGAACGCGACACGTCGGGCACCAGCGAGCGCGACACACCGGCGACGAGCCCCTACGACGAACCGACCGGACAGATCCCGGTCCCGGGCGGCGCGACCGGCGCACCCGGCACGGGACCCGGGGCGGGCAGTTCGCGTCCCGACGCCGGCCCGCCGACGCCACCCGCGGTGACCGACCGCGACGACTTCTACAACCGGCACGCCCGGCGGTCGCCGGCCCCCTACTCCCGGGTGGACGATCTCGACGACCTCGATCCCGGCGACGTCGAGACCCGTTCGGTCGCCGCTGGTCCGGCCGCGGCTCCTCGGTCCGGTCCGGCGCCGACGCGACCGGCCGCGACGACCGCGGGGCCCGGCGCCGGAACGGGTGTACCGGCCGATGACGACTTCGAGACCGTACAGTTCGCCAAACAGCCCGGCCCCGCGCGCGTGCAGACCGCCGACGACGCGGTCACCACCCCGGAGCCCGCCCTGCCGCCGGTCGGCACCGCGCGCTACGACTTCGTCGATGACGACGACGATCTGATCTCCCGCGCCCGAGCGCACGACGCCGCGTCCGACACCGAAGTACTTGACGACGAGCCGCGCGGTCGTCGTCGGTTCGGGCGGCGCCGAACCGACGACGACACCGATGATCGGCGCGGTGCCGGGGCCGACGACGACCTCGAGGACGCGCTCGCGAAATCGCGGCGCGGCACCATCGACCTGGGTTTGCTGCTGTTGCGTGTTGCGCTCGGCGGCCTGGTCGGTGCGCACGGCCTGCAGAAGCTCTTCGGGTTGTGGAACGGTCCGCGGTTGAGCGGCTTCGAGTCCATGCTCGTCGACGCCGGCTTCACCGCCGACTACGCCCAGATCCTCGCCATCGTCGGTGCGCTGTCGGAGACGATCGGTGGACTGATGGTGATCCTCGGGCTGCTGACCCCGATCGGGGCGTCGGCGATCCTCGGCACCATGCTCGTCGCCGCGGCCTACAAGATGTCGATGGCCGATGGCTTCTCGTTCTTCGCCGCCGCCGGCGGGGTCGAGTTCGAGCTCTTCCTCGCGGTGGCCGCGGCGGTCGTCATCCTGACCGGCCCGGGTCTGTACTCACTCGACTATCCACGGGGTTGGGCGCGACGGCCGTTCGTCGGCTCGTTCCTCTGGCTCATCGTCGGCGTGGCGGCAGCTGTCGCCGTCTGGGTCCTGGCCAACGGGAGCAACCCGCTCATCTGAGTCGGCACCGACACAGAACGCGGGGACGTATCGGAATCCGATACGTCCCCGCACTCTGTGCTGAGTAGTCAGTCGACCTGACGCACCGCGCCGCGGTCGGCAGACGTCGCGAGCTTGGCGTACGCGCGCAGTGCGGTGGTCACCGTGCGCTGACGATCCTTCGGCTGCCATGGCCGTTCGGAGGCCTCCATCTTGGCGCGCCGCTCGGCGAGCACCTCGTCGTCGACCAGGACCTCGAGGCGGCGGGTCTTGACGTCGATGACGATCGGGTCGCCGTCCTCGACGAGTCCGATGGCACCACCCGACGCGGCTTCGGGGGACATGTGACCGACCGACAGGCCCGACGATCCGCCGGAGAACCGGCCGTCGGTGATGAGCGCGCACTTCTTGCCCATCCCGGTGCCCTTCATGAAGGCTGTCGGATGCAGCATCTCCTGCATGCCGGGGCCGCCCGCGGGACCCTCGTACCGCACGACGAGGACCTCGCCGGCCTGGATGGTCTTGGAGAGGATGACCTGGACGGCGTCTTCCTGGCTCTCGACGACACGGGCCGGACCCTCGAAGTGCCACAGGTCCTCGTCGATGCCCGCCGTCTTCAGGACAGCGCCGTCGGGGGCGAGGTTGCCGCGCAGCACGCACAGACCGCCCTCGACGGTGTAGGCGTGCTCGAGGTCGCGGATGCAACCGCCCGAGGCATCGGTGTCGAGCGAACTCCACCGGTTCGACGTCGAGAACGGAGTGGTGGTGCGGACGCCGCCCGGTGCGGCGTGGAAGAGTTCGACGGCCTCGGCGATCGCCTTGCCGCCGCGGATGTCCCAGTCGTCGAGCGCCTGGGCCATGGTCGGGGTGTGCACGGTCGACGCGGTGTCGTCGAGCAGGCCCGCGCGGCGCAGTTCCCCGAGGATCGCCGGGATTCCGCCGGCCCGGTGGACGTCCTCCATGTGGTAGTCCGAATTCGGCGAGACCTTCGACAGACACGGCACGTTGCGGCTGATCTCGTCGATGACCCCGAGGTCGAAATCGACGACCTCCCCCTCCTGCGCGGCGGCGAGGATGTGCAGCACGGTGTTGGTCGAACCGCCCATCGCGACGTCGAGGGCCATTGCGTTGCGAAACGCGGTCGGCGTGGCGATGTTCCGCGGCAGCACCGATGCGTCGTCGTCGCGATACCAACGTGTCGCCGCATCGACGACGACCGTGCCCGCGCGCGCGAACAGGGCGCGGCGGGCCTCGTGGGTGGCCAGCGTCGAGCCGTTGCCGGGCAGCGCGAGTCCCAGCGCCTCGGTCAGACAGTTCATCGAGTTGGCCGTGAACATGCCCGAGCACGAACCGCACGTGGGGCACGCCGACCGCTCGACCTCGTCGAGTCCGGCGTCGTCGACAGCACTGTTCGCCGACGCCGAGATCGTGGTGATCAGGTCCGACGACGGATGTGCGACATCGCCGACGACGACTGCCTTGCCGGCTTCCATCGGCCCGCCGGAGACGAACACCGTCGGGATGTTCAGGCGCATCGCGGCGTTGAGCATCCCGGGAGTGATCTTGTCGCAGTTGGAGATACACACCAGCGCGTCCGCGGTGTGGGCGTTGACCATGTATTCGACCGAGTCGGCGATGATCTCGCGACTGGGCAGCGAGTAGAGCATGCCGCCGTGACCCATCGCGATGCCGTCGTCGACGGCGATGGTGTGGAACTCCCGCGGCACGCCACCGGCGGCCCGCACGGCCTCGGCCACGATGTCGCCGACGTCCTTCAGATGCACATGCCCCGGCACGAACTGGGTGTAGGAGTTGGCGATGGCCACGATCGGCTTGCCGAAGTCGTCGTCGGTCATCCCGGTGGCGCGCCACAGGGAGCGGGCGCCGGCGGCTTCGCGGCCGACGGTGGTGGTACGTGACCTCAGAGCAGGCATGGGTTCCTCGAATCGATCGTGTGGCTCAGGCGGGCCCGGCGCGATCGGACGTGCGGTGACGGACCGGCGCCGGACTCTTCGGCTCAACACCGCGACCCCGGGTGTGTTCCCACGGGCTGTGGCCCGGGCGAACTGTGTTGACGGGCGCCGCCTCGCTGAGGGTGGGCGTGAGGGAGCACCGAGAAGCAGGCTACTCCGCTGCGACGATGGGTAACAAAACCATTCGGGCGTGCGGGCCGGGCCGCGCCGGTGCAGTCCTCGGTCGGGGTCAGATCCCCAGCACCGTCTTGGCGATCGAGAAGTAGAGGAGAAGGCCGGTGGCGTCGCAGAACGTCGAGATGAACGGCGTGGAGAACACCGCGGGGTCGACGCGGATCGACTTCGCGATCAGCGGCATCACGCCGCCCACGGTCGCGGCCAGGGTGCACACCGACAGGATCGTCAGGCCGATCACCACACCGATCTCGAGGCCGTAGACGAGTGCGGCGACGGTGAACCCGGCGAGTCCGAGTAGCGCGCCCATGGTCAGTCCGACGCGGACCTCCTTGGCGGCGACGCGGGCGACGTCGCGCGGGGCGACCTCGTCGGTGGCGAGTGCGCGGGTCACGGTCGTCGCCGCCTGCGAACCGGTGTTCCCGCCGATCCCGGTGAGCAGCGGGATGAACAGTGCCAGCGCGACCCGCTG
The DNA here is from genome assembly GCF_016924115.1 of Gordonia sp. BP-119. Classification (NCBI taxonomy): domain Bacteria; kingdom Bacillati; phylum Actinomycetota; class Actinomycetes; order Mycobacteriales; family Gordoniaceae; genus Gordonia; species Gordonia sp. BP-119. The sequence continues at coordinate 110,968 of NZ_JAFFZF010000005.1, forward strand.
CTCGAGGGTGCCCTCGAAGATCTCCAGCACGTTGACGGTGAGGATCGCCGACACCGCGAGCACGAACAGCCACACGATCCGGGCGCGCGTGATCGACAGGATGGACGAGAACAGGTACGGGTCGCGGAGGGGTTCACGCGCGCCCGCACGGGCCTCGTCGGTGTCCCGGGCCTGCTCGACGACGTCGACGGCATCGTCGATGGTCAGGACGCCGACCAGGCGGCTGTCGCTGTCGACGACGGGCATGGCGAGGATTCCCCGGTCCACACACCTCTGCGCGGTGGCCTCGGCGTCATCCTCGGCATGAGCGAACATCGGCTTGTTCATCAGGTCGTGGACGGGTTGGGCCGGGTCGGCCAGGAGGAGGTCGCGCAGGCTGACCACACCGCACAGCGAGCGAGCGCCGTCGAGGACGGGCACCGTGTAGATCGTCTCCGCGGCGTGTCCGCGTTCTCGCACGCGGGCCAACGCGTCGCCGGCCGGTTCGTCCTCTCGGGCGTGGACGAACTCGGGACTCATCCGACGCCCCACCGAACCGCGCGGGTAGCCGAGAACCACCGCGGTCATGTCGCGTTCGGCCGGGGTGAGCTGCTGGATCAGCGACTTGGCGACTCCCGCGGGCAACTCGTCCAGCAACTCGGCGCGATCGTCGGGGTCGAGGTGGTCGAAGGCGGCGGCCACGTCCGCGGTGCCCAGATCGTCGATGAGGCGGCGCTGCGAGCCGGCCGACAGATCGTCGAACACCTCCACCGCGAGGTCCTTGGCCAGCAGACGGAACGCGACGCCACGGGACTTGTGGGGGAGCCGGTCGAGCAGGGCGGCGATGTCGCCCGCGGGCATCGCGGACAGCGTCGTCCCGACGTCTGCGAGGCGACCTGCCGAGATCAGTTCGTCGAGTTCACCGGCGTCGAATGTTCGGGTGTGCTCCACGGCCGCACTCTATTGCCGGCAGGTGGAGGCCTCTGAGACCGAGCGGAGTCGGATCCGTGCCAGAAACGAGGAGACCGTGACTACTCGGCAGAGCGGGCCGCCTCGAAGGGGTCCGGAATGCGGCCACCACTGACGAGCGACAACGCGGGAAGATCGCGGAAACCGATGGCCGGCAGACGAACTCGACTGCCATCTGTGAGGACCGCACGCACCGAACTCCACTTCGGGAACTGCAGTCCGGCGATGTCGGACCAGGCGATCTCGGTGGTCGAGAACATCCGCACCGAGGTGAGTCCGTTCTCGGTGACCACGGTCCGCAACCGGCGAATCCACAGCCAGACCAGGACCGGGACGATCAGGGCGAAGGCAAACCACGGGGAGGCGCCGACCAGGAGCACGACCACCAGAGCGGCCATCGGGACCGTGAAGTACGCGGTCCGGTTGATACGGAACGTCACCGGATAGTCGAATGCGACGTCGTCGTCGGCAGGGGTCGCGCTGGTCTTCGGGTCTACGGGGTCGGTGGAATCAGTCGGCACCGTTCCATTGTGCCAACCGGCCCCGAGGTCCCTCGCCGACGGGTTCGTCGCGCCGGACCGAAATCGAGGTGCGCAGACAACCGACTCGACCAGTGTTTTCCCAGATGGTGAGACGGCGTGGTCCGGAGTTTGACTCGGAACCGAACACAGTCCTACCGTGAACGCGTGATGCAGAACGGGATCCTCGTAGTAATCGGCTGGCGCGTCTTCGCCTGACCGGTCACCTCGCAGACCCCAAACCGGCATCGACGCGCCACCCTCGAACAGCGGAAGCTGTCGGGGGTTTTTTCATGCCAGGTACTTCCATCACGGATATCGGATTCCACAACCAAGATGAGGATCGTGCAGTGAGCGCACCAACAGCACGCACCGACGCCGGCCGCAACGAGCCGACGCGCAACGCAGGACTGCGGCAGCAGTCTCCGGCGGCGGGCAACCTCCGTGCGGTAACCCAGCACACCGTTGCTCCCGAGCGTGTCAGCGGCGCCCAGTCTGTGGTTCGTTCCCTCGAGGAGCTCGGTGTCGAGGTCGTCTTCGGCATTCCGGGTGGCGCGGTGCTGCCGGTCTACGACCCACTGCTGGACTCGCAGAAGGTCCGCCACGTCCTCGTCCGTCACGAGCAGGGCGCAGGTCACGCCGCGACCGGGTACGCCCAGGTCGCCGGACGCGCCGGCGTCATGATGGCCACCTCCGGTCCCGGTGCCACCAACCTGGTGACCCCGCTGGCCGACGCCCAGATGGACTCGGTGCCGGTCGTCGCGATCACCGGCCAGGTCGGTCGCGCGCTCATCGGCACCGATGCGTTCCAGGAAGCCGACATCTCGGGTATCACGATGCCCGTCACCAAGCACAACTTCCTGGTCAGCCGGGCGATCGACATCCCGAAGACCATCGCCGAGGCGTTCCACATCGCCGAGAGCGGTCGTCCCGGCGCGGTCCTGGTCGACATCCCCAAAGACATCTTGCAGGCGCAGACCACGTTCTCCTGGCCGCCGCAGATCGACCTGCCCGGTTACCGCCCGGTGACCAAGCCGCACGGCAAGCAGGTTCGCGAGGCGGCGCGCATGATCAACGCCGCGAAGTCGCCGGTGCTCTACGTCGGCGGCGGTGTCATCAAGGCGAACGCGTCGGCCGAGCTGCTGGAACTGGCCGAGCTGACCGGCATCCCGGTGGTCACCACGCTGATGGCACGCGGCGCGTTCCCCGACAGCCACCAGCTGCACCTGGGCATGCCCGGCATGCACGGCACGGTGGCGGCGGTCGCGGGCCTGCAGCGCAGCGACCTGCTGATCACCCTCGGAGCACGCTTCGACGACCGGGTCACCGGACAGTTGTCATCGTTCGCGCCGAACGCCAAGGTCATCCATGCCGACATCGACCCCGCCGAGATCGGCAAGAACCGGCCCGTCGACGTGCCGATCGTCGGTGACTGCAAGGCGGTCATCGCCGAGCTCACCGAGGCGCTGCGCGAGGAGCGGGCGACCAGCGGCTCGACTCCCGACATCTCGCAGTGGTGGTCCTACCTCGACAAACTGCGTCGGACCTATCCGCTGAGCTACGACCGTCAGACCGACGGCTCGATGTCGCCGGAGTTCGTCATCCAGGCCCTCGGCAAGGCCGCCGGTCCGGACGCGGTGTACTGCGCAGGTGTCGGCCAGCACCAGATGTGGGCCGCACAGTTCATCTCCTACGAGAAGCCGCGCACCTGGCTCAACTCCGGTGGTCTGGGCACGATGGGCTACGCGGTGCCCGCCGCCATGGGCGCCAAGGCCGCCGACCCCGACGCCGAGGTCTGGGCGATCGACGGTGACGGCTGTTTTCAGATGACCAACCAGGAACTAGCCACCTGCGCGATCGAGGGCATCCCGATCAAGGTGGCGCTGATCAACAACGGCAACCTGGGCATGGTCCGTCAGTGGCAGACGCTGTTCTACGACGAGCGTTACTCGAACACCGATCTGTCGACGCACTCGCGGATGATCCCGGACTTCGTCAAGCTCTCGGAGGCGCTGGGCTGCGTGGCCTTCCGCGTCGAGCGCGAGGAGGACGTCGACGAGGTGATCGCGAAGGCGCGGGAGATCAACGACCGCCCGGTGGTCATCGACTTCATCGTCGGCAAGGACGCCCAGGTGTGGCCGATGGTCGCCGCCGGCACCGGCAACGACGAGATCATGGCCGCCCGCGACATCCGGCCGCTGTTCGACGACGACGAGTCGGCGTCGGGTCCGGTGGAGATCCACCAGGCGATGGATGGCCATCAAACGGTCGACAACGCGCCGGCCGATCGCGCAAACCAGAAGGACGAGCAGTGAGCACCACCCATACCCTCAGTGTCCTGGTCGAAGACCGACCCGGCGTCCTCGCGCGGATCTCGGCGCTGTTCTCGAGGCGCGGATTCAACATCGAGTCACTCGCCGTGGGCCCCACCGAGCTCAAGGGCATCTCGCGGATGACCATCATGGTCTCGGTGGAGGACTTCCCCCTCGAGCAGGTCACCAAGCAGCTCAACAAGTTGATCAACGTGATCAAGATCGTCGAGCAGGACCCGGCGAGCTCGGTCTCGCGCGAGCTGATGATGGTCAAGGTGCGGTCGGATTCGACGGTGCGCACCGAGGTCATCGAGGTGGTGAACCTGTTCCGCGCCAAGGTGATCGACGTCTCGCCCGAGTCGCTGACGATCGAGGCCACCGGCACGTCGGAAAAACTCGAAGCACTTCTGCGGATGCTCGATCCGTATGGAATCCGGGAGATCGCGCAATCGGGCGCGGTGACCCTCGGTCGGGGACCGAAGAGCATGTCGGCCAACCGCTGACAGAGAATCCCGCTGTCGTCGCGCTCATCTGAGCATCGGCGAGGAGCGACAAGGGAATTACGAATCCCGACGGATTCTTCAGAATCCGCCAGGGACACCACATATCGAAGGGAAACATAGTGGCCATCGAACTGTTCTACGACGACGACGCGGATCTGTCGATCATCCAGGGTCGCAAGGTCGCGGTGATCGGCTACGGCAGCCAGGGCCATGCGCATTCGCTGTCGCTGCGCGATTCCGGCGTCGACGTCGTGATCGGTCTGCGTGAGGGCTCCAAGTCGAAGGCCAAGGCCGAGGAGCAGGGCCTCAAGGTGCTCACCGCATCCGAGGCCGCCGCCTGGGCCGACGTCATCATGGTGCTGGCGCCCGACACCTCGCAGGCGAAGATCTTCACCGAGGACATCGAGCCGAACCTGCAGGACGGCAACGCGCTGTTCTTCGGCCACGGTCTCAACATCCACTTCGGCCTCATCAAGGCGCCGGAGAACGTGACCGTCGCGATGGTGGCCCCGAAGGGCCCCGGCCACCTCGTGCGCCGCCAGTTCGTCGACGGCAAGGGCGTTCCCGCGCTCATCGCCGTCCACCAGGACCCCAAGGGCGAGGGCCAGGCGCTTGCGCTGAGCTACGCCAGCGCCATCGGCGGTGGTCGTGCCGGAATCATCAAGACCACGTTCAAGGAAGAGACCGAGACCGACCTCTTCGGCGAGCAGGCGGTGCTGTGCGGCGGCACCGAGGAATTGGTCAAGACCGGCTTCGAGGTGATGGTCGAGGCGGGTTACGCCCCCGAGATGGCCTACTTCGAGGTGCTGCACGAGCTCAAGCTGATCGTCGACCTCATGTACGAGGGCGGCATCGCGCGCATGAACTACTCGGTCTCGGACACCGCCGAGTTCGGCGGTTACGTGTCGGGCCCGCGGGTCATCGACGCCGACACCAAGGAGCGCATGCGCGGCATCCTCACCGACATCCAGGACGGCACCTTCGTCAAGCGCCTCGTCGCCAACGTCGAGGGCGGCAACAAGGAGCTCGAGGGCCTGCGCAAGGAGAACGCCGAGCACCCGATCGAGGTCACCGGCAAGAAGCTGCGCGACCTGATGAGCTGGGTTGATCGTCCGATCACCGAGACCGCCTGAGTCGCAGCGGTTTGCGCTGAACGCAGCGCCGACAGCGGGTCCGCACCGATGTGGTGCGGACCCGCTTGCGTCGCCGCACACCCACCCCTTTTCGGTAAACCCACCGGGGTCGCGGGGTGAGGAAATACCGAAAAAGGGTGGGTTCGGCTCGACGGGTTTAGTGTCGACCTGGTGGACAGCCAAGGGATCGTTCTGCCGCCGCCGGTCTATGTCGACGTCGACGGGGAGCGTGTTGCGACATATGTTCTCGAGCCGGCGGGGCACACCGACATCGATGTGGTGATGTGCCACGGGACCCCGTGGTCGGCGTACGTGTGGGCCGGCGTGGCGCAACAGATCGGCCTCGGTCGCCGGGTCTTCCTGTGGGACATGCCTGGATACGGGCAGTCGATGGTCACGGACGCACCGGTGGATCTGGCGACCCAGATGTCGAGATTCGCTGTGCTGCAGTCACAGTGGGGTCTGACGCGGCCGCACGTGATCGCACATGACATCGGGGGCGCGGTGGCACTGGGCGCGCATCTGCTCCACGGTCGCGAGTACGCGTCGTTGTTCCTCTGGGACATCGTGACTCTCGATCCGTGGGGGTCGCCCTTCTTCCGACTGGTCGCCGACAACACCGAGGTCTTCGAGCAACTTCCCGACCCCTTGCACGCGGCGTTGGTGCGCGAGTACATCGCCGGTGCCGCGCGGCATCGCCTGACGGACTTTGACCTCGACGCGCTGACCCGTCCGTGGCTCGGCGGGGCCGGCAAAGCCGGGTTCTATCGTCAGATCGCGGCCTTGCGGCCGGAGCACACGAGACCTGTCGCGGAACGCCTGTCGGAGGTCCGGTGCCCGACGCGAATCGGCTGGGGCGCCGACGATCCGTGGATTCCCGTCGAGCAGGCCACGCAGCTACGAGACCTCCTGCCCGACCGCCGCGACCCCGTGATCCTCGACGGTGTCGGACATCTCGCACCTCTGGAAGCGACGGCAGCGGTCACCCGGGCGATCGAGGACTGGCTCGGGGTCACCCGGTGACCGAAGCCGGCTGACCACCCGGGTCGTGCTCGGCCCGAGCAGTCGTCCCGGCGCCTCACTGCGCACGTCACCCCGCACACGACGACGCCCCGGAGGGAAACCATCCGGGGCGTCGGTGGGGGTGGGACCCAGAGTCGTCAGGCGACCCGGAATCCCTTGTACGCGTCGAGCGAAGCGATCCGCTTCAGGATCGGCTGGATGTTGGTGCCGGTCTCGGGGCCGAGGCAACCGAGGAAGTAGTAGGCGTTCACCATGCCCACCAGCCGGTCGCCGACGACCACGGGGCTACCGGAGTCACCTTCGATGACGCACATCTGGCTGACGTGCACGTCGCCGTCGGAGAACCAGGCGATGCCGCAGGTGTTGCCGGTGGTCCGGCCTTCTTTGCAGGCGATGGTCGGGAAGGCGAGCGGCGCCTGGTCGACCGAGCGGATCGTCACGCCGCGGACCGTGCGCAGCGGCACGACTCGCGAGGCGTCGAGTTCGATGATCGCCATGTCGAGATCCGGCGCAGTGTAGGTGATGGTGCCTGCCTGGCCGCGGTCCTGGAACGTCTCGGAGTAGACCTTCTGGCCGGGAGTGCCACAGTGTCCCGCGGTGACGCCGATGAGCTTGTTGGTCTTCGAGCGGCCGATGGTGGTCAGGGTGCAGGCCGCGGCCGAGTTGCCGCCCTTGAGCACCAGGATCCCGGACCCGCCTCCCATGAAGATCTTCGCCGGTGCGGCGACCGCGACGCCCCCTCCCCAGCCGGCCAGCACCGTCGCAGCCAAAACCGCCAACAGTACTGTCAGCTTCTTCGTCATCCGCACTCCACTTCTCGGGTCAACCAGTTCTCGATCACGGGCATTGCCGCCCGTCGGGAACTTCGCGATGGGCGGCAAGCACACCGTACCGGGCGCCCCACGCGCGCACGGCGGCGTGGGATCGAGCCGCGGTCGGTTTGCAACAGTTCTGTGATGCGCCGCGCGAGTTTGCCGTAATGCGCGTCACACTCTACTCGTGCCGGGGGACAGGGCTCTCGTTTCGGGGTAGACCGCATGCTCGACGGCACCTACCACACCTTTAAGCTGTCGTACGGAGTCGTCACCGACACTCCATACCGACGTTCGTGAAACCGCACTCCCCGAACCTGGAGAAATGACTGTGAGCTCTGCTGGCCGCCCGGTTGTACTCATCGCCGACAAGCTGGCGCCGTCCACCGTGGAAGCACTCGGTGACGGTGTCGAGGTGCGATGGGTCGACGGCCCGGATCGTCCCAAGCTGCTCGAGGCGGTCGTCGACGCCGACGCCATCCTGGTCCGCTCCGCGACGACCGTGGACGCCGAGGTCCTCGACGCGGGCAAGAAGCTGAAGATCATCGCCCGGGCGGGTGTCGGTCTGGACAACGTCGACGTGCCTGCCGCGACCGAGCGCGGCGTCATGGTCGTCAACGCCCCGACCTCGAACATCCACACCGCGGCCGAACACGCCGTCGCGCTGCTGATGGCCGCGTCGCGCCAGATCCCGGCCGCGGACGCCACCTTGCGCGAGAAGACCTGGAAGCGTTCGTCGTTCAACGGCGTCGAGATCTTCGACAAGACGGTCGGTGTCGTCGGACTCGGCCGCATCGGCCAGCTGGTGGCCGCGCGGCTGGCCGCTTTCGAAACCCACATCATCGCCTACGACCCCTACGTGTCGCCGGCTCGTGCGGCCCAGCTCGGGATCGAGCTCGTCAGCCTCGACGAACTCCTCGAGCGCGCCGACTTCATCACCGTCCACCTGCCGAAGACCCCGGAGACCCTGGGCCTCATCGGCGCCGAGCAGCTCGCCCGGACCAAGAAGGGCGTCGTCATCGTCAACGCCGCCCGCGGTGGTCTCATCGACGAGCAGGCACTGGCCGACGCGATCAACTCCGGTCAGGTCCGCGCGGCCGGCCTGGACGTCTTCGCCACCGAGCCCTGCACCGACTCGCCGCTCTTCGAGCTGCCGCAGGTCGTCGTGACGCCCCACCTCGGCGCATCGACCAGCGAGGCGCAGGATCGCGCGGGCACCGACGTCGCCAAGAGCGTCCGGCTGGCGCTGGCCGGTCACTTCGTCCCCGACGCCGTCAACATCACCGGGGGCGCCGTCGACGAAGAGGTCGCACCGTGGCTCGAGGTCGCTCGCAAGGCGGGCGTGCTCGTCGGGGCCATCAGCAAGGAGCCGCCGACCTCCATCGTCGTCGACGTACGGGGTGAACTCGCCGCGAACAACGTCGACGTGCTCGGCCTGTCCGCGCTGCGCGGCCTGTTCTCCGCAGTGCTCGACGAGCCGGTCACCTTCGTCAACGCCCCCGCGGTCGCCGAGGGACGCGGCGTGACCAGCGAGGTCACCACCGCGCCGGAGAGTCCCAACCACCGCAGCGTGGTCGACGTGAAGGCCGTGTTCGCCGACGGCTCGACCCACAATGTCTCGGGCACCCTGTCGGGTCCGCGCCTGGTGGAGAAGATCGTCAACATCAACGGCCGCAACTTCGACCTGCGTGCCGAAGGGCACAACCTCATCGTCAGCTACGCCGACCAGCCGGGTTCCCTCGGCAAGATCGGAACGCTGCTCGGGAACGCCGGCATCGACATCCTGGCGGCCGGTTTGTCGCAGGACGCCGAGGGTGGCGGCGCGACCATGATGCTGCGCGTCAGCAGCGTCCTCGACGACGAGGTCGTCGCCGCGATCGGTGACGCGGTCAGCGCAACCCTCATCGAACAGGTCGACCTCGCATGAAACTCGCAGTCATCGCCGGCGACGGCATCGGTCCCGAGGTCATCGGCGAGGCGCTGGGCGTCCTCGACTCGGTCGTACCGTCGGTCAGCACCACCGAGTTCGACCTCGGCGCACGCCGCTACCACCGCAACGGCGAGCTGCTCACCGAGGACGACCTCGAGTCGCTTCGTCGTCACGACGCGATCCTGTTGGGCGCCATCGGCGATCCGTCCGTGCCTTCGGGCGTGCTGGAGCGCGGTCTGCTCCTGACGATGCGATTCGCACTCGACCACCACGTCAACCTGCGGCCGTCGCGCCGCTTCCCCGGTGTCTCCTCGCCCCTCGCGGGCGACCCCGACATCGACTTCGTGGTCGTGCGGGAGGGGACCGAGGGGCCCTACACCGGCAACGGTGGCGCCATCCGTGTCGGAACCCCGAACGAGGTCGCCACCGAGGTCAGCGTCAACACCCGATTCGGTGTGGAACGCGTCGTGCGCAACGCATTTCAGCGTGCCCAGCAGCGTCGCAAGAAGCTGACGCTGGTCCACAAGACCAACGTGTTGACCTTCGCCGGGTCGATGTGGAGTCGCGCGGTCGAGGAGGTGGGTGCCGAGTTCCCCGACGTCACCACCGACTACTGCCACGTGGACGCGGCGACCATCTACCTGGTCACCGACCCCGGCCGCTTCGACGTGATCGTCACCGACAACCTGTTCGGCGACATCATCACCGACATCGCCGCCGCGGTGAGCGGTGGTATCGGGCTGGCTGCGTCGGGCAACATCGACGCCACCGGCGTGAACCCGTCGATGTTCGAGCCGGTGCACGGCTCGGCACCCGACATCGCCGGGCAGGGCAAGGCCGATCCGACGGCCGCGATCCTGTCGGTCGCGCTCCTGCTCCAGCATCTCGGCGACGACGACGCCGCGGCCCGGATCGAGAAGGCCGTCGCCGACGACCTCGCCGAGCGCAGCGGTACGTTCAGCACCTCAGAGATCGGTGCGCGTATCCGCGAACGGCTGTAGTTCGCAGGCATATTCACCAGCAAGGGACGAACCCGCCACCAATTCGGTGGCGGGTTCGTCCGTTGGTGGTGGGTTCAGGCGTCGACCAGCTCATCGGGTTCTCGCATCCGGTCGCGCGGGACCAGGGGCGTCGAGACGAGCGGTGCCAGGGCGGTCGCGGCGAAGGCGATCGGGAAACCGACGGTCGCGATGAGTGCTCCGAGAAGCGGTGTGGTCGCCGCGGTCACCAGATACTGTCCGGTGTTCTGTACGGCGAGTCCGCGGCCGCTCCATTCCGGTCCGACGTACTCGGCGATGGCGGTGAACGCCAAGCCGTTGTCGGCCACCGAGATGACGCTCGCCACCGCCATGAGTGCGGGCGCGAGTGGGCTGTCGAACCAGTCGGCGATCGCGAGCGCGGACATGGCGGCGACACCGGCCACCGCGATCACGCGGACCGGTCGCATCCGCGACATCCAGGCGTCCGACCACCGTCCGGCGACGATCCGGCCCAGTGCACCGATGATCTGGGTCACGGTGATCAGGGTTCCGGCGCCGGCCGGTGACCACCCGTGCGCGACGATCAGCCAGGTCGGTACGAAGGTCCACAGCATGGACTGGGGGATGACCAGCAGCATGCTGACGATGTGGATGCGTGCGAGGAAAGAGTTGTCGCGGTAGGGATTCGTGCGCGGGGGAGGGTTGCCGACCGTCGACGCGGGAGCCGGCCGACGCGGCGGATCGGTGATGCCGACGACCACCGCGACGAGTCCTGCAGCAGTCACCACGGCTGGGATCGCCAGTGCCGCAGCGGGTCCCGAACTTGCCGCGACAACCGGCATGGTGAGAGCGCAGACGCCGATCCCCAGCGGTTGTGCCATCTGCCGGATGCCCATCGCAGTCCCACGCTGGTGTGCGGGAAACCAGCCGACGACGATGCGGCCGCTGGCCCCGTTCGCCGCACCCGAGCCGAGACCACCCACGAAGAGCGCGGCACCCACGACGGCATAGGACGCATCGGCTGACGCGGCGACGGCCGCCCCGGTCGCGCCGGCGAGCGAGATCGACAGCGACAGCAACAGGATCCGTCGTTCGCCGTAGCGGTCCAACAGGATTCCCCACGGGATCGTCGCCGCCATCAGTCCGACCGTCGGGATCGCGGCAAGCGCCGAGGCCTGGGTGAGGGTGAGTCCGGCGTCGGTGTGCAGCGTGGGGATCAGGTAGGCGACTCCGCTGACCACACAAGTCGTGGTGAGCGCGGCGAGCAGCGAGCACCCGAGGATGATCCACCTTCGGGCAGTGGTGATGTCGTCGACATCGGTCATGGTCTACTCACCTCGCTGTCTGTACGGACCCGGTGAACCGGGGTTGGATATCTCAATATATGAAACAGTGTGACCACATTGTAAAACCGGCACCGACGTCCGCCAATTCGTCTCCCAACGGGTGGGATCGGCGGTGCGATAGGGTCTGGACATGCGCTTAGGTCGAATTGCGAGTCCTGACGGCGTGGCCTTCGTGTCCGTCGAGGGCGACGGAGACGACGCCGTCGTCAAGGAGATCGCCGAACATCCCTTCGGTACGCCGACGTTCACCGGCCGGTCGTGGAAGCTGGCGGATGTCCGGGTGTTGGCGCCGATCCTCGCCAGCAAGGTGATCTGCATCGGCAAGAACTACGCCGCACACGCGGCGGAGATGGGCGGCGAGGCGCCGGCCGACCCGGTGATCTTCCTCAAGCCCAACACTTCGATCATCGGCCCCGAGGTGCCCATCGTGCGTCCGCCGTCGTCGCAACGGGTCGACTACGAGGGGGAGCTCGCGGCCGTCATCGGACGCCCGTGCAAGGACGTGAAGGCCGCGCAGGCCAAGGACGTGATCCTCGGATACACGGTCGCCAACGACGTGACCGCCCGCGACCACCAGCAGGCCGACGGTCAGTGGACCCGCGGCAAGGGGTACGACACCTTCTGTCCGCTCGGCCCGTGGATCGACACCTCGCTCGATCCGTCGGACGTCGAACTCGTGACGGAGCTCGACGGCGAGGTCAAGCAGCGGACCCGGACATCGCTGATGCTCCACGACGTCGGTGAGATCGTCGAGTGGATCTCGCGCGTGATGACCCTGCTGCCCGGCGACGTGATCCTCACGGGCACCCCGGAAGGGGTCGGGCCCATGGTCGCCGGTCAACGTATCTCGGTGACCGTCGACGGTATCGGTACGCTCTCCAACCCGGTGGTGGACAAGTGACAGCTCCCAGCACGGCCCGTGTCAACGGGATCGACATCTCCTACAGCCTCGCCGGGTCGGGCCCGCTCGTGGTCATGGTCATGGGAACCGGAAGTCCCGGCCGCGTCTGGAAGGCGCATCAGGAACCCGCGCTGGTGAAAGCCGGCTTCACCGTCGTGACGTTCGACAACCGCGGAGTCGCACCGTCGTCGGAGTGCGCCGAGGGTTTCACGCTCGACGACATGGTCGCCGACACCGCGGCTCTGATCGAGCACCTCGGCCGCGGTCCGGCGATCGTGATCGGCACCTCGTTGGGTGCCCGGATCACCCAGGAGCTGGCGCTGGCCCGCCCCGACGTGGTCAAGGCGGCGGTGATGGTTGCGACGTACGGCCGCAACACCCCACTGCAGGAAGCGATCTCGGCCGGTGAGCGGGCCCTCTACGACAACAAGATCAAGCTGCCACCGGAGTACGAGGCCGCCATCACCGCGCATCTCAACCTGTCGCCGCACACGCTCGACGACGACCGCACCGCGCGAGACTGGCTCGACATCATCGGGTTCTCCCCGCAGACGATCACCCCGGGCGTCCGCGCACAGCTCGAACTCCACAACAAGGAGTCCAACCGTCTCGCGGCGTACCGCGGCATCACCCGGCCCGCGCTGGTCGTCGGATTCGCCGACGACCGGACCCTGCCGGCGAAGCTGGCGCGCGAAGTCGCCGAGGCCATTCCAGGCGCGGGGTACGTCGAGATCGAGCGGGCCGGTCATTTCGGTTATCTCGAACAGCCGGCCGAGGTGAACCGGGTCCTGGTGGAGTTCTGCGAGCGCCACCGGGCCTGACGGCGGGCGTGCGGGGGCGGCGGTCGGCTTCGATACGCTGAGCCTCATGACCAGTAGTGAGGCCGTTCGCGTCCGATTCTGTCCATCCCCGACCGGCACTCCCCACGTGGGACTCGTGCGGACCGCGCTGTTCAATTTCGCGCAGGCCCGGCACGACGGTGGCACCTTCGTCTTCCGCATCGAGGACACCGACTCGTCGCGAGACAGCGAAGAATCCTACGAGGCCATCCTCGACGCCTTGCGCTGGCTCGGTCTCGACTGGGACGAGGGGCCGGAGGTGGGCGGACCCTACGGTCCCTACCGGCAGTCCGAGCGGCGGGAACTCCATGCCGACGTCGTCGCCCGCCTTCTCGAGGCCGGCGAGGCCTACGAGGCGTTCTCGACCCCGGAAGAGGTGGAGGCCCGGCACCGCGCCGCCGGACGCGACCCGAAGCTCGGGTACGACAACTTCGATCGTGACCTGACGCCCGAGCAACGTGCGGCCTACCTCGCCGAAGGACGTAAACCCGTTGTCCGCCTGCGGATGCCGGACACCGACCTCACCTGGGACGACCTCGTGCGCGGCACGACGACGATCAAGGCGGGTACCGTTCCCGACTTCGCGCTGACCCGTGCGACCGGCGATCCGCTCTACACGCTGGTCAACCCGGTCGACGACGCGATGATGAAGATCACCCATGTGCTGCGCGGCGAGGATCTCCTGTCGTCGACTCCGCGGCAGCTCGCGCTGTACGACGCGCTGATCCGAATCGGCGTCGCCGACGCCGTGCCGGCCTTCGGGCACCTGCCCTTCGTGATGGGTGAGGGCAACAAGAAGCTCTCCAAGCGCGACCCCCAGTCGAACCTCTTCCACCATCGCGACCGCGGTTTCATCCCCGAGGGTCTGCTCAACTACCTCGCGCTGCTCGGCTGGGGTTACAAGAGTGATGTCGACGTCTTCAGCCTGGCCGAGATGATCGCGGCTTTCGATGTGCGACAGGTCAACTCGAACCCCGCACGGTTCGATCAGAAGAAGGCCGACGCCATCAACGCCGAGCACATCCGGATGCTCGAGGTCGCCGACTTCACGGCGCGGCTGCGGTCGTATCTCGTCGCGCAGGGCAAGCTCCCCGAGAGCGCCGACGACGAGACCTTCGCGGCTCTGGCCGAACTCGTGCAGACGCGTATCCAGGTCCTCGGCGACGCGTGGGACCTCATCTCCTTCGCCTACGTCTCCGACGACGAGTTCACGATCGACGAGAAGGCGGCGAGCAAGAACCTGGGCGCCGACGCGGTGCCGGTCCTGGACGCCACCATCGCCGCGGTCGAGTCGCTGGACTCCTTCACCACCGCCGCACTGCAGGACGCACTGAATGCTGCGCTGGTGGACGATCTGGGGCTCAAACCGCGCAAGGCGTTCGGTCCCGTACGCGTGGCGGTGACCGGCTCCCAGGTCAGTCCGCCGCTCTTCGAATCGATGGAGATCCTGGGTCGCGACAAGACGCTCGCGCGGCTGGCCTCGGCACGGGAGATCGCAGCCAAATAGTGCCGCTGAGCTGCACGTTTGTGGACTTACGGTAACCCTTTGATACTCTCTTTCTCGGCAGTTTTCCGCAAGGAGAACCAAGCCAATGGGGTATGGTGTAATTGGCAACACAGCGGTTTCTGGTACCGCCATTCTAGGTTCGAGTCCTGGTACCCCAGCGGACAGAAAGAGATCGAGACCGTGCTAAGGTCTTGATCGCCGGAAGTTCCCATGGCCCCGTCGTCTAGCGGCCTAGGACGCCGCCCTCTCAAGGCGGTAGCGCGGGTTCGAATCCCGTCGGGGCTACGAGAAACACCCTTCCTCTGCGATGCAGGGGGAGGGTGTTTTTCATTGCGCGACAGACCATCTCGTCCGTGTTGCGATGATCACACCGAAACACGGACGAGGGTCGGAAGGTGTCGCGCCGGGACTGCGGTCAGAGGAATTCGGCGGTGGTGCCCGAGGCCGGCATCTCGGGGATGCCGAGCTTGCGGTGGTCCCAGGAACGGGTGCGGGACGGACGGATCCGGACGGCGACGCGCTTGTTCATCATCTGCTCGACGAATGGTCGCGATTCTTCGGTGTAGGGCGCTGTGTAGCGTTCCCAGACGCTGATGCCGACCTTCAGGCACGAGTCCGGGTCGTCGAGGATCTCGGCAGTGCCCTCGAAGGTGACGCCGCGCAGCGTGTCGTAGGTGTCACCGTCCTCGATCATCACCGAGCACCGGTTGTTGCGACGGATGTTGACCGCCTTCTGCGACTTGGATTTGGTCTCGAACCAGATTTCGCCGTCGATGATCCCGTACCACATCGCCACGAGGTGGATGCTCCCGTCCGCTCCGGTGGTGGCGAGGGTCGCGGTCCGGCTGCGCGCCACGAACTCCGCGATCTCGGCCTCGGACATGACGATCTGATTGCGTTGGTTGACTCCCATTCCCCGACGCTAGCCCACCGGCGGGTCCATCGGAACCGCTCCGGGTGCAACGGCTCTGGGTCAGGGACGTGCGGCCTGGAGGCGTTTGTGGATGGCGTCGGCGGCGGCGAGCAGATCGGCGGCCCAGCGTGCACCGGGTCGTCGGCCCATCCGGTCGATCGGCCCGGACACCGAGATCGCGGCGACCACGTCACCGTTGCCGTCGCGCACGGGAGCCGACACACTCGCGACTCCGGCGGCGCGTTCACCGGCACTCTGGGCCCACCCGCGCCGGCGGATCTCGTGCAGTGCGCGCTCGCTGAAGACGCTGTCCGGCACGAGCGCGCGCTGGGTGGCAGGGTCGGCCCAGGCGAGGAGGACTTTCGCCGCGGACCCTGCGCTCATGGGGAAGCGGGTGCCCACCGGCACGGTGTCACGCAGGCCGGTCGGTGGTTCCATCGCGGCGACGCAGACGCGTTCGGCCCCTTCGCGGCGATAGACCTGAACCGATTCGCCGGTGATGTCGCGGAGCCGGGGGAGGACCATGAGAGCGGACTCGGTGACGGGATCGTGTGCCGAGGAGGCGAGTTCGCCGAGGACGGGGCCGGGCTGCCAGCGGCCGGTGACATCCCTGGTCAGAAAGCGGTGCGTCTCGAGTCCGACGGCGAGTCGATGTGCCGTCGCCCGGGGCAGACCGGTGCGCTCGCAGAGCTCGGAGAGATTGCACGGCGCCTCGGCGATCGCGTGCAGCACCGCCACGGACTTGTCGAGCACTCCGATTCCGCTGCTGACCGCGGATGCGGTATCCTTTCCCATAGGACGATACTAGCTGTCCAAATAGTGAGATGCACGTTCGAAACACAGCCAGAACGTCAACACCGCGTGCAGAGTCCGAAGAACCCGAGCAGATAACGAGTGAAGCCATGAGCAACAGCCCAGCCCAGCCGCTGACTCTCGCCGAGAAGGTGTGGCGCGACCATGTCGTCGTCCCCGGTGACGTCGATGCGTCCGGCAACACCAATCCCGACTTGATCTACATCGACCTCCACCTCGTCCACGAGGTCACCAGTCCCCAGGCCTTCGAGGGCCTGCGCCTCGCCGGTCGTCCGGTCCGCCGACCGGATCTGACCATCGCGACCGAGGACCACAACGTCCCGACGGTGGACATCGACAAGCCCATCGCCGATCCCGTGTCGCGGACCCAGGTCGACACGCTGCGCAGCAACTGCGAGGAATTCGGCGTCCGCCTTCACCCCATGGGTGACGCCGAGCAGGGCATCGTCCACGTGGTCGGGCCGCAGCTGGGCCTGACCCAACCCGGCATGACCGTCGTGTGCGGTGACAGCCACACCTCCACACACGGTGCCTTCGGAGCGATCGCGATGGGTATCGGTACCAGTGAGGTCGAGCACGTCCTGGCGACGCAGACCCTCTCGCTGCGCCCGTTCAAGACGATGGCGATCAACGTCGACGGCGAGCTCCCGCCCGGCGTGACGAGCAAGGACCTGATCCTCGCGATCATCGCGAAGATCGGCACCGGCGGCGGGCAGGGTTACGTGCTGGAGTACCGCGGGGAGGCGATCCGCAAGCTCTCCATGGAAGCGCGGATGACGGTGTGCAACATGTCGATCGAGGCAGGCGCCCGGGCGGGGATGATCGCACCCGACGAGGTCACCTACGAGTTCCTCAAGGGCCGCCCGCATGCCCCCTCGGGTGCCGATTGGGATGCTGCCGTTGACTATTGGGACAGTCTGCGCACCGATCCCGGCGCCACCTTCGACGCCGAGGTGCACATCGACGCCGCCTCGCTGACCCCGTTCGTCACGTGGGGGACCAATCCGGGACAGGGTGCCCCGCTCGGCGCGGCGGTACCCGACCCGGCGGAGTACGGCGACGAGGTCAAGGCGAGTGCCGCGGCCAAGGCGCTCGAGTACATGGGCCTCGAGCCCGGAACGCCGCTGCGCGACATCAAGGTCGACACGGTCTTCGTCGGCTCCTGCACGAACGGCCGGATCGAGGACCTGCGCGAGGTCGCCGGCATCCTCAAGGGGCGCAAGGTCGCGGACGGGATGCGGATGCTCATCGTGCCCGGTTCGATGCGGGTGCGTGCACAGGCCGAGGACGAGGGACTCGGAGAGATCTTCCTCGCGGCCGGCGCCGAGTGGCGGCAGGCCGGGTGCTCGATGTGCCTGGGCATGAACCCGGACCAGCTCGCCCCGGGGGAGCGGTGTGCGTCGACCTCCAACCGCAATTTCGAAGGGCGCCAGGGCAAGGGTGGCCGAACGCACCTCGTGTCTCCGGGAGTGGCAGCGGCCACCGCGCTGCGCGGCACCTTGTCCGCGCCCGCCGATCTGGACTCGCAGCCGGCGCCCGCCGATCTCGGTTGAGTCACGGTCCGACCCACATTCCTGCCACATCATTCGAACAGGGGCTTTCTCATGGAACCGTTCACCGAACACACCGGAATCGGTGTCCCGCTGCGTCGCAGCAACGTCGACACCGACCAGATCATCCCGGCCGTCTATCTGAAGCGGGTGACGCGCACCGGCTTTGAGGACGGTCTGTTCGCCGGTTGGCGGACCGATCCCGATTTCATCCTCAACAACGAGCCCTGGAGCCGCGGGTCGGTCCTGGTTGCCGGTCCCGACTTCGGCACCGGGTCGTCGCGTGAGCACGCGGTCTGGGCGCTGTCCGATTTCGGCTTCCGCGTGGTGATCTCGTCGCGTTTCGCCGACATCTTCCGCGGCAACTCGGGCAAGGCGGGTCTGGTGGCCGCGCAGGTCGAGCAGTCCGACGTCGAACTGCTGTGGAAGCGCCTCGAGGAGACTCCGGGCCTCGAAGTGACGGTGAGTCTTGTCGATAAGACGGTCACCGCCGGAGACCTCGTGGTGCCGTTGGCAATTGATGACTACACGCGGTGGCGCCTGATGGAGGGTCTCGATGACATCGGACTCACGTTGCGCCAGGTAGAGGCGATTTCCGAGTACGAGTCGGCGCGTCCGGCATTCAAGCCGCGCACCCTCGCGGACTGATTTCGCACCGCCGCGGCGGGGTCATCTCGCCGCGGCGGCACCATCGTGAGCTGCCATGCCATTTCGCAACACGGCGTCCTAATTGGCGTGGAAGATGGACGTTTTCACATCCGACGTTTACCGTGTGTTGGTAGCTGGCCGAAACTCGGTCAGATCAGCTTGCGGAGGTACTCATGAACAAGGCGGAGCTCATTGATGAGCTGACCAAGAAGCTCGACGCGGATCGCAAGACTGCGACTGAAGCCGTCGAGCTCGTCGTCGACACGATCGTGCGCGCGGTCAACAAGGGCGAGAGCGTGACGATCACCGGCTTCGGCGTATTCGAGAAGCGGAAGCGCGCACCGCGCGTCGCCCGTAACCCGCGCACCGGCGAGACCGTCAAGGTCCGCGCGACCTCGGTGCCGGCGTTCCGTCCGGGCGCTCAGTTCAAAGCCGTTGTGGCGGGCAAGCAGAAGCTGTCCGCGACCGGTCCGGCTGTGAAGCGCGGAAGCGGAGCCACCACCACGGCAGCCAAGAAGGCTGCGCCGGCGAAGAAGACCGCCGCCAAGAAGACGACCGCCGCCGCCAAGAAGACCACGGCGGCCAAGAAGGCTCCGGCGAAGACCACGGCGGCCAAGAAGACCACCGCGGCGAAGAAGGCTCCGGCGAAGACCACGGCGGCCAAGAAGACCACCGCGGCGAAGAAGGCTCCGGCCAAGAAGGCGGCGCCGGCCAAGAAGGCCACCGCGGCGAAGAAGGCTCCGGCCAAGAAGGCTGCCGCGAAGAAGACCGCGGCGAAGAAGACCACCCGTCGCTGACCTGCGGGACAACCGCGGTCGACGACCACAATTCAGCCCCCGGCGTACTTCCCCCGCCGGGGGCTGAATCGTGTTCGGGGTCAACCTGAGGGGGCGCGGGACTCAGGCTGTCGGGAGCGGCCCGGCGATGTGATCGGCCGCCACCAGCCGGCCGTCGAACAGGGACAGAACCCACACACTGCCCTTGCGGTTGGAGGCCTTGGGAAGCGGGATCGAGTCGCGCTCGGACCACCAGTCCATGAGGGGCGGGATCACCTTGCCCTGACTGCAGACCGCCAGGGTCGACGTCGTGTCGGCGGCGAGTTCGAGGATCCGGCGTTGCGCCGCTGCCGGATTGGTCCGATACGTCTCCTCCGACAGATCCGGCTCGCTGTGCAACTCGACCCCCAGCCGGTCGCGTAGCGGTTCCAGGGTCTGCTCACAGCGGACGCGATCGGCCGAGTGCACCCGGCTCGCCCCGAACGCGATCAGCAATGGGGCGAGGGCGGCGGCTTGCGCCCGGCCGAGTTTGTCGAGGGGCCGCAACCGGTCGTCGCCCTTGTAGGTCGAGCGCCGACCGGCCTTGGCGTGCCGTACCAACAGGAACGTGTGCAGGTCCGCGGGTAGCCGCACGAACTCCTCGAGGATCGTGCGATCGAGCGGATAGCTCAACATCTCCCGGGCCTCGTCGACGGAGAGCCACCGCAGCTCGTCGACCTCGTGCCCGGCGACGAACTCTCCGTCGGACGCTCGCGCCGACCAGTAGCGCACATGCTTGCGGGTACTGCCGAGGTCGTAGTGGACGTCGTCCAGGTGCCGGCCGAGGACGACGTGTTGGCCCGTCTCCTCGGCGATCTCGCGCACCGCCGTGTCGATGAGAGTCTCGCCCGGCTCGGCCTTTCCCTTGGGCAGCGTCCAGTCGTCGTACTTGGGGCGGTGGACGACCGCGATCTCGACATCGTCGATCTCGGCGGCATCGTTCCCGGTCGGACCGGGGACAACCGGTCGCCAGACCACACCGCCGGCGGCCCATACCTCATTCGTCTTCTTCGCCATGTCGATGGTGATCGTAGAGGTCGAAGGTTACGCGTCGGTGCCGGTCACGAACTGGTCTCCGGCCGACGACGATTGCGCCGCATCATCTGTCGCTGATGGTCGCGCACCTCTTCGCCCTCGGCGGGTGAGGCCACCCAGCTCCCGTCGGACTGCAGGACCCAGCAGCGGGTCCGCGGATCGAGGGCGGAGGCGAAGATGTCACCGAGTTCACCGGCCAGACGCTCGTCACGGACGTTCACCATGACCTCCACGCGCCGATCGAGATTGCGGTGCATCATGTCCGCGCTGCCGAACCAGTACTCGTTCTGCGCACCGAAATACAGGATTCGGGAGTGCTCGAGGAACTGCCCCAGGATCGACCGCACGTGGATGTTGTCGCTGTAACCCTCGACCCCGGGCCGCAGCGCGCTGATGCCACGGACGACGACGTCGACGGGTACCCCGCTCTGCGAGGCCCGGTACAGCGCATCGATCACCTGCTCGTCGACCAGTGCATTCGCCTTGAGCTGGATTCTCGCGCGCGTGTCGCCGTCGCGGAACAGCTCGATCTCGCGATGGATCCGTTTGATGATGCCCGCCCGGATGCCGTGCGGCGCAACGAGGATGTTGCGGTACTCCTGCTTGCGGGAGTAGCCGGTCAAGGTGTTGAACAGGTCGGTCAGGTCGGCGCCGATGTCGGGGGCGGCGGTCAGCAGGCCCACGTCCTCGTAGAGCCGCGCGGTCTTCGGGTTGTAGTTGCCGGTCCCGATGTGGCAGTACCGCTTGATCGTCGAGCCCTCGCGACGCACCACCAGGCAGGTCTTGCAGTGGGTCTTCAAACCGACGAGGCCGTAGACGACGTGGACGCCGGCCTGTTCCAGTTTGCGGGCCCACTTGATGTTCGCCTGCTCGTCGAAGCGGGCCTTGATCTCCACCAGCGCGACGACCTGCTTCCCGGCCTCGGCGGCGTCGATGAGCGCGTTGACGATCGGGGAGTCGCCGGAGGTGCGGTACAGCGTCTGCTTGATGGCCAGGACCTGCGGGTCGGCCGCGGCCTGCTCGATGAACCGCTGCACGCTCGTCGAGAACGAGTCGTACGGATGGTGGACGAGTACGTCACCGTCGCGAAGAGTAGAGAACACGCTCTTGGGTGTCTCTCGCTCGCCGAACGCGGGGTGGGTGGCGGGGACGAACGGACGGTCCTTGAGATGCGGGCGGTCGAGCGCGTAGATCTCGAAAAGTGATGACAGATCGAGGAGTCCGGGCACCTGGATGACGTCGGCGGGGTCCACCTCGAGCTCGCGCAGCAACAACTCGAGCATGTGCTCGCTCATGTCGTCGGCGACCTCGAGCCGCACCGGCGAGCCGAACCGACGGCGCGCGAGTTCTCGCTCGAGCGCCTGGAGGAGGTCCTCGTCGCGGTCCTCTTCGACCTCGAAGTCGGCGTTGCGGGTGATCCGGAAGACGTGGTGCTCAACGATTTCCATACCCGGGAACAACGTCCCGAGGTTGGCCGCGATCAGACTCTCCAACGGTAGGAACACCGCGCTCCTGGCGGCCTTGTCGTCGTCGGACGCCCGAGCGGGCGACAGCCGGTCGACGCGGATGAAGCGGTTCACGTTGTCCGGTACCTTGACCCGCGCGAAGTGCTCGCCGCTCTCGTTGACGTCGCGGACCGTGACCGCGAGGTTCAGCGACAACCCGCTGATGTACGGGAACGGATGAGCGGGGTCGACCGCCAGGGGCGTCAGGACCGGAAATACCTCGTCCTGGAAATAATCGGTCATCCGCGCCTGCTGCTCGGCGGTGAGCTGCGACCAGGACACCACGTAGATGTCGTTGTCGGCCAACGCCGGTCGGACCGAATCGAGGAAGACGCGCGCGTGCCGGTCGGCGACGGTCTGCGCGCGTCCGGCGATGCGCATGAGTTGTTCTCGCGGCGACAGGCCGTCGGCGGACCGGACCGACAGGCCGGTCTCGTCGCGCCGCTTGAGTCCGGCCACCCGCACCATGAAGAACTCGTCGAGGTTCGAGGCGAAGATGGCGAGGAACTTCGCACGATCGAGGAGCGGCAGGGAGATGTCCTCGGCGAGCGCGAGCACCCGGGAGTTGAAGTCCAGCCAGCTCAATTCCCGGTTGAGGTAACGGTCCTCGGGCAGGTCGGCGGATTCGTCGGGCACCAGGGTGGCGGCCGGCGGGGCATGCGGGATCGGTGTCGTGGTGACCGTGGCGGTCTGCGATACGTCATCGTCGGCGGGGCTCACCCCCCAATGATGACCCATCGCCGTCCCCGGCGTACACGCCCGCCGGTCGGACGCTTGTCGATTGCGGGTCGGGGTCAGAGATGACGCAGCGCAGCGACGGTGTGCGGTCCGAGGCCGAGCTCGCGGGCGACGCCCAGGTCCGCCGCGGTGTCGACGTCGGTGCGCAGGTCGGCCCACTCCCGGCCGGCCGGGTCGAGTTCGACGGCGCCGGCGGCCCGGTGGGCGGCCGCCGAACCGGGACCGAAACGGGGAGCGGGGACGCCGGTACCGGTGCCGTGCAGCAGCACCGTCCCGGATCCGTCCCGGTCGGTGACGAAGCTCGAGCGGTGTTCACCGGCGGCGCGCAACACGGCGGCGACGGACGTGCTCGTCGCCGCCGGCAGATCGGCCTGCACGTACATCAGGCCCGTCGACTCGGGCCACGCCTCGCGCGCCCAGCGCGCACCCTCGACGAACGCGGAGTTGAGACCGGCGTCCGCGGGTGCCCGGTGCGGCGACTCGCTCAGGCCGCGCATGCCCGAGCGCCGCGCCGCGGCGAGCACCTCGTCGTCGGGGCTGACGACGACGAGCCGAGAGATCCCGGCGCTGCGCAAGGCGTCGACGGTGTCGAGGAACATCGCCAGGACGAGGGAACCCCGGGCGACGGGGTCGTCACCCTCGAATGCGGTGGACAGCGTCGCCGCCAGTCGTGACTTCGCGCGGTGCAGATTCTTGACCGCCAGCACGGCCGCGACCGACGTCGCGACGGGCTCGTTGCCCCCCGCGTCGACGACCGTCGAGTCGGCGCCCGCGCCGACGGTGCTGTGTTCCATGCCGACCATCATGATGCACCGACCTCTGGTCGGTGACATTCCGGGTCGGCCATACCCGGCAGGCACTAGGGTGAGCAGGGTCGGCCGTCCGGCCGGCGCCGGCGGTGGGAATACGGAATTGGGCTTGCCCGGTGGGAGGTTGCGGTGCGCGCAGCGGTGATGGGTGCGGGTTCCTGGGGAACCTCGGTGGCGAAGGTGCTGGTCGATGCCGGTACCGACACCGTGATCTGGGCGCGGCGACCCGAACTCGCCGAGGCGATCAACACCGAGCACGTCAACGCCGACTATCTACCCGGCATCGCGCTGCCCGCCGCGCTCACCGCGACGAGTTCGGCGGTCGATGCCCTGCTCGGCGCCGACGTCGTCGTCTGCGGTGTCCCGTCGCAGTCGTTGCGCCCCAACCTGACGCAGTGGACGCCCTACATCGGGTCGGATGCGTCGTTGGTGTCGCTCGCCAAGGGCATCGAATCCAACACCCTGCTGCGGATGAGTGAGGTCATCGCCGAGGTGACCGGTGTCGCCGACGACCGGATCGCGGTGCTGACCGGGCCGAACCTGGCACGCGAGATCGCGGAGGGTCAACCGGCGGCGACCGTGATCGCCTGTGCCGACGAGGCGCGGGCGGTGACGCTGCAGAGCGCGTTCAGTACGCGATACTTCCGGCCGTACACCAACACCGACGTCGTCGGATGTGAGATCGGCGGCTCTGCGAAGAACGTCATCGCGCTGGCCTGCGGGATGGCCAGCGGCATCGGGTTCGGTCAGAACACCCTGGCGACGATCATCACTCGTGGGCTCGCCGAGACGATCCGGTTGGGCGTCGCGGTGGGCGCGCAGATCGAGACGCTGGCGGGTCTCGCCGGGATCGGGGATCTCGTCGCGACGTGTTCGTCGCCGTTGTCGCGCAACCGCACGTTCGGCGCGCGGCTGGGGGAGGGTGCCACCATGGCGCAGGCTCAGGAGGCCACCAACGGGCAGGTCGCCGAGGGCGTCAAGTCGTGCTCGTCGGTGCGTGCACTGGCCGAGCGACACCAGGTGCCGATGCCGCTCACCGACGCGGTCCACCAGGTCTGTCACGACGGCATGTCGGTGGCCGACGCGGTCAATTCGCTGCTGGGCCGCAGCACCAAGCCGGAGATCTACCGGGACTGAGCGCCCGCCGCCGATCAGCCGAAGTCGAGCGGTCCCCGTTCGAGGGTGCGGTCGATCAGTCCCGAGATGTCGGTGATGGGTCCGTTGCCGGCGTTCGTCGGAATCCACATCGCGACATAGGGCCGGTGGTCGACGCACACATAGGCCTGGCCCGAGCCGTCGACCGTGTCCGTGATGAACCACTGGACCCCGGCCTGGCCGGCGGCGTGGATCTCCTGGAGATTGCTGGTGGGAGACAGCTCGGCAGGTCGGGTCACCCCGCACCGAAGTGTCATGTCGTCGCCCGGGCCGGTCGACGGCCACGTCGCGCGGTCGCCGGAGACCTCTTTGGTACCGAAACCCTCGAAGGTGTCCGGTGCTTCGGTGAGCAAGCGGGTGCACTCCGCGGCGACCGGGCCGACGGAGTCGTAGGACTCGATCGGGGTCACCGGATCGGGGCGCATCGCGGCGAACACGATGAAGCCGGCGAGCACCATCACCGGAATGGCTACCAGGGTCGCGACGAGTGCGGGGCTGAGACGTCCGCCGCCGCCATACCGCGCGGAGTCCTCGGCGGATTCGCCGTCGACGGGATCCTGCTGGGTGTCATCCGAACCTGCTGACGTCACCCCACAACAGTAGGAGTCGGTCTGCCGAACCCGCGCACGGGGACCCGTCACGATCACCCGTCGTCGGCGGCCGGCCGACGCCCCTCAGCGCGTCGTGGGGACCACCGGGCAGGTCAGGGTGCGGGTGATCCCGTCCACCTTCTGGATCTGCGGAACCACGTTCTCGGTCAGGTGGGTGGCATCGGACGCGTCGACCCGGACGATCACGTCGTACGGCCCACTGACCTCTTCCGACGAGGCGACCCCGGCGATCTCGGCGATGGTCGCAGCTGCGAGGGCGGCCCTGCCGACCTCGGTCTGGATCAGTATGTATGCCTGAACCACGGACATCCTCTCCGTCTGTGTCGTACCCGGGCCACATCGTATGGGGCACATCGTCGACACGGGCTGTCGTACCGGCGGCTCGGCGCATGCGCGGTCGCCGGGCAGTGCACGACTGCCGCGGGCGGCCGGACTGTTGCGGATCGCTCTCGCCCGGCGGCCCCATACACTGTGGCACACATTGTCACCGACAACCCCGTGCGCGCGCGACCGGAAGAGGAAAGGCCCCGACGAGTGACCTTCGACGAGACAGGTCGGCAGGACCGCGCGATCGACCGGACCGACACGGTCGGGGCCATCGGTGAGCGTGCCGTGATCGCCGCGTTGACCGCGTCCGCGACCTCCGGTGAGCCCGCCGACGACATCGTGATCGGATCCGGTGACGACGCAGCCGTTCTCGACATCGGGGGATCGGCGGTGATCAGTACCGACACCGTCGTCGAGGGGCGCCACTTCCGATTCGACTGGTCGACGCCGGAGCAGGTCGGCGCCCGCGCGGTGGTGCAGAGTGCCGCCGACGTCGCCGCGATGGGCGGCCGCACAACGGGTCTCGTCGTGTCCATCGCGTGTCCGTCGGACACGCCGGTCGGCGTCGTCCTCGACCTCAACGACGGCGTGGTCCGCGCGGCACACGGACAGGGGGCCCGGGTGCTGGGCGGCGACCTCGTCGCGGCCGGTCAGGTGGTGGTGAGTATCACCGCGGTCGGCGCGCTCGAGGGTCGGCCCCCCGTCTCGCTGGGCGGTGCCCGGCCTGGTGACGTCCTCGCGGTGAGCGGTCCGCTGGGGGCCAGCGCCGCGGGACTCGCGGTGCTGTCCGATCCGCGTCCGGTGGTCAGCGATTGGTCGGAACTGGTTGCACTGCACCGAGTTCCGAACCCCGACCTCACCCAGGGGCCGGTCGCCGCGGCGGCAGGTGCGCACGCCATGACCGACATCTCCGACGGTCTGGTCGAGGAACTGCTCACGATGTCGAGGGCTGCGCAGGTCGCCATGACCGTGCATGGCGACGCCGTACCGCGGCGCCCGGATCTGGCTGCCGCGGCAAGCGAACTCGGGGCGGACGTCGACCGCTGGGTACTGGCCGGCGGCGAGGACCATCACCTGCTCGCGGCGTTCGGCGGGCCCGCGGTGGTGCCGCCAGGGTGGACCGTCATCGGCTCGGTGGGGGAGAAGTCCTCGTCGGCGCCCGAGGTCTGGGTCGACGACCGCCGGGTCGGTGGGCCCGACGGTCTCGAACTGCACGGGTGGCAGTCCTTCGCCGACCCGACTGGTGACTGAGGTCCCCGGGGCGCACCATTAGAGTCGCCTCATGGCGATCTACGCACTCGACGACCGAGAACCGGTCCTGGGACAGGACACCTACGTGCACCCGGACGCGGTGGTGATCGGCGCGGTCACCCTGGGCGACGGTGTCTCGGTGTGGCCGGGCGCGGTACTCCGCGGCGACTACGGGACCATCACCGTCGGCGCCCGCAGCAACATCCAGGACGGCACCGTCATCCACTGCACGGTTCTCGACCCGACCGTGATCGGCGAACGGTGCGTCGTCGGACACAACGCGCACATAGAGGGCGCGACGATCGGAAACGACTGCCTCATCGCCTCGGGATCGGTGGTCCTGAACGGGTCCACGGTCGGCGACGGCGCGATCGTCGGAGCCGGCGCGGTGGTCCCGTTCAAGTTCGACGTTCCCTCGCGACGGATGGCGCTCGGTGTACCGGCCCGGCTCCGCGACGGCTACGAGGTACCGGAGGGGCACACCGAACTCAACTGCGAGATGTACTTCCAGAACGCGCAGCACTATCGCACCGCCCTGAAACGACTGGACTAGCGACCGCCCACGACGGAGGCAATCGAGTGACCGCACCACCCAAACCCCTTGCCGAACTGATCGACCCGGGCTGGGCGCAGGCGCTCGCCCCGGTCGAGCCGCTCATCACCGAGATGGGCCGGTTCCTGCGCACCGAGATCGCCGAGGGGCGGCGCTATCTGCCTGCGGGACAACATGTCCTGCGGGCCTTCACGCGCCCCCTCGACGACGTGCGCGTGCTGATCGTCGGGCAGGATCCATATCCGACGCCGGGACACGCCGTCGGACTGAGCTTCTCGGTGGCGCCCGACGTGCGCCCGATCCCGCGTTCCCTGACGAACATCTACACCGAATACTGCGCCGATCTCGGCTACCCCATGCCGACCACCGGGGATCTCACGCCCTGGGCGGACAACGGTGTGCTTCTGTTGAACCGCGTGCTCACGGTGGCCCCCGGCGAGCCGGCCTCTCACCGGGGGAAGGGCTGGGAAGAGGTGACCGAGTGCGCGATCAAGGCGCTTGCCGCCCGCGACGAGCCGCTCGTCGCGATCCTGTGGGGCCGGGACGCCGCGGGACTGGAGAAGTGGCTGCCCGACGTCCCGACCATCGTGTCGGCGCATCCATCACCGTTGTCGGCCTCGCGCGGGTTCTTCGGGTCCCGACCCTTCAGCCGGGCCAACGAGGAACTGATGGACCTCGGGGCCGAACCGGTGGAGTGGCGTCTGCCGTGACCCTTCGAGGCTCGTCGACCTCGACGCGCTCCTCGCACCTCAGTACCTGCGGCCTGGCGGCCGTCGTGGACTACGAAAGAACACTGTTTGAGCGTCCACATCTCTGCTCCCTGAGGTGCGAGCGAAGCGAGCCACGAAGGGCTCCGCAACCTGTCTCACCAGGCCCTTCGTGGCTCGTCGCTGGCGCTCCTCGCACCTCAGGGAGCAATGGTTATGTAGTTCTTTCGGATCAGGGGGCGGTGGTGGCACGGCCCCGGGTGAAGTCCGGCGCGCGCTTGCCG
The DNA here is from genome assembly GCF_016924115.1 of Gordonia sp. BP-119. Classification (NCBI taxonomy): domain Bacteria; kingdom Bacillati; phylum Actinomycetota; class Actinomycetes; order Mycobacteriales; family Gordoniaceae; genus Gordonia; species Gordonia sp. BP-119. The sequence goes on from NZ_JAFFZF010000005.1 coordinate 139,434, forward strand.
ACGAAGGCGTCAACTCCCTCGATGCCCTCGGGCAGTCCGGACCGTTCGGAGATGGAGCGGGCTTCGAGGGCGAGGTGCTCGACCAACGTGGTGTCGGCGGAGACGGCCAACAGATGCTTGGTCATCGCGTCGGCGTCGCGGGGACCCGACGCGATGGCCTCGGCGGCCGTGCGCGCGGCGGACTCGACCTCGTCGTCGGCGACGATCTCCGACAGCAGCCCCCACTGCTGGGCCTCGTCGGCGCTGATGACGCGGTCGGTCAGGATGATCTGGCGTGCCCGGGCAGCGCCGACGGCGCGGGGGAGGGTCCAGGTGAGACCCCCGTCGGGAGTGAGACCGATACCGCGGTAGGCGGGCCGCAGCCGGGTCGACGGACCACCGACGGCGACGTCGGCGTGCAACACCAGCGACATGCCCGCGCCGGCGGCCCAGCCCTTCGCGGCGACGACGACGGGGCGGTTCGCCTCGTACAGGGCGCCGACGAGCTGATGGAAGTTGTCGGCGATCTCGCGCAGGTAGGTCGGGCGGTCGTCCGCACCGGCGAAGGCGCGGACGTTGCCGCCGGCGCAGAAGTTCTTGCCCAGCCCGACGAGCAGGACCGCCCCCACGTCACGCTGTCCACGCGCGACCTCGCGCAGTGCCTGGGTTCCCGCGGCGAGGGCGGCGTCGTCGAGCGAGTTGCCCGCGCCCGCCGTCGAGACCGCGAGGGTGAGGACGCCGTTGCGCTCGTGCACCAGAGCGTCGGTGTCGTCTACGGCAGCGGGGGCGGTGGGGTTCGATGAGGCCATGCGCGAAACCCTATCGCGCACACGCCAAAGACCCGATGCCGGGGAGCTTGCGCTCATGGCATCGGGTCTCGTGCTCTCGAACTCCCACCCGCGGACGGGCGAGGAGGTCAGACAGCTGCGGTCTTGCCGGCCTTCAGGCAGGAGGTGCAGACGTTCTTGCGCTTGCGGTTGCCGGGGGCGACCTCCACGCGAACGGACTGGATGTTCGGGTTCCAGCGGCGGTTGGTACGGCGGTGCGAGTGAGACACCGACTTGCCGAAGCCCGGGCCCTTGCCGCAAATATCGCAGACGGCAGCCATCGTCGAACTCCCTTGGTAGATGATCATGGTCTGGTGTTCAGCCGCTCGGATCGATCGGCACCACCGGTGGGTGTGCGCGCTCGAGGCGAAAGGCAACCCTGCAAGGATAACCAGGTCGTGGTGGCGTGACCAAATCCGAGCCGATCCGCCACCCGGTCCCGCTCGGGCGCGCCGCACGGTCGGACACCCCGAGTAACCTTGCCCACAACCTCACCAGCCGGTCACGTTGCGCGCGAGAGCACAGTACGTCGCGCGCCGCGTCTGCGAGAAAGAGCCACCGTGTGATCGCCCGCACCGTCAACCCGCAGTTGCTGCGCGATTGGGCCCGAGTCTCGGTCGAACAGCTCGAGTCGCTGCGCGGCGAGATCAACGACCTCAACGTGTTCCCGATCCCCGATTCGGACACCGGGAGCAACATGCTCTTCACGATGCGGGCCGCGGCCGAGGCGGTCGAGAAGACGCCGCCCGACGCGTCGCTGCCCGAGGTCGCCCGCGCGATGGCCGACGGCGCGGTGGCGCAGGCGCGGGGCAACTCGGGGATCATCCTCTCGCAGGTGCTGGTCGGACTCGCGGACGGTGCGGAGATCCTGGGCGACACCGACGCCCTGACCTTCGCCGAGTTCTCGACGCTGGGTCTGCGTCTCGGTTCGCTCGCGGCGACCCGTGCGGTGAGCGAACCGCGCGAGGGTACGGTCCTCACGCTGGTGCGGGTCGCCGCCGAATCGGCCGCGGCGCACGAGCACGAGTCCCCGGCCGACCAGGTGCGCGCCGTCGCCGACGACTGTGCCGAAGCGCTCGAACGCACCCCGGAACAGCTGTCGGTGCTCGCGAACGCGGGCGTGGTGGACGCGGGCGGGCGTGGCTTCCTCGCGATCGTGGACGCCATGGTCAAGGTCATCACCGGCGTCTCGCACCGCCGCCGGCGTTACCGGGGCATCCTCACCGACAGCACCACGCTGGGTCACGGACCGGACGACAGCTGCCTCGACGGGAGCGACCAGGACTTCGAGGTCATGTACCTCCTCGACGGTGCGGCCGGCGAGCAGATCGCCGAACTGCGCGAACGTCTGGACGAACTCGGCGACGCGGTGGTGATCGTCGGCGACAGTTCCAGCGGTGAGGGCGAACGCTTCTCGGTACACGTCCACACCTGCCACCCGGGTGCGGCGGTCGAGGCCGGCGCGGGCCTCGGGCAGCTCTCGGATGTCCGGATCACTTGCTTCGCTCTCGATGCCATTCGGGCACAGGCGGATTCGGCTGAGCCGCCGCCCCGGCACAAACGGGCGGTGGTGGTCGTCGTGTCCGGTGACGGCGCGGCCGAACTGTTCGGCGAGGCCGGTGCGGTCGTGCTGCGCGCCGACGACGGACTCTCCGCCCACGAGCTGGGCCGCGCGATCCGCGACACCGACAGCGCGCACGTCGTCGTCATGGCCAACGGCGCATTGACATCGCAGGATCTCGTCACGGTCGCCACCGAGGTGCGGTCCACCCAGCGCTCGGTCCTGATGCTGCCGACGTCGTCGATGACCCAGTGCCTCGCCGCTCTCGCCGTGCACGATCCGAGCGAGGTCCCCGACGTCGACGCCTACGCGATGGCCGAGGCCGCCGCCGGGGCACGCTGGGGATCGCTGCAGTCGGCGACCACGAGGATGATGACGCTGGCGGGGATGAGCGAGGTCGGTGACGTGCTGGGGCTGATCGGCGACGACGTGCTCGTCGTGGCGCCGGATCAGACGTCGGCGTGCACCGCCCTCGTCGACCTCATGCTCTCCACCGGAGGCGAGCTCGTCACGGTGCTCGCCGGGGTCGAGGTCGACGAGGCCGCCCTCGAGGCCGTCGCGGAGCAGATGCGGCGCAGCTACCCCGGCATCGAATTGGCGGTGTACCGCACCGGACAGCGCACCGATCTCGTCCAGGTGGGTGTGGAGTGACCGAACTGGCACTGTCGGATTCGCTGTCCGACGTCCTGGGGACCAAGCCCGCCGAACAGCTCGCCACCGTCGGCGTGCACACGGTCGGGGAGCTGTTGCGGTACACGCCCCGCCGGTACATCCGACGCGGCCACGTGGTCGACCAGGAGCGGCCCGAACCGGGTGAGTGGCTGACGATCGTCGGACGGATCACCAAGTCCGATCTCATCAAGATGAGGAGCCGCAAAGGGTCGTTCCTCAAGGTGAAGGTCACCGACGACAACGACGTCTACGAGGCCAGCTTCTTCAACGCCCACCGCCTCAAGGGGCTGTTCCGACCCGGTGCACGGGTGATGATGGCCGGCGCGGTCAAGTACTTCCGCGACCAGATCCAGTTGTCGCATCCGGAATGGATGATCCTTCCCGACGGCGATCCGGAGATCGAGGACGTCGTCGGTTCCAAGATGCTGACCGAGATGTACGCGATCGAGGAGCAGATCACCGGAGAGCGCGGCGATCACCCCCTGGTCACCATGTTCGACCGCGACATCCTGCCGATGTACCCGGCCAACAAGAACATTCAGACCTGGGACATCCTCGGCGCGGTCCGCCGGGTCCTGAGTGAGAGCGCGCCGATTCCCGACGCACTCACCGAAGCCGAACGCCGCGCGCGGGGTCTCGTCAGCACCGACGAGGCGATCCGCAAGATCCACCTGCCCGATGCCGAGGACGACGTGAAGGTCGCCGCCCATCGGCTGAAGTTCGATGAGGCGCTGGCCATCCAGACCGTGCTGGCGCAGCGCCGGTTGGCGGGGCGGAGCGAGTCGGCGCCACCGTGTCCACGCGTGCCCGGCGGTCTCGAGGACAAGTTGCGTGACCGACTCCCGTTCACCCTGACCGCCGGTCAGGTCGAGGTGGGGGAGGAGCTCGCCGAGGATCTGGCCCGCGCGCAGCCGATGTCGCGGCTGTTGCAGGGCGAGGTCGGGTCCGGGAAGACACTCGTGTCGTTGCTGGCAATGCTGCGGGTCGTCGACAACGGGTACCAGTGCGCCATCCTGGCCCCGACGGAAGTGCTTGCCGCACAGCACTACCGGACGATGAAGACGATGCTGGGCGACCTCGCCGAGGCGGGCGAACTGACCGCGGCCGACGGCGCGACGCGCCTCGCGCTGCTGACGGGTTCGATGAAGACCAAGGGCCGGCGCGAGACGCTCCTCGACGTGGTGACGGGCCAGGCCGGGATCGTGATCGGGACCCACGCGCTCCTCGAGGACAAGGTCGAGTTCTTCGACCTCGGACTCGTCGTGATCGACGAACAGCACCGCTTCGGCGTGGAGCAGCGAGATGTGTTGCGCGGCAAGGGCCGCGACGGACGGATACCGCATTTCCTCGTGATGACCGCGACGCCGATCCCGCGGACCGTCGCCATGACCGCCTTCGGTGACCTCGAGACCTCGGTCCTCCGGGAGCTGCCGCGCGGTCGGCAGCCGATCACCACGTCGGTGGTGCCCACCGGGAAATCCTCATGGGTCGAACGGGTGTGGTCGCGCGCAAACGAGGAGATCGACGCCGGCCGTCAGGTCTATGTCGTGTGCTCGCGTATCGGCGACGGGCCCGAACCCGAGCCCGACGACAACGAGGAGAAGGGCCCGCGGACGACCTCGGTCCTCGAGCAGTACGAGGCCCTCGTCGCCGGCCCGTTCGCGCACCGACGCGTGGAGCTCCTGCACGGCCGCCTACCCGCCGACGAGAAGAACGCCGTCATGGATGCCTTCGGTCGGGGCGAGGTGGACGTGCTGGTGTCCACCACCGTCATCGAGGTGGGTGTCGACGTGCCCAATGCGACCACGATGGTCATCGTCGACGCCGATCGGTTCGGCGTGAGCCAGCTGCATCAGTTGCGCGGTCGTGTGGGACGCGGGCGGCATGCGGGCCTGTGCCTGCTGATGACGAATGCCCGGGACGGCTCGCCGTCGATGGACCGCCTCCGCGCCGTGGCCGGTTCGAACGACGGATTCGAGCTCGCGCGAGTCGATCTCGAGCAACGCCGGGAGGGTGATCTGCTCGGGTCCCTACAGTCGGGCGTCAACACGTCGTTGCGGTTCCTGTCCCTGCTCGAGGACGTCGAGGTCATCGAGGACGCCCGCGAACTCGCGGAAGACGTGGTGAGCGAGGACATCACGCTGCTCGAACACCGGCCGCTCGCCGACCTCGTCGACGGAATCCTCGTGCCGAACAAGATCGCGTACCTCGACAAGTCCTGACCGACGCCCCGAGCGCCAGTTGTCGTGTGTCGTGCGCCAGGCGCCACGTTCTGCGACACCGGTGCCGGGCCGATCGACACACGGAACCAGAAGGTCGCCGTGTGCGTCTGAGAATGCATGGTGATGCGTTCGCCGACGCTGCGACGACTCCGCATGCGAATCCGATGGATGCGCTGGACGCCGCGGGACTCGCCGTCCTGGTCGCCACGGCAGTGGGCGGTGCTCGTCGCCGCCGTCGTCACGGCGGTGGTGGTCGCCGTCGGGGTCGACGCCTTTCGGGCCGGTCCCGACACCGACCCGAAGATTCGGGCGATGGCGGGGCAGGCGGCGTCGTCGCTCGCCTCGATCCCGATCAGTGCGGGGCGTACCGACCGACAGGATTACGACCGGGCCGCGTTCGGCAGCGCCTGGTCGGACGCCGGGTCCGTTCCCGGAGGCGGCAACGGGTGCGACACCCGTAACGACGTGCTGGCTCGGGATCTCCACGACATCCGAGCCGGCCCGACGTCGAGTTGTCCGCGTGCCGTACTGGCGGGCGAACTGCGGAGCCCGTACACCGGCGACTTCGTCGTCTTCCGGCGCGATCGGAGCGCGTCGGCGGTGCAGATCGACCACATCGTCCCGCTGTCGTATGCCTGGGACATGGGAGCGTGGGCGTGGCCGCCCGACCGGCGGTTGGACTTCGCGAACGACCCCGCCAATCTCGTTGCCGTCGACGGGCGTTCGAACCAGGACAAGAGCGACTCCGAACCCGCGCGCTGGATGCCACCGGCCCGTGGATTCTGGTGCCAGTACGCGATTCAGTTCGTGATCGTCACGGCTACATACGGATTGGCGATCGACGAACCCTCCCGACGCGTCCTGTCGGAGGCGCTGCGGTGTGAGTGACGCCGCGGCGCCGATGACAGGGTGGAGCGGACTCCGGCCGGGCCCCGGGGATCACGGCGAGAAGGACGGCGGACCGTCGGCGGGACGCTTGATTTGCGCGAAGGCCTCGGTGCCGGCGAGGGTCACGAGTGCGGAGAAGAGCGCCTCCGCGTCGTCCCCGGTCGGGATGTCGGAGAGGACGGGACCGAAGAAATGGTTGCTGTCGATCCCGGTGATGGGGCTGCCGCCGGCCTCGCCCAGAGCATCCTGGCCGCGTTGATGCGACGCGCGCAGGGCGTCGTCGAACGATTCGTCGTCCATGGCCTCGGCCAGGCCGGCGGGGAGGCCGGTGTCGACGAGGATTTCCGACACCGTCGCGGGAGTCATCTCGTCGCCCGCGTGGTGCAGCCGTCGGCCGATCGCCGAGTAGAGCGGTTCGAGGGAGTCGGTCCCGGACTCGTCGACGGCCGCCATCAACACACGTCCGAGCCTCCGCGAGGTGTCGAGTTGCTGCCGCTGCTCGTCGGAATCCGGCTCCTGGTCCTCGTTCAGGATGGCCAGACTCATCACGTGCCAGTCGACGGAGGCATCGTGTGCCTGCGCCTGGTCGATGAGCCACCGCGAGGCCGCCCACGCGAAGGGGCACACGGGGTCGAAGTGGAAATCGAAGTGGGTCATGAGAACTCCGTTGGTCTCGGACGAATGTGCAAGGGGTTCAGGACTGTGCGGTCAGGGAATCGATCGCGGCGCGCAACTTCACCGCGGCATCACGTGCGACCGGTTCGAGGTCCGGTTCGCCCGAGACCTGGACCATGAGATCGGGGTTCATCGCCTCGACGAGCGTGTGGTCGGGGTTCCCCGGGTCGGAGCGGACGACGACGTTGCACGGCAACAGCAACCCGATCTGCCGCTGGACGCCGAGCGCCCGATGCGCCAGCGGCGGATTGCACGCGCCGAGTATCAAGTACGGCTCCATGTCCTCGTCGAGTTTCGTCTTGAGCGTCGCCTGGACGTCGATCTCGGTGAGAACGCCGAATCCCTGGTCGGCGAGTGCGGTGCGGGTTCGTTCGACGGCCTCCGCGAACGGGACCGGCAGCGTGGTGGCCAGAGCGAGAGACATCGCGATTCCTTTCTGTTCGATGGCACGGTAGATACCCCCTGGGGTATTGCACCCGGGGACCACCATACCCCGGGGGGTATCGTGGTCGCCGACACCGATGTCGGGTACCGATCTACGTGGCCGGCCAAACCACGGCCGACCCGCTCGGGTCGCCCGTACGTGGTGCCGCCACCCGCGAACTGGAGGAGAAGTGATGACCGGTGACGACGAGACGACGGCCGCGGTCCTCAACCGGTTACGCCGAGCTCAGGGGCAACTCGCCGGTGTGATCGCGATGATCGAGGCGGGGCGCGACTGCAAGGACGTCGTCACCCAGCTCGCCGCGGTGTCCCGCGCGCTCGACCGCGCCGGCTTCAAGATCGTGGCCTCGGGAATGCGGCAGTGCATCGAGACCGTTGACGGTGAGCAACCGCCGTTGACCGAGGCAGAGCTGGAGAAACTCTTCCTCACACTCGCCTGAGGCGCCGACCGTGGATCTCGTTGGGGACTCCGAACCTGCGGCGTTACTCTGAGAACGGCACCTTCCGGGCGGTCGCGCCCGGAACCACCGAAGTCGAGGATGTTGATGAGCGCACCCACCGCAGAGCAGTCCGACACCGAGAAGTCCGACACCGAGAAGTCCGACACGGAGAAGGTCGTTCTCGGGCTTGCCCGTGCCGCCAAGTCGGCGTCCCGCTCGCTGAGCGGTCTGACGACCGCGGGCAAGAACGAGGTCCTGCTCGCCGCGGCCGACGCCATCGAGGCGGCCACCGACACCATCCTCGCCGCGAACGCGGAGGACATCGCACGTGCCGAGGCGGCCGACATCGAGGTGAGCCTGCTCGACCGGCTGCGGCTCGACGCCTCGCGCGTGGCCGGTATCGCCAACGGTCTGCGGCAGGTCGCCGTGCTCCCCGACCCGATCGGTGAGGTGGTTGCGGGGAAGACCCTCCCCAACGGGCTGCAGCTGCGTCAGCTGCGCGTGCCCCTGGGGGTCGTGGGCATCGTGTACGAAGCGCGCCCCAACGTCACCGTCGATGCGTTCGGGATCTCCTTCAAGTCCGGGAACGCGGTGCTGCTGCGTGGCTCGTCGTCGGCCGCGTCGTCGAACGCCGAACTCGTGCGCGTGCTGCGGGAGACCCTGTCGGCCAAGGGGGTCAGCGCGGATGCGGTGTCGCTGCTGCCCAGCGACGATCGGTCCAGCGTGACCGCGCTCATCCGGGCGCGCGGACTCGTGGACGTGGTCATCCCCCGTGGCGGCGCGGGCCTCATCGAGGCCGTGGTGTCGAATGCGACGGTCCCGACGATCGAGACCGGCGTCGGCAACTGCCACGTCTACGTCCACGCACTCGCCGACCTCGATGTCGCGGCGCGTGTCATCCTCAACTCCAAGACCCGCCGGCCGAGTGTCTGCAACACCGCGGAGACCGTGCTCATCGACAAGGCCGTCGCGGCCGACGCGCTGCCGCGGATCACCTCGGTGCTGCAGACCCAGGGCGTGGTCATCCACGGCGACGAGCCGGGTATGGAGCCGGCCACCGAGGACGACTGGTCCATGGAATACCTGTCGATGGACATCGCGATGAAGGTGGTCGACGGGCTCGACGCCGCGGTCGCCCACATCGACACCTACGGAACCGGCCACACCGAGGCGATCATCACCACCGACCTGGCGGCCGCCGACGAGTTCACCCGGCGCGTGGATGCCGCCGCCGTCATGGTCAACGCATCGACCGCCTTCACCGACGGCGAGCAGTTCGGCTTCGGCGCCGAGATCGGCATCTCCACCCAGAAGCTCCATGCCCGCGGCCCGATGGGTCTGCCGGAACTGACCTCGACCAAATGGGTGGTCTGGGGCAACGGCCACGTGCGGCCCGCCTGATGAGCGCGACGACCCCGGACGCGGGGACCGCGGGATACACCGGCTCGGGCCCGGCCGTCGTGCCGTCGTTCGAGGGTGTCGACGACGTCGTCGGTCGCCTTCGCGCGACGGGTTACCTCGCCGACGACGCGACCGCGACCTCGACCTTCCTGGCCGACCGTCTCGGCAAGCCGTTGCTGGTCGAGGGGCCGGCGGGTGTCGGCAAGACCGAACTCGCCCGGTCCATCGCGGCGGCCACGGATGCCGAACTCATCCGCCTGCAGTGCTACGAGGGCATCGACGAGGCCCGCGCGCTGTACGAGTGGAATCACGCCAAGCAGATCCTGCACATCCAGGCGACGGGGGACCGCGTGTGGGATGAGGCCAAGGCCGACATCTTCTCCGACGAGTTCCTCCTGCCGCGGCCGCTGCTCAAGGCGATCTCGCGCGAGGGTGCCACCGTGCTCCTCATCGACGAGGTCGACAAGGCCGACGTCGACATGGAGGGGCTGCTGCTGGAAGTGCTCAGCGATTTCGCGATCACCATCCCGGAGATGGGAACCGTTGCCGCTCAGCGTCGTCCGATCGTCTTGCTGACATCGAACGCGACCCGCGAGCTGTCCGAGGCACTCAAGCGTCGTTGTCTGTACCTCTACATCGACTTCCCGGATGCCGAGCGCGAGAAGGAGATCCTCGCGTCGCGGGTGCCGAACCTGTCGGATTCGCTCAGCGCCGAGCTGGTGCGGATCGTCGGTGTCCTACGCACACTCGACATCCGCAAGAAGCCGTCGGTGGCCGAGACGATCGACTGGGCGAACACCCTGTTGGCGCTGGGAGCCGGGGAGAAGGCCACGGCCAAGAGCGGTGGCGGATTCGACGACGGACTCATCGCACGGACCCTCGGTGTCGTGCTGAAGCACCGGCCGGACCTCAAGACGGCTCTCAAAGAACTCAAGCTGGGCTGATGACGGCTCCGCTCGTCGCGCACCTCACCGATTTCGTCGACGAGTTGCGTCGTCGCGGGATCGTGGTCGGGCCGTCGGCGCTGATCGATGCGGCGAGTGCCATGGAGGTCCTCGACCTCCTCGAACGCCCCCGTCTACGCGAGGGGCTCGCGACGACACTGCTCGTCGATCACGCCCATCGCGGTGTGTTCGACCGGGTCTTCGACCTGTGGTTCCCGGTCGGCGCCGGAATGCGCACCGTGACCGAGGATCTTCCGCGCACCCCCGACGGCGAGCTCGATGTCGAGGCGGTCCGGGACGCGCTGGCGGAGATGCTCGCCGACGACGCGTCGGCGAACGACGGCCGGCTCGACCAGGCCATCGCGATGATCGTCGACGAGTTGGGGCGTTACGGATCGACTCGGGGCGAGGCGTTCTCGGCCTATCAGGCCATCACCGCGGTGAGTCCGCAGACACTGATCGCGAAGATCGCGGCGGCCATGGCCGGTGATGGCGACGGGGACGGCGGGCGGGCCGGTACGGAACCGCTCTACCGGCAGGCGGCGCGCCAGAAGGCCAATGATCTGCGTGCGGCGATCGAGCGAGAGACCCAGCGGCGCATGGCCGACCGCAATGGCCGCGAGAAGGTCGGCGCCTACGCGGTGCCCCCGCTACCCGAGAACGTCAACTTCCTGTCGGCGGGTGCCAAAGAACAGGTGGAGATCCGCAAGACCATCGAGCCGCTGGCAAGATTGCTGGCCGCGAAGCTCGAGACGAGGCGACGGCGCGCTCACCGCGGCGCGGTCGACGTCCGGAAGACGCTGCGCGCCTCGATGTCCACGGGTGGGGTGCCCATCGAACTCAGTCACCGCAAGCCCCGACCGGGGCGGCCCGAACTCATCATCATCTGCGACGTCTCGGGGTCGGTGGCCGGGTTCAGTCAGTTCACGTTGCGCTTGGTGTATGCACTGCGGCAACAGTTCTCGAAGGTGCGGGTGTTCGCCTTCGTCGACACCGTCGACGAGGTGACCGATTACTTCGACCACGGCGAAGAGGATTTCGGTGCGGCGATGCACCACATGATCTCCACCGCGCGGATCTCCACCCGCGACGGTCACTCGGACTACGGCAACATGCTGGCCGGGTTCGTCGCCGACTACGGCGATACGCTGACCCACCGGGGTGCGTTGCTGATCCTGGGGGACGGGCGGAACAACTATCACGATCCGCACGCCGACGCGCTGGCCGAACTGGTGGAACGGGCCCGGCACGCCTACTGGCTCAACCCGGAGGCCAAGCAGCACTGGGGCACGGGTGACTCGGTCGCGACCGATTACGCGGACGTGATCGACATGTTCGAATGCCGGAACGCCACACAACTGGGCACGGTCATCGCCGACCTCCTGCCGATCTGACCAGCGCTGCCGATTCGCATCAGTGCTCGACGCGTAGACTGACCGTCCATGTCACCCGACCGCCCGCGTGCGCGCCGTATCGGCGTGATGGGCGGCACGTTCGACCCGATCCACAACGGGCACCTCGTCGCGGCCAGCGAGGTCGCCCACCGGTTCTCGCTGGACGAGGTGATCTTCGTCCCGACCGGCCGTCCCTGGCAGAAGATCGGCGAGGCGACGACGGTGAGCCCGCCGGAGGACCGCTACCTCATGACGGTCATCGCGACCGCGTCGAATCCGCAGTTCAGCGTCAGTCGTGTCGACATCGACCGCGACGGCGACACCTACACCGTGGACACGCTCCGCGACCTGCGAGCGCTGCTTCCGGAAGCCCAGCTGTACTTCATCACCGGTGCCGACGCGCTGGAATCCATCCTGTCGTGGCAGGACTGGGAGGAGCTGTTCGGCCTCGCCCGATTCGTCGGCGTGAGCCGCCCGGGGTACGAGCTCGACGCCACGCACCTGGCCCACCATCTCGAGGCCATGCCCGCCGACACCCTGCATCTGCTGGAGATCCCGGCGCTGGCGATCTCGTCCACCGAGTGCCGGACGCGCGCGTTGCAGGGTCGGCCCGTCTGGTACCTGGTGCCCGACGGCGTCGTGCAGTACATCGCCAAGCGGAAGCTGTATCGTGCGCCCCGGGCGTCGTCGCCCGGTGTCTCCGCCCCGGCGCTTCCGGGGGCCAACCGCCCCGAGCGGCTCCCGCCCGAGGAAATTCCTCCCGGGGAGTTGCAGGGCGATACCGACGGGTCGGGCCGCGCCCTGGGCGAACAGGCCGTGACCGAATGAGAGGACAAGTGTGACTGCGTCAGCTGAAGCGCTGGAGATGGCCAAGGTGGCCGCCCTGGCCGCGGCCGAGAAGCTCGCCCATGAGGTGACGGTGATCGACGTGTCGGAGCAGTTGGTGATCACCGACGCCTTCGTGATCGCCTCCGCCGACAACGAGCGTCAGGTGAACTCGATCGTCGACGAGGTCGAGGAGAAGCTGCGGGAGGCCGGCCACAAGCCGCTGCGGCGCGAGGGCACGCGCGAAGGTCGTTGGGCACTGCTCGATTACGCCGACATCGTGGTGCACATCCAGCACACCGACGAACGACGCTTCTACGCGCTGGAGAGTCTGTGGAAGGACTGCCCGGTGGTCGAGGTGGACGGGCTGTCGTGAGTGGCGGTCCCGACTCACACGACACCGCCGTCGAACGTCTCACCCCGGTGGTGCGGCGCCTGATCCTGTTGCGGCACGGGCAGACCGAGTACAACGCGGCGAGTCGGATGCAAGGCCAGATCGACACCGACTTGTCCGAACTCGGTGTCCGGCAAGCTGGTTCGGCGGCGGTCGAGCTCGCCAAGCGGCAACCGGTGGTCATCTTATCGTCGGATCTGCGGCGGGCCCGCGACACCGCCGAGGCGCTCGCACAACGAACCGGTCTGCCGGTGACCACCGACGTACGCCTACGGGAGACACACCTCGGTGAGTGGCAGGGTCTGACGCACCTAGACGTCGATGCCGCGATGCCGGGCGCGCGCGCCGTCTGGCGCGATGACGCGACCTGGACGCCGCCGGGTGGGGAGAGCCGCGTCGACGTTGCCCGCCGCTCCACCCCCCTGGTCGACGAGTTGATCGAGCTGTTGCCGGAGTGGGGCGTCGGCGACAACCCGGAGGCGCCGGTGGTGCTGGTGGCCCACGGGGGAGTGATCGCGGCGATGACCGCGGCGCTGCTCGGGCTGCCGGTCGAGAACTGGCCCGTCTTCGGGGGGCTCGCGAACACGAGTTGGGTGCAGCTGTCGGGGCACGGCATGCCCGGCGAACTGCCGCGGTGGCGCCTGGACGTGTGGAACGCGTCCGCCGAGGACTCCGACCCGGCGGTGCAGTGAGCGACGTCCGCCGATGACCGAGGCCGCCGGACCCGGTCCATCCGCTGCCGATGCGCGGGAGCGATGTGTGCTGGTGTTGTCCGACTCGCTCGCGTACTACGGTCCGCAGGGCGGTCTGCCCGCGGATGACCCTCGGATCTGGCCGATGCTCGTGGGCGCTGCGACGCGTTCGGAGGTGCGGCTGTTCGGCCGGATCGGGTGGACGAGCCGGGACGTCTGGTGGGCCCTCACCCAGGACCCGAACATCTGGGCCACCGTGCCCCGCGCCGACGTCGTCGTGCTCGCATTCGGAGGGATGGACACTCTGCCCTCGCCGCTTCCGACGGCTTTCCGGGAGCAGATCCGCTACATCAGGCCGAACGGGTTGCGGCAGCGAATACGCGCGGCCTATGCGTGGATACAACCGCGGGGGTCGCACCTCGGATGGCCGCTCGCGCTGCCGCCGCACGTCACGATCGAGTACCTGGAGAAGATCCGCGCGGCGCTCGCCCAGTTGCGTCCGGACCTCCCGATCGTCGTGTGCCTGCCGCCCACCCACCGCAGCCCGTATTACGGCAACGTCCATGCCGGGCGGATCCCGACGACCGCGGCGATGTCGCGATGGGCGTCGAGCCACGGCCTACCGAGTGTCGACTTCTACCCGGTCACCCGGGACGCCTTCGACGACGACACCGCCGAGATGAATCCCGACGGAATCCACTGGGGTTTCTCGTGCCATCGGGGCATCGCCGACGTTGTCGCCCCGGTCGTCGACGCCGTCCGGCGGCGCGCGAACCGCGACGCCGGGGGCCCGACCCCGACGCCCGTGGAGGCCCGGCGCGTGAACCCGTTAACGTAGACGCGTGCCTGTCGTCGTCGTCACAGACTCCTCGTCCCGACTGCCGCGGTCGGTGACCGAGCACTACGGGATACGGCAGGTCCCATTGCACCTCGCCGTCGGCGACGAGGACTACCGCGAAGGTGTCGACGACATCCCGGCCGACATCGTGACGACGCCGGGCGTGACCACCTCCGGCGCCAACCCCAACGATCTCTCCGAACATTTCGAGTCCGCGCTCGAGGCGAGTCAGGGTGCCGGCGTCGTCGCCGTCCACATGTCGCGCCGGTTGTCGGGGACCTGGAGTTCGGCGCGGATGGCTGCGGAGAAGTTCTCCGGGCAGGTTCGGGTCGTCGATTCCCGATCTGTCGGTCTCGCAGTCGGTTTCACCGCCGTCGCGGCCGCCCAGGCCGCCGCCGGGGGAGCCGACCGGGACCGCGTGTACGAGTCCGCCATCCGACAGGCAGCGACCGTCGACTCGCTGTTGTGTGTGCAGCAGCTCGACAATCTGCGCAACAGTGGCCGGATCAGCGCCGCGGGCAAGCTCTTCGGATCGGCGCTGTCCATCAAACCGATCCTGCACATGGTCGACGGGACCCTGACGCTGAAGGAACGTCATCGCACGTTCTCCAAGGCGCTGGACAAGATGGTCGACGCCGCCGCCGACTCCGCGGGCGGGCGCGCGGTCACGGTCGGCATCCAGCACTGTCAGAGCCCGGACGTCGCCGAGGAACTGCGCGCGGCCGTCCACGCCAAGCTGCGGGTGGTGACCTCCGAGCTGACCGTTGATCTCGGTCCCATCCTCGGCGCCCACGTCGGCCCCGGCGCGGTGGGCGTCGTGATCGCCGCGCACCTCGAACCGATCGAGGGTCTCGGCGAGTCCTAGCGGTCCGGCGCGCCGGGCTCGGCGCCATCCACAGCTCGCGCTGACCGTCCACAGATCGCGGGTTCTGCGGTTCGCGTGCGGAGCAGCGGCGGCTGTGCGACCTAGCGTGTGGCGTCATGAGCGCATCAGGACGGCGGAACCCGCTGGACCGGCTGGCGCCGGTGGCCGATCTGCCGGACCGACGGGACGGTACGGCAGGCATCGACCCCGTGTCGCCGCCGCTCGCGCCGGACATCGACGACCGGCTCGGCCCCGTCGAGGAACCCGAGCATCCCGGGTGGGGGATCGGCGGGATGCCGACGTGGCTTGACACGCCGGCGCGAACCCAGCGGCGACGGTCGGACGCCGACGGCGGCGACAGTGTCGGCGGCGACGGTGCCGAGGATGACGATGACTTCGACGACGATCCCATCCCTCGGCGGCGCTTCGCGGTCGCGCCACCGGCAGCTCTCGCGCTGATCGCGGTCGGTGTCGTCGTCTGTGCCGTCGCGGCCTTCGGACTGTTCCGCGGGTCGGGGTCGGCGCCGGTCGTGGATTTCGGTGCGGTGGCCGGCACCTCGTCGATGTCGGACCCGTCGACGCCGCCGGCCGTGCCGACCGAATCGATCCCGGCGCAGATGGTGGTCAGTGTCGTCGGTTTGGTGCACACGCCGGGTCTGGTGCAACTCACGCCCGGGGCGCGGGTCGCCGACGCGATCGACCGGGCGGGAGGTGCGCGCAAGAACGCGGATCTGCTGTCGCTGAACCTCGCGCAGGTCCTCCGGGACGGCGATCAGATCCTCGTCGGCTACGCGGGCGGGCAGGGCGAGATGTCGCTGCGCAGCGCCGTCGTCGGGGCTTCCGGCGCGCCGCCCGCACCCGCGGGTGCACCCCCGGCAGATGCAGGGGCGCCCGCCGGCGGTTCGGGTGGTCCGCCGGCCACCGGCGGACTCGTGAACCTCAACACCGCCACCGAGGCCGACCTCGACGAGTTGCCCGGG
Organism: Gordonia sp. BP-119; assembly: GCF_016924115.1. Classification (NCBI taxonomy): domain Bacteria; kingdom Bacillati; phylum Actinomycetota; class Actinomycetes; order Mycobacteriales; family Gordoniaceae; genus Gordonia; species Gordonia sp. BP-119. The sequence continues at coordinate 155,475 of NZ_JAFFZF010000005.1, forward strand.
GTGGGGCCGGTGACCGCGAAGGCCATCCTGTCGTGGAGGGATCGCAACGGGCGCTTCAGCTCCGTGGACCAGCTCGCCGAGGTCGACGGGATCGGTCCGGCACGCCTGGCCAGACTGCGCGATCTCGTGACGGTCTGACGGGTGGACTACCGCCTGCTGGTACCGGCGGTGGCGGTGTGGTCGGTGACGGCGTTCGGGCTGGTGATGCCGCCCGGGTACACGCTCGGGCTGGCGATCTGTTCGGGCGCGGTGGCCTCGGTCGGCACGCTGGTCTGTGCCGGCGGCCGGTTCGGATGGGACGCGGTCGGTTTAATCATCGTCGTGGCCGGACTCGCCGCGGTGTGCGCGACTTCCTTGGCGATCCGGCAGGAGGTCCGCTCCGATCACCCGCTGGCCGCGTCGACCGGGAAGTCGACGGTCGTACTTACCGTGCGTGGGGACCCGGTGGTTGTCGGGCCCTCGTCGGCCGGACGCGTCCGTCTGCGCGTCGACGTGGAACAGGTTGGTTCGCATCGTGTTCCGACGGCTTCCGCCGACCTGATGGGGGATCTCGGGGAGTGGTCGGGACTGTTGCCCGGGCAACGGGTGCTCACGGTCGCGCGGGTGCGGCCGCCGCCCGAGCACTCGCTGCTGGTGGCGACCCTGACTGCGCAGCAGCCCCGGGTCGTCGGCTCGCCGCCCGCCCACCAGCAGGTGGCCGGTGCGATCCGGGAACGGTTGCAGGTGTTGGCCGCGCGGGCGCTCGACGAGGACGCGGCCGGACTCCTGCCCGGCCTCGTGCTCGGCGACGAGAGCTCCCTCGACGACGGCCTGCGGGACGATTTCCGCGACGCCGGCCTGAGCCATCTGACCGCGGTGAGCGGCAGCAATTTCGCGATCGTCTGCGGGGCAGCGCTTCTCGTGGTTCGCAGTGCGGGTGTGCCACCGCGGGCGGCCGCGGTCGTCGGGCTGGTGGTGATCCTGGCATTCGTGGTGCTCGTCCGGCCGTCGCCTAGTGTCGTGCGTGCCGCGTTGATGGGAGCGGTGGGTGTGTTGGCGCTCTTCGCCTCTCGTCGGGCGCAGGCGTTCCCGGCGCTCGGTGCGGCGGTCGTCGGCGGACTCCTGTGGTGGCCCGAGCTGGCGCTGCAACCGGGGTTCGCCTTGTCGGTGGCCGCCACCGCCGCCATCGTGCTGTGGGCTCCACGACTCCGTGACCGGTTGCGCGAGTGGCGTTGTCCGCCGGGTGTCGCCGAGGTGTTTGCGATGGCGGTCACCGCGCAGGTGGTGACGGCGCCGATCGTGGTCGTGGTGACCGGTACGTTCTCGGTGGTGGGGATCGTCGCGAATCTCCTGGTCGCCCCGGTGGTCGCGGTGATCAGCGTCGTCGGCACCCTCGCCGCACTCATCGGCGCGATCGGGCCGCCCGACGGCGTCGGCGCGCTCGTGGGTGAACTGCTGGTGCGCGCCCTCGCCCCCGAACTGTGGTGGATGGTCGTGTGCGCGCGCACCCTTGGTGGCGTGGGCTGGGCGAGTGTGGAGGTGTGGTCCCCGTTCGGATGAGGCCTGCGACGCTCCGTCGTGTCGCGTGGCCGACCGCCGGCGTCGGGCGCTGCGACCGTGTCGGCGCCGTCTGGCACCATTGTCGCCGTGACCGATCGCCTGCACCTGCTGCTCGGAGATGACGACTTCCTCACCGGCCGGGTGATCTCGGCCGTGGTCGACGCCGCGTCGAAAGCGGCGGGTACCCCGGTGCCGGTGACCCGGGTACGTGCCGGCGACGTGAGCGAACACGAACTCGCAGAGCTGCTCAGTCCGTCGCTGTTCGCCGAAGAGCGGATCGTCGTCGTCGAGGCCGCTGCCGACGCGGGCAAGGAGCCGGCCGCGCTCATCGCCGCGACCGCGTCGTCGCTGCCCGAGGGCATCACGCTGATGGTGATCCATCACGGCGGAGGCCGCGCGAAGTCGATGGTCCCCGCGTTGAAGAAGGCCGGCGCCGTCGAACACGAGACGACCGCCCCGAAGTGGCCGTCGGAGCGAATGACGTTCGTGCGCAACGAGTTTCGTTCGCTGGGCGTGAAGGTCGGCGCCGATGTCGTCGAGCAGGTGGTCGAGGGCGTCGGATCGGAACTGCGCGAGCTGGCCGCCGCGTGCGCGCAACTCGTGGCCGACACCGGCGGCAAGGTCGATCGCGACACCGTGCGCCTGTACTACCAGGGCCGCCCCGAGGTGACCGGATTCGAGGTGGCCGACCGGGCTGTGACGGGCGACCGTGCCGGCGCGCTGGAATCCCTGGCCTGGGCACTGCACCACGGCGTACCGCGGGTGCTGCTGGCCGACGCCCTCGCCGAGGCCGTCCACGCCATCGCTCGCATCCGGCCCATGGGGTCGATCAACCACTTCGATGCGGCCCGCGAACTCGGCATGCCGCCCAACCGGGTCAAGAACGTGCAGGCGAAGGCCAAGGCGTGGGACGCGGAGTCGATCGCGCGGGCGGTCGGCGTGGTCGCGGCGCTCAACGCGGATGTGAAGGGGCAGGCCGCCGACCCCGATTACAGCCTGACCCACGCCGTCGCCACGGTCGCCGACCTCCGGCCGGACGGGCGTCGGCGGAGCTGACGCCACGCGGCCGGTCTTGAGTCGGCCGTCGGACGGGAGTGGCTTCGACTCGGCGCCTCGCTCCGCTCGGGGCCGGCTCAACCAGCGGTAGGGCGCCAGACAGAAACGTCGATCACCCCGGCAACCGCGTGGATGCTGCCGGGGTGATCGAGGTATGGAGATGTGGCGACGGATCAACCGTCGGGCCGACCGGGGTCGGCGTCAGATCAGAGCTTGTTGACCGCGAGGGCGATGGCCGACTTCTTGTTGGCGGCCTGGTTGGCGTGGATGACGCCCTTGCTGGCAGCCTTGTCGAGCTTGCGGCTGGCGGTCTGGCCGAGCTCGGCGGCCTTCGCCTTGTCGCCGGACTCGACAGCCTCACGGAAGCTGCGGATCGCGGTACGAAGGGCCGACTTCACCGACTGGTTGCGCTGGCGGTTCGCTTCATTGGTGCGATTGCGCTTGATCTGAGACTTGATGTTTGCCACGCGTGTTACCTCTGTCGTTGCTGGTGGATATGTCTGTCTGTTCGGGTCGGACGGTCGGCCCTGGGGCTGAACTCGCACCGGGCGGTGTCGGCACGTGAAGCATCTTCACGGCGTCACCGCAACAGCGCACAACATTACCAGCCGGGGTCAGCCCGCCAAAATCCGTGCGTCGGGAACGGCGGGCCGCCGCGTCGGCCAATAAGAATCATCGTGAACTTATGTCTACGGTGGACCCATCATGTCCGTCGTTTACGTACACATCGGCCTTCCCAAGACCGGGACCACACACCTCCAGGATCGCCTCTGGCGAAACCGCGACCTGGCCTTGCAGTCCTCCGGGCTGCTGTACCCGGGCAACGTGATCTCCGATCACTTCCATGCCGCGGTGCACCTGCAGCCGGAGCGATACCTCGACTGGGTCGATCCCGCCTTCGCCGGGACATGGCCGACGCTCCTCGGTCAGATCCGGGCCTGGCCGCAGATCTCGTTGCTGTCGCACGAGCTGTACAGCACCGCGACCGTCGACCAGATCGAACGGCTGATGGCCGACCTGTCCTTCGCCGACGAGGTCCACGTGATCGCGACCGTCCGCGACCTCGGCCGCCAGCTCCCGTCCGTGTGGCAGGAGAACGTGAAGAACCAGCGGCGGGCGTCGTTCGACGAGTTCGTGGATTCGGTGGCCTTCGCTTCCGAGGGGCGCCGGACCGGCGGTCCCGTCATCGTCAGCACCCCCGCTGACGATTCCCCGGCCGACGAGGTCGACGAGGAGCCGTTCTGGGAGTTCCAGGACTACGTCGGCATCCTGGAACGCTGGTCGCGTGCCGTCGGACCCGAGCGTGTCCACATCGTCACGGTGCCGCCCCGCGGGGCAGCGCCGGGCGACACGCTCTGGGATCGGTTCCTGCGCGTGATGAACATCGATCCGGTCCCGCTGCGGATCCCGGTCCCCAGCCTGAACAGCTCGCTGTCCGCGCCGCAGGCCGAGTTCCTGCGCGGCCTCAACCGCCGCCTGCAGCCGGACGTCATCGAGTGGCGCCGATACGAGCGGATCATCAAGGGGCAGGTGATCGGGGAGATCCTGTTCGAGGCACCGTCCGGCCCACCGCAGGGACTCTCGGACAAGAGCCGGGAGTGGGCGGCGGGGGAGTCCCGGCGGATGGTCGCGGCGGTCCGCGACGCCGGCTACGACGTCGTCGGTGACCTCGACGATCTGGTGGTGTCGCCCGAACACGACGCAGGCGACGTACCGCCGCCGTCGGACGGCGAGGTGCTCGACGTCGCGCTCGACACGATCGCGGCGATGGTGCTCGCGGCGCCCTTGCCCAAGGTCGGACCCCGTGCGCGGACGCGGGCGGCGAATGTGGTGCGCCGGGTCAAGCGGCGGGTGATCGCCGCGCGCCGATCATCCTGATCGGTGGCCCCGGATCGGCGGTGCGGCTTCGTCGATGACACGGCCGGTCGACGTCCTGCCGATTTCGGCATTCTGTAGCACCATGGCAGTTTATGACCCCCGCATCGACAAGTGCGCCAGCCAAGAAGGCGGCGCGTAAGTCCGCAGCCGCGAAAGCGGCGTCGTCCACCTCGTCGGGACGGACGGCCTCCGCCAAGTCCGGTTCGACCAAGGGTTCCGGTTCCGGCAGCCGGTCGGCGAAGGGCGCGGGCGACGCGACCACCGGGGAGAACTTCACCGGCAATTTCGGCGGGTACGCAAAAGGCCCGTACGGCAAGGCATATGACGAGATGTTCGATGCCGCCGGTGAGGTGCGGACACCGTACCGCGGTATCTACAAGGCCATGGCTGACGAGGATCAGTCCGACCTCGTGGAGGCCCGTGTGGAGGCCCTCGGGCGTGCCTATCTCGACCAGGGTGTGACGTTCTCGCTGTCCGGCAAGGAACGCCCCTTCCCGTTGGATGTTGTACCACGGGTGATCTCGGCCGCGGAGTGGAACAAGCTCGAGGCGGGTATCACCCAGCGCGTACAGGCGCTGGAACTCTTCCTCGACGACATCTACGGCGAGCAGGAGATCCTGCGCGACGGGGTGTTGCCCAAGCGACTCGTCCACTCCTGTGAGCACTTCCATCGACAGGCGGCAAACATTCGGCCGCCCAACGGTGTTCGCATCCACGTCGCGGGTATCGATCTGATCCGCGACGAGAACGGCGACTTCCGGGTCCTCGAGGACAATCTGCGGTCGCCGTCGGGCGTCTCCTATGTGCTCGAGAACCGGCGCGCGATGGCCCGCGTCTTCCCGGACCTGTTCTCCAAACACAAGGTGCGTGCGGTCGCCGACTATCCGAGCCACCTCCTGCGCGCGCTGCGCGCGTCGGCGGCGTTCAACGAGGCCGACCCGAACATCGTCGTGCTGACCCCGGGCGTGGCCAACTCGGCCTACTTCGAGCACTCGCTCCTCGCACGCCTGATGGGCGTCGAGCTGGTCGAGGGTCGTGACCTGTTCTGCCGCGACAATGTCGTGTACATGCGCACGACCGAGGGGGAGCAGCGGGTCGACGTCATCTATCGCCGCATCGACGACGACTTCCTGGATCCCATGCAGTTCCGGCCGGATTCGATGCTCGGCGTGGCGGGGCTGCTGAACGCCGCACGCGCGGGCAACGTGGTGATCTCCAGTGCGGTCGGCAACGGCGTCGGCGACGACAAGCTGATCTACACTTACGTGCCGGAGATCATCCAGTACTACCTCGGCGAGAAGCCGAGTCTCCAGAACGTCGACACCCTGCGCTGCTGGCTCCCCGACGAGTGCGAGGAGGTGCTCGACCGCATCGACGAACTCGTCGTGAAACCCGTTGAGGGATCGGGTGGTTACGGCATCGTCTTCGGCCCCGACGCGACCGGCGCCGAGTTGGACGCACTGGCACGCAAGGTCCGCAACGATCCGCGCGGGTGGATCGCACAGCCGGTCGTGCAGCTGTCGACGGTACCGACGAAGATCGGTGACGACATCCGACCACGCCACGTCGACCTGCGTCCGTTCGCGGTCAACGACGGTGAGTCCGTGTGGGTCCTGCCCGGTGGCCTGACCCGGGTGGCGCTGCCGGAGGGATCGCTCGTCGTCAACTCGAGCCAGGGCGGCGGTTCCAAGGACACCTGGGTGCTGGCCTCGCGCGCCTCCGAGGGGGACCGGGAGTTGTCGGGCGCGAAGGTCGTGACGACGAGCGGTGTCGCCGCCGCCCGGCCGGCGGAGAGCGCCCCCGACCCGGTGCACACGCAGACTCAACAGCAACAGCAGGGTTCGATGATGCAGCAGATGGGCTCCATGATGCAGCAGTTGGGTGGGACGCAGCAGATGGATGGCATGACGCCGCAACCGAGTCCGACGGCCACGTCCGGCGACATGACACAGCAGCAGGGCGGTGACGTCCGATGATGCTGGCGCGGAACGCCGAATCGCTCTACTGGATCGGCAGATACGTCGAGCGCGCCGACGACATGGCGCGCATCCTCGATGTCGCGATCCACCAGATCCTCGAGGACACCACGGTCGACGTCGACCGGCAGGCACGCCTGATCATCCAGGTGCTCGGGCTCACCACGCCGGAGGACGACGACGAGCTCGATGTCTGGTCGCTGACCGAACGCGTCGCCTACGACGCCGACGCGGTGGGGTCGATCGTCGACCTGATCCGGGCGGCGCGGGAAAACGCCCGGGGCGCACGCGAAGTCACGTCCAGCGAGTTGTGGGAATGCCTCAACACCACCTACAACGGACTCGACGGCGCCGAACGGCGCTCGCGTCGCCTCGGTCCCCACGAGTTCCTGTCGTACGTGAAGAACCGGGCGGCGATGTTCGCGGGCCTCGCGGACGCCACCCTCAGCCACGACGACGGCTACCGGTACCTGCTGCTGGGCCGGTCGGTGGAGCGGGTCGACATGACCATCCGGATGTTGCTGTCCCGCGCCGGAGATCGGACGACGTCGCCGGCCTGGGTGAACGTCCTCGTGTCCGCCGGCGGGCACGACACCTTCCTGCGGACCTACCGCGGTGTGCTGGACGCGGAGAACATCGTCGAGTTCATGCTTCTCGACCGGTTGTTCCCGCGGTCCATCTTCCACGCCCTCAGCGTCGCCGAGCGCAATCTGGGCCAGCTCGAGAGTGGGCCGAGCCGGGTCGGGGCCCAGGCCGAGGCGCAGTTGTTGCTGGGCCGCGCGCGCAGCTCGCTCGAGTTCCTCGAGCCCGGGAAGTTGCTCGACGATCTGCAGGACCGGCTCGTCGACCTGCAGGACACCTGCCGCGCGGTCAACGAGGCGGTCACGAAGCAGTATTTCCATGTGTCGCCCTATGTCTCGTGGGCCGACGCCCGCGTCAGCGACGGGCATGTCATCGAGGAGAGTGAGCTGTGAGCTGGCGTCTGCGTGTTGTCCATTCCACGGGCTTCGCCTACCACAGTCCGGTCACCTCGTCGTACAACGAGGCCCGGCTCACCCCGCGCAGCGACGCCCGCCAGAACGTGATCGTCAACCGGGTCGAGACCGTCCCGGCGACGAGGTCCTACCGGTACACCGACTATTGGGGTACCGCGGTCACCGCCTTCGATCTGCACGCGCCGCACAACGAACTCGAGGTCTCGGGGCTGTCGGTCGTCGAAACCGAGGCCGGACAACGCCCCGACGAGGAGGATCAGGTCTCGTGGGACGACGTGAACAGCGATCACGTCATCGACCGATATGACGAGATGCTGTCTTACACACCGTATGTCGCCCGCAACCGGTCACTGTTGTCGACCGCGAAGAAGGTGACCAAGGGGCTCACCCCCGAGGAGGCGGTGGAGGCGGTGTGTCGCTTCATCCACACCGAGATGGAGTACGTCCCCGGCACGACGGGCGTGCACACCACCGCGGTCGACGCGTGGACCGACCGCAAGGGCGTGTGTCAGGACTACGCGCACCTCACCCTGCTGATGCTCCGCGGGCTGGGCATCCCCGCCCGGTACGTGTCGGGGTATCTCCATCCCGAACCCGACGCCGAGATCGACAAGACGGTGCAGGGTCAGAGTCACGCCTGGATCGAGGCGTGGACGGGCGGCTGGTGGGGCTACGACCCGACCAACGACACCCCGATCACCGAGCAGCATGTGTCGGTGGGCGTTGGTCGTGACTACGCCGATGTGTCGCCGCTGAAGGGTATCTACACCGGCGGCGGCGCGACCGACCTCGACGTCATCGTCGAGATCACCCGGCTCGCCTAGGGTTTCGTCCTCCGGGTCACCGCCAGCCGTAGTGCCCGCGGAGTTCCTGCGCGACGGCGTCGAACGTCGTGCGGTCGAGGATCGCGCCTTCCCGGCGGATGCCGTCGTCGTCGACGACGAGTACACGGTCGAGGCGCACGAAGCTCGGCCGGCCCTGGGAATCCCATCCGCCCGACCCGACGGGGAGCCAGTTGCCGTCGTCCCGGTGGTCCTTGCTCGACAGCATGAGCCCGAGCACGGTGTCGGATCGGTCGGCGCGGGCGTCCCGGCCCACGACCAGGACCGGCCGGTCCTTTCCCTGGTTCGGGTCGTCCTCGTAGGCGACCCAGGTCCACACGATCTCGCCGGGGTCGGCGTCGCCGTCGAGGTCGGGGGAATAGCTGATGGTGCGGGCGAGATCGGTTGTCGGCCGAAGTGCGGGCCGGGCGTCGCGACTGGTCATCGTCAGGAGTCCTCTCCGGAGATGTGGGGTAGCAGGAAGTCCTCGACCGCGTCCGCGGTGAGGGCTGCGGTGGGTTTTCTCTTCGGGTTGAGGTCGTGTCCGACCTTCTCGAGTTCGACGATGTGTGTCGGCGCATCGATGAGGCCGATCGCGCGGGTCATCTCGTCGGTGGTGCCGAACGGGTCGGTGCTCCCGTGGACCACGAGGGTCGGGACGGTGATCGACGGCAGGTGTTCGGTGCGCAGCCGGTCGGGCTTGCCCGGCGGATGCAGCGGATACGACGTCAGCAGCAGGCCGTCGGCCAGAGCTGTTCCGTCCTCGGCGACGGCCATCGAGGACTGTCGCCCGCCATAGGAGTGCCCACCGACGATCAGCGGCCCGTCGGACTCGGCGCGCAACGTTGCGCATGCGGCACGGATGCCGTCCCGGTCGGCGGCGGCGGCGGACGGGCTGGGCGGGCCCTTGGGTCGGCGCCGTCGATACGGCAGGTCGATCCGGGCGACGACGAACCCGCGGTCGCACAGTTCCTCGGCCAGGGCGCGCAGGATCACGGCGTCGCGGTTGCCGCCTGCGCCGTGGGCGAGGACGAGCGTGGCACGTGCCGGGATCCCCGGCCGGTGTACCTCGGCGGCGACGTCGTCGGACTCGATGGTGGTGACGGTGGACGCGGACACGGCTGCCACCGTAGCGCCTTCGGAGGTGCTCGCGGACTTCTCCGATCCCTGAGGAGGCCCGGAGCCTGCGGAGGGCCGTCTCGAAGGGTGCGACGTGGCCGGACGCGCCACGCGGGGTGCTCATGAGAAACTGGAGGACAACCCGTATCCGTACCCGTTCTCTACCGAAGTTCTCGTTCGAGGAGTAGTTCCATTCCCACCTTCGCCGACACCACCTTCACCGATCCGGCACGTATCCGGAACTTCTGCATCATCGCCCACATCGACCACGGCAAGTCGACGCTGGCAGACCGGATGCTGCAGCTCACCGGCGTCGTCGAAGAGCGGCAGATGCGGGCGCAGTACCTCGATCGAATGGACATCGAGCGCGAGCGCGGCATCACCATCAAGGCGCAGAACGTCCGTCTGCCCTGGACGGTGAAGTCGGCGGAGGGCGACGAGGACTACGTCCTGCACCTCATCGACACCCCCGGGCACGTCGACTTCACCTACGAGGTGTCCCGCGCTCTGGAGGCGTGCGAGGGAGCTGTCCTGCTCGTCGACGCCGCGCAGGGCATCGAGGCCCAGACCCTCGCCAACCTGTATCTGGCGATGGAGAACGACCTCACCATCATCCCGGTGCTCAACAAGATCGACCTGCCCGCGGCCGACCCCGAGCGCTACGCGGCCGAACTCGCGCACATCGTGGGTTGCGAGCCGGAAGACGTGCTGCGTGTGTCGGGCAAGACCGGCGTCGGGGTCACCGAGCTGCTCGACGAGGTCATCCGGAAGGTGCCGGCTCCGGTGGGCGATTCCGACGCCCCGGCGCGGGCGATGATCTTCGACTCGGTGTACGACACCTATCGCGGCGTGGTCACCTACGTCCGTGTCGTCGACGGCAAGATCGTGCCGCGGGAGAAGATCCTGATGATGTCGACCGGCACCACGCATGAACTGCTGGAGGTGGGCATCGTGTCCCCGGAACCGAAGCCGACCACGGGGCTGGGTGTCGGCGAGGTCGGTTACCTGATCACGGGTGTGAAGGACGTTCGCCAGTCGAAGGTCGGTGACACCGTCACCACCGCCCGCCGGGGTGCCGAGCAGGCGCTGACGGGGTACCGCGAGCCGCGACCGATGGTCTATTCGGGGCTGTACCCGCTCGACGGGTCCGACTACCCGGTGTTGCGCGAGGCGCTCGAGAAGTTGCAGCTCAACGACGCCGCACTGACCTTCGAGCCGGAGACCTCGGTCGCGCTTGGGTTCGGCTTCCGCTGCGGCTTCCTCGGTCTGCTGCACATGGAGATCACCCGCGAGCGTCTCGAGCGCGAATTCAACCTCGACCTGATCTCGACGGCCCCAAACGTCGTCTACCGGGTGGTCATGGAAGACGGTTCGGAGCATGTGGTGACCAACCCGTCGGACTGGCCGGAAGGCAAGACCCGGCACATCTACGAACCCATCGTCAAGACCACCGTGATCGCGCCGAGCGAGTTCATCGGCGCGATCATGGAGCTGTGTCAGTCGCGTCGAGGTGAGCTCGGCGGGATGGACTACCTGTCGGAGACGCGCGTGGAACTGCGGTACACGCTGCCCATGGCCGAGATCATCTTCGACTTCTTCGACGCCTTGAAGTCGCGGACGCGTGGCTATGCCAGCCTCGACTACGAGGAGGCGGGCGAGCAGGAAGCCGATCTGGTGAAGGTCGACATCCTGCTCCAGGGCGAGGCCGTCGACGCGTTCAGTGCGATCGTCCACAAGGACGCCGCCTATGCCTACGGCAACCGGATGGCGATCAAGCTCAAGGAGCTCATCCCGCGCCAGCAGTTCGAGGTTCCGGTGCAGGCCGCCGTCGGCTCGAAGATCATTGCGCGCGAGAACATCCGAGCCATCCGCAAGGATGTGCTCGCGAAGTGCTACGGCGGCGACATCAGCCGTAAGCGCAAACTGCTCGAGAAGCAGAAAGAGGGCAAGAAGCGGATGAAGACCATCGGCCGCGTCGAGGTCCCGCAGGAGGCCTTCGTGGCCGCGCTCTCCACCGACGCGGTGGGTGACAAGCCGAAGGGGAAGTGATGGGCGACGGGCAGACCGGGAGCGGGAGACGATGACCGCAGCACAGGGCGCCAATCCGGTACTGGCGCAAAGCGGCCTGCCCTACGACCTCCCCGACTTCGCGTCGATCTCCGACGACGACTTCCTGCCGGCGTTCACCGAGGCCATGGCGTCGCATGTGGCCGAGGTGCAGGCGATCGCGGCCGATCCCGCGGCGCCCACCTTCACCAACACGATCGAAGCCCTGGAGTTGTCGGGGCGCGACCTGGCCTGCGCGTCGGGGATCTTCTTCAACCTCGTCGGACCCGACACGAACCCCAGACGCAACGCGATCTCCCAGGAGCTGTCGACGCTCCTGACCGATCACTCGAACACGATCGCAATGAATCCGGTTCTCTTCGAACGGATCTCCGACCTCCACTCGCGCGCCGACGAACTCGATCTCACCGAAGCCCAGCGCCGGCTGCTCGACAAGCGGTACCGGGAATCGGTCCGCGCCGGAGCCGGACTCGACCCCGACGCACAGGGTGAGATGCGGGAGATCGCTTCCCGCCTGGCCTATCTCACGACGACGTTCTCCCAGAAGATCCTCGACGACACCAACGACTCGGCGGTGCTCGTCGACGATGCCGCCGAACTGGACGGTCTGTCGGCCGGACAGATCGCCGCCGCCAGCCGTGCCGCCGGCGAGGCCGGGCACGACAGCGGATACCTCCTCACGCTCGAACTGCCGACGAGTCAGTCGGTGCTCACCGAAGTGACGAATGCCGATGTGCGCCGGCGGGTGTTCGACGCGTCGGTGGGGCGGTGCGCCCGAGGCAACGAACACGACACCCGGGAACTGGTCCTCGAGATCGTCCGCCTGCGGGCACGCCGAGCAGAGATGCTCGGCTACCGGGACCACGCCGAATACGTGATCGCCGAGCAGACGGCGCCGGACCCGGGGGCCGTCGACGACATGCTGCGCGAGCTCAACTCCTCGGCCATGCGTGCCGGTGGCCGCGAACTCACCCGGCTCACCGAGTTCGCGGGTGACGCGCCGATCGGCCCCGCCGATCTCACCTTCTGGCTCGATCGGGAGAAGCGGTCGCACTCGGCGGTGCCGCTCGACGACTTCGCGAACTATTGCGAACTGGACGCGGTGCTGACCAGGGGTGTCTTCTTCGCCGCGAACAAGCTGTACGGCCTCAGCTTTCGGGAGATCACCGATCTCCCGCTGTACCACCCGGATGTGCGCGCCTGGGAGGTACGCGACGACGCGGGCGTCGGTATCGGGCTCTTCCTCGGCGACTTCTTCGCCCGACCGTCGAAACGCGGCGGGGCGTGGATGAACAACATCGTCGACCAGTCGTCGGTCCTGCACACCCAGCCGATCATCGTGAACGTGCTGAACCTGACCAAACCCGATGCCGGACAACCGTGTCTGCTCACGATGGATCAGCTCACCACGCTCTTCCACGAGTTCGGGCACGCCCTGCACGGGTTGCTGTCGTCGGTCGACTACCCGTCGCAATCCGGGACGTCGGTACCGCGGGACTTCGTCGAGTTCCCGTCGCAGGTGAACGAGATGTGGGCGCTGCACCCGGACGTGCTGGCGAACTATGCCCGGCATCACGAGACCGGAGAGCCGATCCCGGCCGAGCTCGCCGATGCGGCGCGGGAGTCGGCGGGAGCCGAGTCCGCGCACGGCACCATCGAATACCTCGCCGCATCCTCGCTGGACCTGGCCTGGCACCGGTTGTCGGTGGCGGAGGCCGAGGCGGTGGCCGATGTCGAGGCCTTCGAGGCGCGGGCGCTCACCGACGCGGGCCTGCACACCGAACTGATCCCGCCGCGCTACCGGAGCTCGTACTTCAACCACATCTTCGGTGGCGGCTACTCCGCCGGCTACTACAGCTACATCTGGTCGGAGGTACTCGACGCCGAGACCGAGCAGTGGTTCCTTGCCGAGGGCGGGCTGCGTCGCGAGAACGGCCGCCGGTTCGCCGACGCCACTCTCTCCCGCGGCGACAGCGTGGATCCGCTTGTCGCACATGAGGGCCTGATCGGTCGCCGGCCGCGTATCGAACCGCTGCTGCGGCGCCGGGGGCTCGCGGCCTGATCGGGTCCCGGTCATGACGACGACGCGCACCCCGCGCCGGGACCTGTCGGCGTTCGCGGTGCTGAGCATCGTGACCGCGATCGTCGTGATCGGTCTCAAACTAATCGCCTGGCGGGTCACCGGCTCGGTCGGTCTGCTCTCCGACGCGCTGGAGTCCACCGTCAACCTCGTTGCGGCGATCGGTGCGTTCGTCGCGCTGCGGGTGGCGGCGAAGCCACCGGACCGGAGCCACAACTTCGGGCACACCAAGGCGGAATACCTCTCGGCGGTGTTCGAGGGGGTGATGATCGTCGTCGCGGCGGTCGTCATCGTCGCGACGGCCGTCGACCGCCTGCTCCACCCGGAGGAACTGGACGAAGTCGGCATGGGACTGGCGATCTCGGTGGGCGCGACGGTGGTCAACGCGGTCGTCGGCTGGGTGCTCATCCGCGCCGGTCGACGTCATCGGTCGCTGACCCTCGAAGCCGACGGCCGGCATCTCATGACCGACGTGTGGACGACGGCCGGCGTGGTGGTCGGTGTGTTCCTGGTCGCCGTGACCGGCTGGCTGCCGCTCGACCCGCTGATCGCCATCGCGGTGGCTGCCAACATCCTCGTCGTGGGCGGACGGTTGGTCTGGCGATCCGGTGCGGGACTGATGGACTCGGCGCTGCCCGACGACCTGCGCGCCGCGATCGACGCCGTCCTCGCGCGTCACCGCGCCGACCGGATCGACTTCCACGACGTCCGCACGCGGGAGGCCGGCCACGAACGGTTCGTCCAGTTGCACATGCTCGTCCCCGGTGACTGGTCGGTGCAGCGCGCGCACGATCTGGCCGAGACGATCGAGGACGAACTCCGCGCCGCGGTCGACGATCTCACCGTGACCCTGCATGTCGAACCGATCAACGACCCACGCGCCTACGAGGACTGGCGGTTGGACTGAGCGCGTTTCGGCTCGTCGCGCTCAGTGATTCGCCGGCTGGAAGGTGGCCTGGTGGGCGGCTTCCTCGGCGCGGATCACATGCATCACCGCGTTGATGAGGGCGAGGTGGGTGAACGCCTGCGGGAAGTTGCCGAGGTGCTGTCCGGTCTTGGCGTCGATCTCCTCGGCGTACAGCTTGAGCGGGCTCGAGTAGGACAGCAGTCGTTCACACAGCGTCTTCGCCCGTGGCAGTTCGCCGATCTCGACGAGGGCCGACACCAGCCAGAACGAGCAGATGGTGAACGTACCCTCTTCGCCGCTGAGGCCGTCGTCGGTCTCCTCGACCCGGTAGCGGAGCACCAGTTCGTTCTCGGTGAGTTCGTCGGCGATCGCGAGAACCGTTGCGCGCACCCGGGGGTCGTCCGGCGGCAGGAATCGCAGCAGCGGGACGAGTAGTAACGAGGCATCGAGCGCGTCGTCGCCGTAACGCTGGGTGAACACCCCGCGCTCGTTGACCCCGTGCGCCAGGACGTCGGCCTTGATCTCCTCCGCGATCGCGGCCCACTCGCGCGCGTGGGCCTGCTCGCCGTGCATCGTCGCGAGGCGTGACCCGCGGTCGAGGGCGACCCAGCACATGACCTTCGAGGACGTGAAATGCTGCGGCTCCCCGCGCACCTCCCAGATGCCGCGGTCGGGATCCTTCCAGTGCTTGATCGCTTCTTCGACCTGGGCCTTCAGCACGGGCCACAACGTCTCCGGCACCGCTTCGTGCGACTTGATGTTGAGGTACACCGAGTCGAGCATCGTGCCCCAGATGTCGTGCTGTGCCTGGTTGTACGCGCCGTTGCCGATACGGACCGGCCGGGCGCCGTCGTAGCCCGAGAGATGGGTCAGCTCTTCCTCTTCCAGGGTGCGTTCGCCGCCGACGCCGTACATCACCTGCAGCGGATGACGTTCCCCGTTGGTGATGCCCGAGACATCGGCGATGAAGGAGAAGAAGTCGTCGGCCTCGCGGTCGAGACCGAGCGTGTACAGACCCCACAGGGCGAAGGTCGAGTCCCGCACCCACGCATAGCGGTAGTCCCAGTTGCGCTCGCCCTGAGGCGTTTCCGGCAGCGACGTGGTCGCGGCGGCGAGCAGCGCGCCGGTCGGGGAGTAGGTGAGTCCCTTCAGCGTGAGGGCCGAACGCTGCAGATGTGAGCGCCACGGATGATCGGGGAAGCTGCCGATGTTGATCCACTGCCGCCACGACTCGCTTGTCGCCCACATCTTCTGGGCGGCTTCCTCGAAGTTCTGCGGCGCCGGCTGCCGGGACCAGCTGAGTGCGACGAAGCGGTTGTCGCCTTCGACGAGCCGGGTACGTGCCCGCGCTTCGCGACCCTCCAGACCCAGCCGGAGGTCCGTGGTGAGTTTCAAGGTGGGCGTGTCGGCATCGGTGTCCTTGGCGGTCGCGATCGCCTCGCCGTAGGCCGGGCCCGAGTACTCCCACTTCGTCGTCCCGCGGTGGTAGTCGAAGGCGGGTTCGCAACTCATGTGCAGTTCGACGGTGCCGGACACGCAGCGCACGGTGCGCAGCAGGATGTGCTCGGCGTCCCAGTCGGTGGGCGTCCGGCGGTGCGTCTTCGAACGACGTTCGTTGTCGTGCCACGGACCCATGACCAGTGCGTCACGGACGATGATCCAACCGGTGTCGGTCTGCCAGGTGGTCTCGACCATCAGGCTGCCGGGCAGGTAGCGCCGATCCACCGGGACGTTCACGCCGTAGGGCGCCAGTCGGAAGTGGCCGGCACTACGGTCGAGGATGGCGCCGAAGACGCTCGGTGAATCGGGCCGGGGTATGCACATCCACTCGACGGAGCCGTTGCGCGCGATGAGACAGTTGGTCTCGGTGTCGGACAGGAACGCGTAGTCGCCGATCGGCGGGAAGGCGCTCGTGTGCGACGGAGCCGGAGGAGCCGCCGGGGAGACGTCGGCCGCGGTCCCGGATGCCCGCGGCGGCACGGTCGGCAGGGACGTTACGGTGGAGTCATCTGCGACAGACATGAGTTCCATCATCGCGACGGGTTCTCGCCGACGCCACTCGGCTCCCGTGAGGGAGACAGTGGCGGTGATCACGGACTCGGAGCGACGCAGACGCCGCGGACGGATATACGGCTGCCCGCGGGAACGGATGCACAGATGACGGGGTGATGAGGTGTCGGCGTTCTTCGACTGGTGGGACAGCGTGGAGGAGTGGCTCACGGGCCTGTCCTTCGTGCCCCAGTTGCTGGTGACCGTCGCCGTCGTGATCCCGGTGGCGATCCTCATCGCCTACGTGCTCAGTTTGCTGGTCGACGCCGCTGCCACGCTGGTCGACCGACGCCGCTTCGCTGACGACGACGGGACCGGATTGTGAAGAAGATACTGCGCTCGCCGGTCACCTTCGCGCTGCTGGCGCTGCTGGTCCTGGTCATCATCGCCTGGCTTGTCACGGGCTGAGCGTCATCCGCTTCGCGGCTTGTTTCTCATGCTCCCTGAGGTGCGAGCGAAGCGAGCCACGAAGGGGGTGGTGACGTGCCTCGCCCGCCCTTCGTGGCAGTGAGAATGGGTGTGGGTGGTTGACCGGGTTTGGGTCTGACTTACTTCGTGGCTGACGGTGCTGTCATGGGCGAGATGTGTCGGCCCGGAACTCCGGTCGATCACCTGCACCAAGTGACCTGTGAGGACCGGGGCGGGTGTGACCTGATTAGGACCCTGTCTGGCTGGTAGGCCGTGACTCTTCACTGTCCTGTCCACCCGCCCCGGTGAGGTCA